>JBQTIM010000127.1:0-44921 GCA_052388135.1 Elusimicrobiota bacterium
GTCCCCGCCGCGGACCGCGGGCGGCGGCTGGCCATCATGGCGACGGGGCTGGCGGTGACGCTGGTCATCCTGGTGGTTACCATCTTGCTGAAATTCGAGGAGGGCGGATGGGTCACGCTGATCATCACCGGCGCGCTGGTGGGCTTCTGCCTGTGGGTGCGCCGCCATTACGACGACACCACCAAGGCCCTGCGCCACCTCGACGAGATTTTGGCCAACATCCCGCCGGTGGAGGTCAAGCAGGCGCCGCGCAAGCAGCCCCTGAAGCCGGCGGCCTTGCTCATGGTGAACGGCTACAACGGCATGGGCATCCATTCGTTTCTGGCCATCCACAGGTTCTTCCCCGGCCATTTCAAGAATTTCGTTTTCCTGTCGGTGGGCGTCATCGACAGCGATCGGTTCAAGGGCAAGGCGGAGATCGAAAACTTGCGGACGTCCATCCAGGCGGACCTGGACAAGTACGTGGAGCTGGCCAAAGGCATGGGCCTCTACGCCGAATCGCGCATGGATTTGGAGACCGACGTCATCGAAGGGCTGGAGGACCTGTGCAAGAAATCGGCGGAGGAATGGCCCAAGAAAGTTTTTTTCACCGGCCAGCTGGCTTTCGAGGGGGAAACCTATTGGACGCGGTTCCTCCACAACCAGACGGCCTTCGCCATCCAGCGCCGCCTTCTGTTCGCGGGCCTGGAGGCGGTGATCCTGCCCATCCGCGTCCGCCTGCGGCCCATGCGCCTGCCGGGATAACCGCGCCGGCGTCTTGCCAACCGGTTATATAAGTCGTATTTATTAACCTCTTTAAACGAAAGGAAACGCCATGGCCAAGAAGGAGAACGCCCCCAACAACATCGTCTATCTGTCCTCCGCTCGCTATCTGGCCGTCTGCGGCGGCGTCGCCGCGGCCTGCTGATGCCGGGGCGCGTGAACCCTTTTCCGGCCTGGCTCGTGGCGGCCGAGGTGGCGGCCACGGTGCCGGCGCTTTTCATTTTCGGCTCCAACCGCTACCGCCTGGACAAGAACGCCCTCTGACCCTACCCCGATTTTTGGACCAAAAGCTGGTTTAGAAAACGCCCTTCCTGAAGTCCTTGTTTAGCCCGCCGGGCGAACTCTTCCGGTGGAAACGCCCGTCGTGTTGGAGCTGGGCGTCTTCATCACCTTCATGGTCTATTTGGAGGGCTGGCTCATGCCTTTTTTGAGCCGATGATTCAAAAAACGAATAGATAAACCGTTGAATTTACGCGGTCCCCCGGCTAGACTAATACCAGCCGCAGGAAGTTATGGCAAAGGGGGGCCGCTCCATGAAAGACACTTTCCGTTCGCCGTTCGTCGTTTTCCTCTTCGCGCTTCAAATCGCTCACCCCGCCTGGTCCCGCGAAAGCGCTCCGAAATATGCCGACGTCGGCGAAGTCACCATGGAAGATTTTTTAAACCTCATGACGGCCGCGCCCGCCAAGAAGAGCCTGACCACCCGGGAGGCGCCGGGCGTCGTGACCATCATCACCGAAGAAGAGATAGCCGCCTCGGGCGCCCGGGACATCATGGACGTTTTGAGGTTCGTCCCGGGCTTCGCATTCGGCCTCGACAATTACAGCAACAAGGGCCCGGGGTTCCGGGGCATATGGGGCATGGAGGGAAAAATCCTCCTCCTCGTGGACGGCCAGCCCTACAATGAGCTCCTCTATTCCACCCTGCCCTTGGGCAACCACAACCTCCCCATGGACCAAATCAAGCAGATCGAGGTCATCCGCGGGCCCGGCTCCGCCATCTACGGGGGCCTGGCGGAGCTGGCGGTGATCAATATAACGACCAAAGGCGCCGAAGACATCAACGGCGCCGAGATATCGCTCGTCAACGGCCAAATGAACAGGACGTTCAGCCGCCGGGAGGGGAGCTTGTCCTTCGGGAAAAAAGCGGGCGATACAAGCGTGTCCGCCGGGGTCCTTTTGGGCGAGGGGAACGGGAGCGACCGAATTTACACGGACATCCACGGGTCCCAATACGACATGGCCGAGTATTCGGAACTGCGGCCGGCCCACATCAACCTGGGCGTGGCCCACGGGAATCTAAAAACCCGCGCCATCATGGACCGGCAAGAGATCGCGCAGAGAGACGCCTTCACGGATGTCGTTGCGGACACCATTCGGTACAGCTTCACCACATACCATTTCAACGCCAAGTACGACCATCGCGTCGGCGACGCCCTCACCATCACGCCGGACGTCACCTATATGCAGCAGAGGCCCTGGCTGGAAAGATCCCCCTTCTTGACGCTCGACAAACGGGTGGAGCGCTACACGGGAAACCTTTCTCTTTCCTATGACGCGACGGAATCTTTAAACGTTTTGGCCGGGGCGGAAATCTATCAGGACAGGGCCAGGGCGACGGAGGATACGGACCCCCGATATCTTTTTCAATTCGGACGGCGAATGGTCCGCTACACCAACAGAGCCTTTTTTTCCCAGGGTCTGTTGAACCTGCCCATCGCCAACCTGATGGTCGGCGCCCGCTGGGACGACCACAGCGAGGTGGGCTCCTCTTTTGTGCCGCGGGCGGCGCTTACGAAAGTTATGAACCCCTTCCATTTCAAACTTCTTTACAGCGAAGCCTTCCGAGCCCCCGGGATAGAAAACATCCATTACAACACCGACATAGAGCCCGAGAGGACCACGGTGTATGAGTTCGAGGCCGGCTGCCAGCTCAACCGCACCATGTTCCTGTCGGCCAACGTGTTCGACGTCAAGCTGGAAAAGCCCATCATTTTCTTCTATGACGAGCCGACCGACACCGAAGGCTACCTGAACTACGACCGGACGGGGAGCCGGGGCGTGGAGGCCGTTTATTCCATCAAGGACCGCTGGGGCCAAACGGGTCTCACCTACTCTTTCTATGAGCCGCACAAGAACACGGTGGACGCTTATCGGGCCGGGGGCAAAGAGCACGTCTATTTGGCGTTTCCCGCGCACAAGGCGACGCTGAGCGCCGGGGTCAAGGTGGGCGGAAAAACAACGGTGAGCCCCTCCGCCGCTTATTTGAGCCCGCGATACGGCTACGCTTCGGTGGATTCCGCCGGGGAGCCTGTCCTGAAGAAATTCGATCCATCGCTCCTGGCGAACCTGTTCGTGAATTTCCGGAACGTCTTCGCGGACGGTCTCACCATCGGACTGGGGGTCTTCGATATCCTGGGAGAAAACCATGAGTTCATTCAGCCGTACAACAGCTTGCACGCTCCCCTTCCCGGACCTTCGAGGGAATATGTCCTCAAGGTTTCTTACCGCTTCCTTGATTTCAACGATAACCCCTAAGCCTGGCCGAAAATTTTTTGCGGGGCCAGATCGAAATGCGCTGGGCGCCGGTGTTTTCGATATCCTGGGGGAGAACTACGAATTTATCCAGCCCTACGACAATTCGCACGCCCCGCTTCCCGGCCCTTCCCGGGAGTACGTCGTCCGGCTGTCCTGCCGCTTTCTGGACTTTGACGGCCGCCCGTGACCGCCATCGACCGGAGGAGGGGCGCGAGGGTGGAACATGAACCCTCGGCGCCGGTTGCCCGGTGCTTTGGCGGGCCTGCTGCTCCTCGCGTGCCGGCCCGCGGACGCGGCCGAGCGGGCCAAGGTCGCCCTCTTGATGAGCGACAATAACCCCATCTACGTAAAAATCGCCAAGGGGATCCGGGAGACGGCCCAGGGGGAGATCAAGGACATCTCGCTGGGCGGGTCCGGAGAAGCGGTTTCACGGGCCATCTTGGATTTTAATCCGGACCTGCTGGTGGCCATCGGCGACGCGGCTGTTTCCTGGGCCGATCGAAATTTCGCCGGCCGGCCGCGCTTGGCCAGCGGCGTCGTCCGGCAGGCGAAAAGCCGGGCCGCGGCGGATTCGCCGGGAGTCTCTCTGGATTTTTCGCCCGCCGCTTACCTCCGCCTGATCAAGGAAGCTCTGCCGGAGGCCCGGCGCGTGGGCCTCATCCTGAGCCATTCGGGAGTCGGGCAGGACTTTCAGCAATCGGCCCGCGAACTCGGCCTGGAGATCAACGTGCGTTCGGTTCAAAAGGAGAAGGCCGTGGGTCAGGCCATGCAGGCGCTGAAGGATTGGGGCGTGGAGGTTTTTCTGGTGACCTTCGATCCTCTGGTCATGAACCCGGAGACCTGGAAATATTTGGTGGGGTTCTCCGTCGTCCACAAGGTGGGCCTGGTCGTTCCCTCCAAGGCCCTGCTGAAGAACGGCGGCGTGTTGTCCCTGGAGGCGGATTACCACGCGCTGGGACGCCAGACGGGCGCCTTGGTGAACGATGCGGTCCGCGACCCCGGCCTTCTGGAGGGCGGAGGCTTCGCCTACGCGGTTCACGGGGAGACGGGAATCAACCTCAAGATGATGGAGGCCCTGGGTTTGAAGCTGAGAGATTCCGTCCGAAAGAGCGCGGTCCATGTTTACCAGTAAAATCCTGACGGCCGGCGCGGGCCCAAGCGCCGCGGCTTCCAAGGCCGCCCGGTATGCCGGCCTCTCCTTCCATTACATCCTCCAGCTGTTGGCCGTGGGGGCGCTGCTGAGCGTCCTGCTCATCGGGCAGGCTTTCGTCCAACAAAAGCGCGCGATCCTGAAAGAAATGGAACAGCGCGGAGTCCTTTTGGGAGAAAGTTTGGCCGGCGCGTGCAGCCTGCCGTATTTCATGGGCGACGGCGAGGCCTTGCGCTTCATCGTCCTGCGGGCCGGGCAGCTTGAGGACGTGGTTTCCATCGCCCTTCTGGACAGCCGGGGAAACATGGACCCCGTCGCGGCCGTGGGGCGCCCGGAACCCCCGCGTCTCCGCGCGCCCGACCGCCCGGAAGTCTGGTCCGACGCCCGTTCCATTCATGTCACGGCGCCGCTCTCCATCGAGCGCCGCGGAAGCGCGGGGCTTTCCATGCTGTCCGGGGAGGATGAGGCCGCCGCCGAACCTTCCCGGACGACGTTCCTCGGCCACGTCTACGTCGTCCTGTCCTTGGAGAGGGCCATGGCTTCCTTGTGGGGGCAGGTTTGGGAGAGCCTCCTGGCCACGACGGCGATCCTGCTGCTGGGCAGCGCGGTCGTTGTTTTGTTTTTCCGAAGGACCATCCTTCGCCCCATCCAGCGCCTCATCGCGGCCATGCGGGACCTGCGCGGCGGAAATCTGGCCGCCCGCCTGGACGACCCCGCCTCCGGCAGCGAGATGGTGGAGCTGACGCGCAGCTTCAACGAGATGACCCGGGACCTGCGTCGGGCCGAGGAAGAGCTGAAAGAGATCAACGCCGAACTGGAAAGCCGGGTGCAGCAGCGCACCGGCGAACTGAAAAGGGCGAACGAAGATCTCCGGGAAAGCCAGGAAAAAGTGGTGCGCTCCGAAAAGTTGGCGGCCATCGGCCAGCTGGCCTCCGGCGTCGGCCATGAGCTGAGGAACCCCCTGGGCGCCATCCAGAACGTGATCTATTATTTGCGGGACTCGCTGTCGGACAATCCGGCGCTCAAGCAGGACCCGGCTTTGCCGGAGCTTCTCGACATCGCCCAAAAGGAGATCAAAGGGGCCACCAACATCCTCAGCGACCTCCTGGATTTTTCCCGGGTCGTCCGGCTGGCGCCGGCTTCCTGCGCCGTGGAGACGGTGTTGGAGGAAACGCTCCAGGTCCTCCAAGTTCCTCCCTCGGTCAAAGTGATCAAGGACTGGGCGGCCGGCATTCCGGCCGCGGTCATGGACCACCAGAAAATGAAACAGGTCTTCACCAATCTGGCCCAGAACGCGATCCAGGCCATGCCCCTGGGCGGAGAGCTGCGCATTTCCGCGCGACTGGAATCCGGCGACCGCGGCCCCGGGGTCGCCGTGGAGTTCAAGGACACGGGCGAGGGAATCTCTCCGGAATTCATCAAGAAAATTTTCGAGCCCTTGTTCACCACAAAAGCCAAGGGCACCGGCTTGGGTCTGGCCATCTGCCAGGGCATCGTCGAGGCCCACGGCGGGCGGATCCAGGTGGCCAGCGAACTCGGCAAAGGCAGCGCGTTCACGGTTTTGATTCCTCTAAAGGAGCCTTCCCATGATCATGAAAGAAGCCAATGAGACCATCCGCATGCTGGTGGTGGACGACCAAGCGGGCATCCGTCTGTCCTTGAGCGGAATCCTGACCCGCAAAGGCTACCGGGTGTCCGTGGCGGAGAGCGGCGAGCAGGCCCTGGAGGAAGTGCGCCGCAACGATTTCCGCGTCATCTTCATGGACATCAAAATGCCCGGCATGAGCGGGGTGGACGCCTTCGTGAAAATCAAGGACATCAGCCCGCGCTCCGCGGTCATCATGATGACCGCCTACGCTCTGGAGGACGAAATCCGCAGGGCGGTCCGCGAAGGCGCTTACGCCGTCGCCCACAAGCCTTTCGACATGGAAAGGATCCTGTCCATCGTGGAGGAATCGCTCCACGGCAAGACTCTGATCCTGGTGATGGACGGCGCGCCGGCCTCCCGGGAAGGCGTCAAGCGGGCGCTGGAGGGAAAAGGCTACAAGGTGGTGGACGTCGAGAGCGCGGAGGAATGCGTGCGCCAGGTCAAGGAGCGTCGGTTCCAGATCGTCCTCCTGGACGTCAAAAGTCCGGAGGGGGAAATGAGAGCTTTGAAGGAAGTCCGCGACCTGCGGCCGGACGTGGCCGTGATCGTGGTCACCGCCCGCTCCGCCGAAGATTTGGTGGAGGACGCCCTGAAGAAGGGTTCCTTCGTCTGCCTCAACAAGCCCGTGGAGATGGACAAGCTTATGGAAACGGTGGACCGTTGCCTCGAGGAGGAAAACCGTCGGGGGCGGGCGCCGTGACGGCCGAGGGAGGCGACTACAACCGCCTGCTGATCATCGACGACGATCCGGCGCTGGGCAAGACGCTGCAGATCCTCCTGCGGCGGGCCGGGTTCCAGGTGGAGTGGGTGGCGACGGGCGGGGAAGGCATCCGCTTCATCGAAAGCCGCGCGCCCGGCGAGTTCCTCACCGGCATCCTCATCGACGTCCGGCTTCCGGACATGAACGGCCTGGAGGTCCTGCGGACAGCGAAGAAAATCAACCCCGACGCGGGCGCCATCATGATGACCGGCCACGCCGATTTGGAGACGGCGCTGGGAGCCCTCAACGAGGGCGCCTTCGCCTACATCCAAAAGCCCTACAGCCCCGCGGAAGTTCAATCGGTCATCCTCCGTCTGGCGGAAAAGCAGAAACTTCTGCACGAGAACCGCCGCCTGCTGCAGAAGCTGACGGAGGTCAACGCCGAGCTTGAAAGCCGGGTTCAGGAAAGGACCAAAGATTTGCAGGCCGCCAATTTAAAGCTGGCCGCGACCATCGAAAGATTGCAGGAGGCCGGCGCCGCCAAGTCCGATTTTATTTCCATGATTTCCCACGAGCTCAGGACGCCGCTGACGGTGATGATCGGCTTCACCCGGACCTGCGTCCTGCAGTTCGAGAAGCTCGGCAAGGCCGATCTCTTGCATTACCTGGAGATCATCGAAGCCCAGGGGCAAATCCTGAACAGGCTCATCGAAAGCATCCTTGATTTCTCCGTGATCCAAAGAAAAGGCGTGGAGCTGCGGTACGAGAAGTTCGATCTTCAGTCGCTGGCGGCGTCGGTGGTCGAGGGGTTGTCGCACATGAAGGACGGCGCGCGGATCGAAACGCTCGTTCCCGACGAAGCGCGGGAGATCGTTTCGGACCGCGAACGCGTGCGCCAGATATTGACCAACCTTTTGGCCAACGCCGTCAAATACAGCCCGTCGGGGAAAGAAGTGGCGTTGTCCTGCCGCCGGGCGGAGGCCGGCGTGGAGATATCCGTCAAGGACGGCGGACCGGGGATTCCGGAAGACATCCGCGAGAAGATTTTTGAGCCGTTTTACAGGGCGAAGGACGCCATCGCCATGAAGACCCCGGGCACCGGCCTGGGGCTGACCATCACCAAGGCCTTGGTGGACGCCCTGGGCGGCAAGCTTGGCTTGGAAAGCGAGATGGGCAGCGGCAGCACGTTCATCTTTTTTTGTCCCGATCAGGCGGGAAAGCTGAAAGAAGATGGCGGCCGCTAAGAAAATATTGGTTGTGGACGATGAGAAGTTCCTGGTGGAGCTTCTCGCCGTCAATCTGGCGCCGGAGGGATTCGCCGTGGTCGCCGCTCCGGACGGGGAGAGCGGCGTGGAGAAAAGCCTTTCGGAGTCGCCGGACCTGATCTTGATGGACTTGCGGATGCCCCGCATGGACGGCTACGAAGCCTGCCGCCGAATAAAGAGCGATCCCAAAACCCGGCACATTCCCGTCCTGCTCATCTCCGCCCATTCCCAGCGGGACGACATCAAGAAAGGCATCGAGGCCGGCGCCGCGGACTACATCCGCAAGCCCTTCGATGTCGCGCGGGTGATCGAAACGGTCAAGAAATTTCTGAAGAATCCGGCCTGAGCCCTCCGTCCCCCGCTTTGCCGGGCCGCTTCCCGGTGAGGATGTCCCGCACTTCCGGCAAAGTCCTGTCGTCCACCAGCACCCACAGGACGTCGCCGCCCTCCAGGACGGTCTGCCCGGCCGGCACCAAAAACTTTTCTCCGCGGCACGCCAGCACGATGAGGCTTTCCGCCGGCAAACCCAGCTCCACGATGGTTTTCCCCGCCGCTCCGCCCTGATAGGGCACGATCAGGTCCGTGAGCCGCATGTCCACTCCTTCCATGCGGTCCATCTCGATGGGCCCCGGCCGCCGCCGGGCGCGGGGCGCGTCCACTTCCAGCAGGCGGGCCACCCAGGGAATGGAAACGCCCTGCACCAGCGCCGACGTGAGCACGATGAAAAACACCAAGTGGAAAATCAGATCGGCTTCGGGCAGGCCCGCCAGCCTTGGGAACGTGGCCAGAACGATGGGCACCGCGCCCCGCAGGCCCACCCAGGAGACCATGGCCTTCTTGCGCCAGCCCAGGCCGCTTCCCGCCAGGCACAAAAACACGGCGGCCGGCCGCGCGGCGAAAATAAGGAAAAAAGCGATCAGCAGGCCGGCCCCCGCCACGGGGGTGAGGCGCGCGGGAAACACCAGCAGACCCAGGGCCAGGAACATGGCGATCTGCATGATCCAGGCCAGCCCGTCGTGGAACCGCCCCAGGCTGCGCTTGTGCAGGAAGTCGCTGTTGCCCATGGCCAGCCCCGCCACGTAGACCGCCAGAAACCCGTTGCCGCTTAAAAGCGTCGTGCCGCCGTAGGTGAGCAGGACCAGGGCCATGGTGAGCACGGGATAAAGCCCCTCATGCTCCAGGCGCAGGCGGTTGATGAGCCAGGCGAACGCTTTTCCCAAGCCGTAGCCCGCCGCCAACCCGACGGACATTTGAAGCAGGAACGCCGGGATCAAAGCCGCCGCGCCTCGATCCGGAAAAGAAAGCAGGCCGATGAGGCCCGTGGTCAAAAAGACCGCCATGGGATCGTTGCTGCCCGATTCCATCTCCAGCAAGGGCTTCAGGCCGCCCTTCAGGTTGACGTTGCGCGCCCGCAGAACTGTGAACACCGCCGCCGCGTCGGTGGACGCCACGATGGCGCCCAAGAGAAGGCCCTCGAGCTTGCTCATTCCCAGAAGGGCGGAGGCGAACCATCCCACCAGGACCGCCGAAACCAAAACGCCCAGCGTGGATAAGGACAGCGCCGGCCACAGCACGGGCCGCGTTTCCTCCCAATCCGTCTCCAGGCCGCCGGCGAACAGGATGAAGCACAGCGCCGCCACGCCCAGCCCCTGCGCCAGGTTCGGATCGTCGAAATGCACGCCGCCCGGGCCCTCGGAGCCGGCCAGCATGCCCAGGGCGAGGAAGATCAGCAGGGAGGGAATTCCCAGACGGTCGGAGGCCTTGCTCAGCACCACGCTCAAGAGCAGAAGCGCCGCCGCGCCGGCCAGAAGAGTTTCCAGGGGAAGATCCATGCCACCATTCTAGCCCATCGCTCACCGCGAATCCACTTGAGCGCGCTTGACGGGCCTCGCGGCCATATGGTAAAAATTCATTAACGGCACGAAGTCGTGCCGGTTGTCCGCGGACAGAGACGTCCGCCCCCCCAACGCGGGAGGATTTTTTTTGTCCCGGAAGATTTGGACGACGGCGTCCGTCCCGCGTTCCGCGGGGCGGGCGTTTTTTTTTAAGGCGCATCCCAAGGAGGAGCGAACTTATGGACAAGCGCGTCTGGAGAACGATGGCGGCGGCCCTGGCGGTGTTGGCGGCGGGAGAGGTTTCCCTCCTGCGGGCCGGCGCTCTGACGGTGGGCGGCGACAAGACCCAAGGCGACGTCTACGGCTTCGTGCTGACCAACTTCATCTACAACCGGCGGCGGCCCAACATGATCGACATCCCGCTCTTCGCCGTGTCGCGGTCCGTCGCCGGAGCCGGCGCCTCCACCTTCAACGGCAGCATCCGGCAGACGCGCCTGGGCTTGAACGTGTCCGGCGACCTCTCCGAGTTTTGGAAATACGCCGCCAACGTGGAGGGCGATTTCTGGGGCCTGCGGGCGACCTCGGCCGGCGGCAACGACATCATTCAAACCGCTCCGCGCCTGCGCCAGGCGTTCCTGCGCGTAACCACCAAGAGCCAGGGCCAGGCCTGGACGCTCACCGCGGGGCAGGACTGGGTGTCGACGCTCGCGCCCTTAAACCCCGTCTCCCTGGCCCACGCCGCGGTGCCGCAGATGAGCATGGCGGGCAATCTGTGGAACCGCCTGCCCCAGCTCCGCGCCGACTACGCGCTGGAACGCGGCGTTTCCACCTACGCCGTGAAGGCCGCCGTCCTGCGCCCCTTCTCGGCGGACTTGACCGGCGCCGCCGTGGGCGGCGTGAACCAAGCGAACCAGACGGACCAGCCCGGCTCCGGCGAGCTCAGCGCCTCGCCCATGGTCCAGGGCCTGCTGGAAGCCGGCCGCAAACTGGGCGGGCGGCCTTACACGTTGGGCGTCTCCGGGTCCATCCATCGCCAAACGTTCGAAGCGCCCGCCGCGGCGCCCGCCGGCGTGACCCCGGGCAGCTCCTATTTCTCCACCACGGTTTCCGGCCACGCGGTTCTGGCGCTCCACCGAAGGCTGACGCTCAAGGGTGAAGCCTTCGCGTCCAAGGGCAACCGCGGCCTGCAGGGTCTCTCGGGCGTGCGCGCCTCGGGGACGGACGTGGAGGCGGTGCCCAGCCGGGGCGGCTGGGGCGAGGCCGGCGTCAAGCTGAGCGACAAAGTGACTCTGAACGGCGCCTGGGGCGCCGAGGACCCCGATGACAGCGGCATTCCGGCGGGAACGGGGGCGGGCAACATCGTGCGCAACCGAATTGTTTCAGGCAACGTGATCGTGGCGTGGACGGCGTCCCTGGCCGGCGCCTTGGAATACAACAATGTGCGGACATGGTTCGCGGGCGCCAAACCGGGCGAGGCCGATCATTACAACGCCGCGTTTCAAATGAAGTTCTAACGCCGTCCGCCCGCCGGGACCCGCCGCGATTTTTTTCTTGACAGAAAGGGGGGACTCGGTTACAATCACGCCAAGTACAACGCCGTACTTGATTTCACCCGTTGGGACGATGCCGTCCTCCTCACATTCGTGGGGAGGATTTTTTTATTTAAGCCGGGGTTTGTTTCGAAAACGATGGGGTCTCGAGAGGCGCGACGGATAGCCGCGCCGCAAACGCCCGAGCGATAGATCCAAGGAGGATGTCATGTTCAGGTTGAGAAAACTGTTGTGGGGCGGGGCCTTGCTCTCGCTCCTGGGAACGGGGGTTCCCTTCCCCGTCGCGTCGCACGCGGAGGAAACGCCCGCCGTGGAAGCCGCCGCCGCGCCCGCCGCGCCGAGCCTGGAGGAGCAGGTGGCTTCGCTTACCGCCGCGACGGCCGACCGCGAAGTGGCCGCCGACACGCTCTGGGTGCTGATCACGGCCTTCCTGGTGTTCTGGATGAACGCCGGCTTCGGCCTGGTGGAGTCGGGTTTCTGCCGCGCCAAGAACGCCGTCAACATCCTGTCCAAGAACTTCATCGTGTTCGCCCTGTCCTCCATCGCCTTCTACGCGGTGGGCTGGGGTCTCATGTTCGGCGACGGCAACGCCTTCATGGGCTTGAAGGGCCTGTTCATGCTCTCCGGGGCGGACAACAGCCCGGCCACGGGCGACGCCTACGCGGGCGTTTATTCCTCCATCAGCTGGACGGGCGTGCCGCTTTCGGCGAAGTTCTTCTTCCAGCTGGTCTTCGCCGGCACCGCCGCCACCATCGTCTCCGGCTGCGTGGCCGAGCGCATCAAGTACGTCAGCTTCATCGCCTTCTCCCTCCTGCTGGTGGGCATCTCCTATCCCATCACCGGCCACTGGATATGGGGCGGCGGCTGGCTGGCGGCCAAGGGCTTTTGGGACTTCGCCGGCTCCACCGTCGTCCACACCGTGGGCGGCGTGGCGGGCCTGGCCGGAATCCTGATGCTGGGGCCCCGCATCGGCAAGTACCGCCCCGACGGGACCGTCAACGCCCTTCCGGGCCACAACATGACCTCGGGCATGCTGGGCTGCCTCATCCTGTGGCTGGGCTGGTTCGGGTTCAACCCCGGCTCCACCATGGCCGCGGACCCGGGCGCCATCTCCCACATCGTGAACACCACCAACCTGGCGGCGGCGGCGGGCCTTCTGGCCGCCACGGCCACGGCCTGGCTGGTCATCGGCAAGCCCGACCTGGGCATGACCATCAACGGCTGCCTCGCGGGCCTGGTGGCCATCACGGCCCCTTGCGCCTTCGTCTCCCTGCCGGCCTCGCTGATCATCGGCGCGGTGGGCGGCGTTCTGGTGGTCTTCGCCGTGCTGTTCTTCGACAAGATTAAAATCGACGACCCGGTGGGCGCCCTGGCCGTGCACTTGTGCAACGGCGTTTGGGGCACCCTGGCCGTGGGCCTCTTCGCCGTGGACGGCATCACCGGCGCTTCCACCGGCAACGGCCTGTTCAACGGCGGAGGCTTCAAGCTCCTGGGCGCGCAGATCCTCGGCTCGGGCAGCGTGATCCTCTTCACCCTGGTGGTCTCCCTGGTGTTCTGGGGCGTCATCAAGGCGGTGCTGGGCCTGCGCGTGACGCGCGACGAGGAAATCCGCGGCCTGGACATCGACGAGCACGGCATGGAGGCCTACGCCGGCTTCCAGACTTTCCCGGCGGAGTACAGCGTGACCCCGGCCGGCGGCAACGGCGGGGGAACCCCGGCTCCCTCGAAGTCCGACAAAGAACCGGTCCGGGCGGGGAGGTAACGTGAAACTTATCATCGCCATGATCCAGCCCCACAAGCTGGCCGACGTGAAGAAGGCCCTGGACGACGCCCAGATCCACCTCATGACCGTCACTAGCGTCCTCGGCGCGGGCCGGCAGAAGGGCTACCAGGAAAGCTACCGCGGCGCCAAATACGAGGTGAACCTTCTCAAGAAGGTGCGCCTCGACATCGCCGTGAACGACGACTACGTGGAAGCCGCCGTCCAGGCCATCACCAAGGCGGCCAAGACGGGCAGCATCGGGGACGGGAAAATCTTCATCGTCCCCCTGGAGGACGCCATCCGCATCCGCACCAACGAGCGGGGCAAGGCCGCCATCGGCTGAGCCGACCGTTCCGCACTACGGCGCGCGGGGTGAAATCCCCGCGCGCCTTTTTTTTGCCCGCCGCCTCAAGCCGGCTTGACAGGAAGGCCGGGCCCTTGTTATATTTCCGCCCCACAGGCACAGCGCCGTGCCCGCCGGCCATTCGTTCGCCCAGCCTTCCAAGACGACGCGGTCTTGGGCCATCCTGATCATCGCTGATGCTCCGACGAGGAGGTCTCAACACATGCGTTTTTCCTGGACGTTGGTCTTACCGTTGTTCGTTTTGTGGGCGGGCGCCGCGGCCGTTCCGGCCCGGGCCCAAGAGAGCGCGCCGGCCGCCGTGGAAGGCGCCGTCGCGCCGGCGGCTTCCGAAGCTCCGGCTTTTCCGGTGGATTCGGGCGACACCGCCTGGATCCTCACCTCCGCGGCCCTGGTCCTGCTCATGACGCCGGCCCTGGCGTTCTTCTACGGCGGCCTGGTGCGGCGGAAGAACATGTTGTCGGTGCTCATGCAGTGCTTCATGCTCATGGGCCTCATCACCCTGCAGTGGGTGTTCTTCGGCTACTCGCTCTCCTTCGGCCCCGACGTCAAGGGCCTCATCGGAGGCCTGGACTGGTTCGGGCTCAAGGGCGTGGGCTTGGCGCCCAACCCCGACTACGCCGCCACCATCCCCCACCAAGCCTTCATGATATTCCAGGCGATGTTCGCCATCATCACGCCGGGCCTCATCCTGGGGGCCTTCGCCGAGAGGATGAAGTTCTCCGCCTTTTGCGTCTTCTCCCTCCTTTGGGCCACGCTGGTTTACAACCCTGTCTGCCATTGGGTGTGGGGCGTGGGCGGGTTCCTGCGGCAGGACGGCGCGCTGGATTTCGCCGGCGGCGCCGTGGTGCACATCAACGCCGGCGCGGCGGCTTTGGCGGCGGCCTTGGTCCTCGGCAAACGGCGCGGCTATCCCAAGCATATGTCGCCGCCCCACAACCTGCCGTTCGCGGTGCTGGGCGCGGGCCTTCTCTGGTTCGGATGGTTCGGTTTCAACGGCGGCAGCGCCCTGGGTTCCGGCGCGCTGGCGACCAACGCCTTCGTGGTGACCCACATCGCGGCGGCCACGGCGGGCCTGGCCTGGGCTTTCCTCGACTGGATATTCAACAAGCACCCCACCATGCTGGGCACCATCACGGGCGCGGTGGCGGGCTTGGTGGCCATCACGCCGGCGGCGGGTTTCGTCAATCCCATGGGCGCGGTGGGCATCGGCGTCACCGTGTCCATGATCTGCTACGTGTTCGTGTCTTGGGTGAAGCCCAAGGCGGGCTACGACGATTCCCTGGACGCTTTCGGCGTGCACGGCGTGGGCGGCATCTGGGGCGCGGTGGCCACGGGCCTTTGGGCCACCACGTCGGTGAACGCGGCCGGCGCCGACGGGCTTTTCTACGGCAACGCCGGGCTGCTGGGCGTGCAGATCAAAGCGGTGCTGGTCACGGCGGTCTATTCCTTCGTCGTCTCCTGGATCCTGCTCAAGCTGGTGGATTGGGCCCTGGGCCTGCGCGTGTCGGAACAGAACGAACGGATCGGCTTGGACCTCACGGAGCACCGCGAGGCCGCCTACACCCTTCTGGACTAGGAGAGCGCTCATGAAATACATCATCGCCATCATCCAACCGGACCGCCTGGACGAGGTGCTCCAGCGCCTGGACGAGAAAGAAATCCACCTGGTCACCGTGTGCAGCGTCATGGGACGCGGGCGGCAGAAGGGCATCTCCGAGGTCTACCGCAGCCACACGGAGGCCGGAAGCCTGCTGAAAAAGACCAAGCTGGAGATGGCCGTCAACGACGATTACGTGAAGCCGGCCATGGAAGCCATCGCCAAGGGCGCCAAGACCGGCAAAGTCGGGGACGGGAAGATATTCGTGTTGGAGCTGAACGACGTGCTCCGCATCCGCACCGACGAGCGCGGCAAGGACGCCATCGGATAGACGGCATATTCTCATTGCGCGCCGGGGCGCCCGGAGAACCTTCGGGCGCCCCGGCCTTTTTTTGAGGCGGCTCCCCTTCCGACGGAGGACGAATTTTGATACACTGGCCGGACCCCATTCATTGAAATAGGAAAAAGGAGAAACAATCATGGCTTTAGCCGCTAATTTGGGATTTCCGCGCATGGGCGCGCGCCGGGAGTTGAAGACCGCCCTGGAAAGCTTCTGGGCCGGCAAGCTGGACGAGAAAGGCCTGCAGGACGCCGCCCGGTCCCTGCGGAGCCAGAACTGGCATTTGCAGAAGGCCGCCGGCCTGGACCACATCCCCTCCAACGATTTCTCCTTTTACGACCAAGTGCTGGACACGGCCGTCCTTTCGGGCGCGGTTCCGGCCCGTTACGGCTGGAGCGGCGGTTCCGTGGACCTCTCCACGTATTTCGCCATGGCCCGGGGCCGGCAGGGAGGCCGAAGCGGCGGCGACGTGCCCGCCATGGAAATGACCAAGTGGTTCGACACCAACTACCACTTCATCGTTCCCGAATTCTCCGCCGGACAAAAGTTCTTCCGCGCGTCCTCCAAGCCCGTGGATTCCTTCCAGGAAGCCAAGGCCCTGGGCGTGAGCACGCGGCCCGTGCTGGTGGGGCCGGTGTCTTTCCTCCTTTTGGGAAAACCCAAGGCGGACAACCTCAACCCGCTGGCTCTTCTGGAATCGCTTCTGCCCGTTTATGAGGAGACGTTGAAACAGCTGGCCGCCGCCGGCGCCGAATGGGTGCAGATGGACGAGCCCTGCCTGGTGCTGGACCTGGCCGACGACGCCCGCGCCGCCTTCGGCAGAGCCTACGCCCGCCTGGCCAAAGCCGCCCCCTCTCTGAAAATCCTCGTCGCGACGTACTTCGGCGATCTGCGCGGCAACCTGGACGCGGCCCTGGGCCTTCCCGTGGCCGCGCTGCATCTCGATTTGGCGAGGGCGCCGGAACAGCTGGACCGCGCGCTGAAAAAAGTTCCCGCCGGCCTGTCGTTGTCTCTCGGGCTCGTGGACGGCCGCAACATCTGGCGCGCGGACCTGGAAAAGGCCGTGGCCGCCGCCGAAAAGGCCGCCGCCGCGCTGGGCGGCGACCGCCTGCAGATCGCGCCGTCCTGCTCGCTCCTGCATTCTCCCGTGGACCTGGACATTGAGGACGCGCTGGACCCCGAACTGCGCCAATGGCTGGCCTTCGCCAAGCAAAAGGTGGAGGAGGTGGCCGTCGTCGCCCGCGCCGTCAACAAGGGCCGCGCCGCCGTCCAGGACGTTTTGAAGGCCAACGCGGAGGCCGCCGCGCGCCGCCGCACGTCGCCCAAGATCCACAACCAGGCCGTGCAAAAGCGCCTGGCCGCCGCCTCGGCCGACATGCTGAGCCGGAAAAATCCCTTCCCGGCGCGCAAGAAAAAGCAGCAGGCGCGCCTGTCCCTGCCGCTCTTCCCCACCACCACCATCGGGTCCTTCCCGCAAACGCCGGAGATCCGCGCCGCCCGCGCCGCCTTCAAGGCCGGCAAGAGCGACCAAAAGCAATACGACGAGTTCCTCAAGGAGGAAATCAAGCGCGTCGTGGCTTTTCAAGAAGAAGTCGGCTTGGACGTTCTGGTCCACGGCGAGCCGGAGCGCAACGACATGGTTGAGTATTTCGGCGAGAGGCTGGCCGGTTTCGCCTTCACGAAAAACGGCTGGGTGCAAAGCTACGGCTCCCGCTGCGTGAAGCCGCCCGTCATCTTCGGCGACGTGTCCCGTCCTTCTCCCATGACGGTGGACTGGAGCCGCCACGCCCAATCCCTCACCAAGAAACCCATGAAGGGCATGCTCACCGGCCCCGTCACCATCCTGCAATGGTCCTTCGTCCGCGACGACCAGCCGCGGGAAACCACCTGCCGCCAGATCGCCCTCGCCATCCGCGACGAAGTGACGGACCTGGAAAAGGCCGGCATCGGCGTGATCCAGATCGACGAGCCGGCCCTGCGCGAGGGCCTGCCCCTGCGCCGGGACGACTGGAAGGCCTACCTGAAATGGGCCGTGGAGTCCTTCCGCCTGTCCGCCGCCGGCGCGGCCGACGAGACACAGATCCACACCCACATGTGCTACTCCGAGTTCAACGACATCATCGAGGCCATCGGCGAGCTGGACGCCGACGTCATCTCCGTCGAAGCCTCCCGCTCCCAAATGGAGCTTCTGGGCGCCTTCAAGACCTATCGTTATCCCAACGACATCGGCCCCGGCGTCTACGACATCCATTCTCCGCGGGTTCCGTCCCAGAAAGAAATGGAAGACCTGCTGGAGAAGGCCCTGGAGGTGCTGTCGCCCGACCAACTCTGGGTGAACCCCGACTGCGGCCTCAAAACCCGGCGCTGGGAAGAAGTGCGGCCTTCCCTGGCCGCCATGACCGCCGCCGCCCGCGGCTTCCGCGCCCGCCACGGCGCCGTCAGCGGAAAGGCCTGAGGCGGGAAACCGCCCGGGTCCGGAGCGCGGCGGCGCGCCGAGCGAGAGCCGGGAGCGCGTCGTCCTCCCGTTAAAGGCGGTCGCGCGCGCGTTTTGACCTTTCACCCCGCCGGATATCTTGCGTTGACGCTCAACGGGTGGATTTTATAAACTAAGGTCATTCCGAACGAAGAGGAAAACCTCCCCGGAACCGCCGCCGGAGGGCCTCTTTTTCCGGCGAGCTTCATTCCAGGGCGTCGAATTTCTACCGGAGAGACCCCATGAGCTCCCAACTCAGCCTTCCTCCATCCGTCGTCCCCTCCAACGGTTATGCCCCCCGGGGCCCGGACCTGCCCCGCGATTACGGCATCACGCGGCTCGTCCTCATGCCCAGGGACCCGCACTGGCTTCACGCCTATTGGGAGGTGGCTCCGTACACTTGGCGGGAGGTGGAGCGCGACCACGGCGGCGCCGCTCGATCGGCGCGTCCGGTCCTGCGCCTGCACGCCAGCCGCGAAGGCGGCGGCGAAACTTTGGACGTGGACGTTCATCTCGACGCCCGCGCCTGGTACGTTTTCAGCCCCGCGCGGGGCGGCTCCTGGGTCGGGGAATTGGGCCTGCTGCTGCCCGACGGACGGTTCCTCCTTTTGGCCCGGTCCAACGAGATCCAATTGCCGGCCGGCGAGGTGTCCGCGCTCACCGACGAAAAGTGGGGAATGCTCAAAGGCGAATGGGAGAGGCTTTACGAACTCTCCGGCGGCGGCCGCCTGGGCGCCGGCTCCATGGACGTGGCCCGCATGCAGGCCCTGCGGTGGGAGCTGTTCCGTGCCGTCTCGTCTTGGCCGGGTTCTTCCTGGGCCCGCCCCGCGGCGCCGGCCCCGGGCGCGAAAAAATTCTGGATGGTGGCCGACTGCGAGCTTCTGGTGTACGGCGCCACCGAGCCCGACGCCCGCGTCACCGTGCGCGGCGAACCCGTGGACTTGAACCCCGACGGCACCTTCGCGCTGCGCTTCCCTTTGCCCGACGGCCGCCTGGACATCCCCATCCGCGCCGACAACGCCGACGGCGACCTTTCGGAATCCGCCCGCTTCTCCGTGGACCGCCGGACCCGGCGCGGCGCCGAAGACTCCGCCCCGCCCCGAGAGGGCGCGTGAGGAATGGCGGAAAACACCTCCTCGGCCCGGCGCCGGTCGGCACTCCCGCGCCCGCCGCGTTTCTCTTAACCCCGTCCCCCCTCAAAACCATATGAGCGATCCCCAAGGCTATCTCTGCCTCGTGCTCCACGCCCACCTTCCTTACGTGAGGCATCCGGAATACCCGGATTTCCTCGAGGAAGACTGGCTCTCCGAGGCCATCACCGAAACCTACGTGCCGCTCCTGGACATGATGGAGCGCATGGCCGGGGAGCGGACGCACTTCCGTCTCACCATGTCCCTCACGCCGCCCCTGTGCAACATGCTGGCCGACGATCTTTTGATGGGCCGCTACAAGAAGAAGCTGGAGAAGCTCCTGGATCTGGCCGAGAAGGAGGTGCACCGCACCCGGTCCCTGCCCTCGTCTTTCCACGAAACGGCACTCATGTACCAATCCAAGTTCCGCAAGGCCGCCGAGATGTTCGACGCGTGCGGCGGCCGCCTGCTCACCCGTTTCCGCGCCCTGCAGGACGCCGGCTACCTGGAAATCATCACCTGCGGCGCCACCCACGGCTACCTGCCCCTCATGATCCATCCCCAGGCCCGCCGCGCCCAGATCCAAGTTGCCGTGCAGGATTATCGCCGGCACTTCGGCCGGCCGCCGCGCGGCATTTGGCTGCCGGAGTGCGCCTACGCCACCGGGGTGGACGAAATCCTGGCGGAGCACGGCATTCGTTTTTCGTTTTTGGACGCCCACGGCCTCCTCTTCGCCCGGCCGCGACCCCGCTACGGCGTTTTCGCGCCGGTGTTCGCCCCGGCGGGCGTGGCCTTTTTCGGCCGCGACACCGAGACGGCCCAGCAGGTGTGGTCCGCCGAAAGCGGCTACCCCGGCGACCCTTCCTACCGGGAGTTCTACCGCGACATCGGCTACGATTTGGATTACACCTACATCCGAAATTTCCTCCACGAGGACGGCGTCCGCCGCAACGTGGGCATCAAATACCACCGGGTGACGGGCCGCGTTTCCCTGACCGACAAGGCGCCCTATTCGCCGGCGCAGGCGCGGGAAACGGCCGCCTCCCACGCCGGGAACTTCCTCTTCAACCGCGAACGGCAGGTGGAATATCTGCGCAGCATCATGGGCCGACCGCCCGTGATTTCCTCGATCTACGACGCCGAGCTTTACGGCCACTGGTGGTTCGAGGGCCCCGACTTCCTCGAGTTCCTCCTCAAGAAAATCCATTACGACCAGAGCGTTTTCAAGACCATCACGCCGCCGGAGTATCTGGAAAAGTTTCCCGAGCAGCAGATCGTTTCGCCCGAGCCCTCCTCCTGGGGCGACAAGGGCTACCACGAGGTGTGGCTCAACGCCTCCAACGACTGGATCTATCCGCATTTGCACGTGGGCGCCGAACGCATGATCGGTCTGGCCGACGAGTTCCCCAACGCCGAAGGGCTTTTAAAACGGGCCCTCAATCAGGCGGCGCGGGAGCTTTTGCTGGCCCAGTCGTCTGACTGGGCCTTCCTCATGACCGTGGGCACCGCCCGCCAGTATTCCGAACTGCGCACCCGCGAGCACGTGGGGCGCCTGCTGGAGCTTTACCACCAGATCCGGGAGAACCGCCTGCGGGAGGATTTCGTGCGCTCGTTGGAGGAGAGGGACAACATCTTTCCGGAGATCGACTACCGGGTCTACCAGACCGCCCGGGCGGCCGCGGCGGTTTAAGAGGTCTTCACGGCGGCCGCGAACAGGCAGCCGAAGTTTTTCGATCGGTCCATATCCGCGAGGAGCAGCGCCGGAAACGAAACGGCCAGCATCGCGTCGCCAAGCCAAGGCCGTTCCCGCCGCAGAAGGCCCGCCGACTCCTGAATCTGCCGGGGCGTCCGGCGCCCTCCCCCCAGCCAATACAAAAGCCCGCCCGTGGCGTTCGATAAGGTTTCCCAAACCGCCACGCCTCGTCCGGGAAAGTAACCCTTCGCCGTTTCCAATCGGAGCCCCCGCCGCGCCAGCCGATCTTCCCAGTTCTCTTTCGACAGGTAGTTGACGTGGGCGAGCCGGCGGTCCAAGCTTTGCGCGTAACGTTCCGCCGCCCCCGCGAAACCGGTCCGCCGGAGCAGCCGAGGCCAGAGGAGCAGGTTCCGGAATTCGGGCACGGGGACGGTGAAAAAGAAGCGCCCGCCGGGTTTGAGGACGCGGGCGGCTTCGGTCAAGACGGCGTCCAAGCCGTCCATGTGCTCCAGGGCGGAGTTGGAAAAGACCACGTCGAAGGAGCCGTCGGGTTCCGGGATGGCGGAGGCGGAAGCCGCGTGAACCTTTTCATACAAGCCCCGCGCGCGGGCGCGGGCGGCGTCCTCCGCGTCCAAATCCAGGCCCGTCCAGCGGATGTCCGGAGTCTTGCAGAAGAGGATTTCCGCCAGCCTCCCGTCCCCGCAGCCCAAATCCAAGCCTTTTCCCCGCCCGCACAACCGCTCCAAAACGACCTGAGTTTCAAAGACCCGCCATAAGGCGGTGGCGGGCTGAACCCCCTGGGCGCGGAAGACTCGCCGCGCCAGAGACAGAAGGGCCCTCGTCGTCACTTGGGCGGAGGCAGGCAGGAGAGGATGCGCTCCACCACGTCCAAGCCCGCCTCCAGGTCGAAACCGGCCAGGCCGGACCGGTCGCCCGTTTCCGCCGCGGCCAGGAATTTCTCCACCAGCAGGCCGTTGCCGTAATCCAGCCGCCGCGACAGGTGGCGCAGGCCGGAACCGAACACGCCTCGCAGGTGCTGCGCGAGGAAGGAGGTCGAGGTGCGGAGGATGTTCAGGGGGGCGTGCCAGTCGTCGTTGGGCAAGGTGACGACGACGTCGCGGAAGAGGTCCATGATGTGAAGGCGGGATTGCTGGAAGACCAGGAAGTACCATTCCGAAACGGGCGCGTCGAAGAGCATGAGCACGTGGCCCGACACGTTTTGTTCGCCGCGCACCGCAAGGTTGAGGGCGCGGACCTCGTCGTTCTGGAAAAGCTCGGCCTGCCGCGAAACGATCTCGTAGTTCCCGAGGAACTTTCGCAGAAGGTAGAAAAAGTGGGGGGACTCGTCGAAGAAAAGCCCGCCCCGCAGGCGCTGGTACCAGGTGGGGAGCCGCCGCCTGGGGTTGCTGAACTGGACGGCCAGCACACGGACCAAGGGTTCGTTTCCCATGCGCTCCACGACGGCGCGGCAAGAGCGCGTGAATTGGAAGTTGTGGTAAACCCCCAACAACGGCGCGCCGGGACGTCCGAACACGGTCCGGGTTTCCTCCAGCTCGGCTCGGGAAGTCACAAGCGGTTTCTCGCACAAAATGGGCTTGCCGAAGGCGGCGGCTTGCTTCAACAGGGGCCAATGGGTGTCGGGGGGCGTGCCGATGCTCACCAGGTCGAAATCCGCCGGCGCATGCTCCAGGTCTTTGTACCACGCCGCGCCCAGCTTCCGGGCCAGGTGTTCCCCCGTCAGGGAATTGTTGACCACGCCCGCGATGCGGCAGCCGTTGGCCAGCAGGGCCGGGACGTGCCTCTGGGCAGACACCCAGCCCGAACCCACCACGAGAACATTACGCCGCATGCCGGTTCCTCCCGTCCATCAGATTGAGCAAAGCCGCTTCGTAGCGGTCCACCATGCGGTCCAGCCCCCAGTTCTCTTGGGCGAACCGCCGGGCGGCCGCGGACAACTCCCGCCGGCGGACGGGGTCCAGCAGAAGCGCGGTTTCAAGAGCGCGGGCCGCCTTTTCCGGGTCGCGGGGAATGAGGACCGCGCCGTCCGTGAGCACGTCCGTGTAGGGCGGCTCCGCCGGCGCCACGGCCGGAAGCCCGGCCATCATGCCTTCCTGCAGGGAAAGAGGAAAACCTTCGCCCACGCCCAAACCCAGGACGGCGTCGCAGCCGGCGTAAATTTCCCGCGCGCGCTTAAGGGGGAGCTGGCCGTGGAACTCCAGCGCTTCGGGGAATTTCCGGCCGAAGGCTTCCACCCGGGGACGCTCCGGGCCGTCGCCCACGGCCACCAGCACCGCCGGATGCCGCCGGTTCAATTCCTCGACGAGCTCAAGGGCCAGGGGTACGTTTTTCTTTTCGGCCAGGCGGCCCACCAAGGCCAGGCGGAACGGTCCGCCCGATTCCCGCGCGTCCGGCCGGCGGGTGCTCTCCGGCACGCCGTTGGGAATATGAAGGATCGGCCGGCGGTAGCCCATGTCCCGGCGAAGGAAATCCTCCACGTGGCCGGCCACGATCACGGCGGCGTCGGCGCCGGCCAAACACGTTTTCCCGACGGCCGCCAGAGCGGCCCGCTGAAGGCCGCGGAGAAGCGCGCTGTGATAGGGAATCAAGCCCACGTGCTGGACCAGCAGGCATGGTTTACGAGAGGAGAAGCGGTTCAGGACGGACGCCCATAGGGACGGGGGCGACAGGCAATCGTGCAGGAGGAGGACGTCCGCCGCTTTTAAACGGGGCAGGAGCGCGGCCGCGGTTCCGACCGGCTCCACCAACGGGACGGGGACGTTTAATTTTTCCAGCCCATTGAACGCCCGCAGGGGGTGATCTTTCCACTCCGTGGCGGAGCCTTGATCCGCGTGGGTCCGGGCAAAGAACCACTCCACCCTGTGTCCTTTGCGGCTCAGCCCCGCCGCCAAAAGGCCGGCCATGGTTTCGATGCCGCCGGCGTGGGGGAAAGCGTAATGGCTGGCTTGCAGAATCCTCAAAGAGCGGCGCGGCGGCCCGCCGGCCGGTACTTCAACTGAAGCATGCTTCCCAGGAAAGCGTTGAACACCGTTTGGACGCCCATGGCCACCAGCGTCAAGGCGAACACGCCGGTGGTGACCTGGGATAAAAACCCGAATCCCGCCAATATCCACTGGGCGATGATGTAAAGGCTCATGAGGGCGCCGGAGGCGAACAACGCCAAACCGAGCAGAAGCATTCTTTCCAGGGTCAGGACATTCTTCATCCGCTCAATGAAGCCGCTTTCCTCAAGGCCGATTTCGGCGGCGAAGAGTTTGGCGCAGTAGCCGAGCTGGAGGATCTGCCAGCCGATCAGGCACAGGATGCCGGAGAAAAGCGCCACGTGCACGTCCCACGCCCGGCCCAGGAAATGCACGGGCCCCCGAAGGAAAAGGATCAGGAGCACGAAGCCGGCCAGGAAGAGGACGGTCCCGGGCAGGAAAAAAAGATGGTTGGGGCTGTAAAGCAGCATGAACCGCGTGTGGCGCCAGGCGTCGCGAAAGGACAGGAGCTTCGATTCGCCGGTGCGCGGATAGTACGTGATGGGGACGGAGACGATGCGCATCTTCTTCTTGAGGGCGTGGATCACCATTTCGGAGGCGAACTCCATGCCCGTGGTGCGCAAGGCCATGCGGCGGTAGGCGTCGCGCGTGAAAGCCCGCAAGCCGCAGTGGGCGTCGGAAACGCCGCCGCCGAAGAACAGGCGCAGGAGGCCCGAGAGGATGGGGTTCCCGATCCAGCGGTGGGACCAGGACATGGCCCCGGGCAATATCTCGCCGTCGAAGCGGGAGCCCATGGCCAGGTCGGCGCCTTCCCGGAGCGGCGCGATGAAGCGGGGGATGTCGCGGAAATCGTAGGTGTCGTCGCCGTCGCCCATGACCAGGCAGCGGCCGCGGGCCTCGTCCAGGCCTCGGCGAAGGGCGCTGCCGTAGCCGCGCTCCTCGCAGGCCACCACGCGGGCGCCGGCGGCCCGGGCCCTCTCGACGGAACGGTCCGTGGAGCCGTTGTCCGAAACCACCACCTCCCCGGACGCGCCCGCGCGGCGAATGCCCTCCAGGGCCTTCTCCACGCAGACGGCGATGCTTTCTTCCTCGTTCAGGCAGGGGATGACGACGGAAACGTCCATGGAAGCCGGGGGCTCGGGCATGAAGAGCCATTATCCCAAAATGGCTTTTTTGCTGTCAATCGCGAAAGCCGGCGCTTTTCTCTTTCCGACGAGGACTCAGGGCAAAGAAATGACGATGGGTTTGGGCGCCGGCTTGGCGGCTTTCCTTTTGGCCGGAGACGGTTTCTTGGCCGGGGCGGCCGCCGGCGCCGTGCGGCGGGTCGGCGGCTTGGGCGACGGTTTCATGGCGGCGGGGGCCGGGGCTGGGCGGGTCGCCGCCCGGACCGGTTCCTGGATTTTCAACGGCAACGACGCGCGGGGAGCGGAGCGCGAGTTCAAGCGGTTGAACCGGTAAGTAAAAGAAACCCGGTGGGACCCGGCGTTGTCCTGCAGCAAGCGGCGGTTCAAAACAAAGGCGTAATCGAACCCCAGCCGGCCCTTCATCACGCCGAAGCCGGCGGCGAATTCATCGGGGTTGAAGCCGAAGCGAAGGGCGAAGTCCTTCCGCGGCATGAGTTTCTCAAGACCCATGGCGGGGACCATGCCTCCCTTGCCGGGCGTGTTGCGAAAGAACAGGTCGCTGGACGCCCGCAGACCGCGTCCGCCCAGATCCAGACCGAAGCCCGCCTGGATTTCCCGGGGAACTCGGTCCTTGCCGAGCACGCCGGCATCCGGCTCATTGATGTTGCGGACGGCCATGTTGAATTTAAGCGCTTGAATGATCGGAACAGATAAACCGGCATCCAGCGCCACCGCGCTCCGCGACGCGCCGTTTTTAAAGAGAGGAGCCACAGGGTCCGAGCCTATTTTGTAGGAATGATAGAGATGCTTCACTCCCACTCCGCCGTGAATGCCTTTGTAGATTTCCCGGCCGAAGGCCAGCCCCACGGTTCGTTCCTCCAGCAGCCCCTGGGCCTGGAAAGTGCCCAGGCCGAAACCGACGACGCCGTGGCGCGTGGGCACGGCCGCCGCCGCTTGGTTCAGGCTTAAATTGACGTCGGGCAGGCCCGCGAAGGGTTTGCCGTACATGAAGGAAGCTTCGGGCGAAGAGAGAGTGGAAAGTCCGGCCGGGTTGATGAAAACGGCCGCGGCTTCGTCGGCGGAAGAGGCGAAGGATCCGCCCAGGGACAGCGTCCGCGCGCTGTAGAAGCGGGTCTTAAAGGCGGCCTGGGAGGGTTCCTGCCCCAGGAGGACGGCGGCGCCAACGGCCAATAGGAAACGGCGTTTCATGTTTCACCCTTGCGCGGAAAACAAAAAGGAAGCGATCGTGGAGGCGGCGGTCTTTTGCTTTCGGAGATGACGAGGGAGAGCTACTGCGGGAATGTCGAGACGTTCTAATGATGCCGGATGCGGAGGAAAATTTCAAGCGCTCTGTGCAAATCTAAAGGTAAAAATTGTGTAACAAACTTGAAAACTACTTGTATCTAGCTGCGGAGGCCGGCTTTCCCGCGCAAGAAGCGGATTTCGTCTTGGAGCCCCGCGTTTTCAGCCAGGAGGGTGTCTATTTCCTCCAAGAGTTTTTTGTCGTCGGAGCCGGCGGCGGGCGCTGATGAGTGCTTTGATTCCGCGGCCGCGAGCTCCTGCGCCGCGTGGGCCAATTCCTCTTTCATGGCCGCCTGGAGCAAAGAGAGCTTTTGGGCCAGTTTCTGTTTTTCGTCCTCGGCTCGCTTGCGGGCTTGGGTTTCCTGCTCCAAGCGCGCCTCCGCCGCCTTGAGATCCTTTTGGGCCTCCTCCAGCCGGCGGGCCCGGTCCGGCTGTTCGCCCGTCTCAAGAATGTCCAGCCGCTGGGAAAGGCGCTGTTTTTCGTCCCCGGCCTGCAGGCGCGCCTTGGATTCGGCGTCAAGCAGCTCCTTTGTCCTCTGCAATTCGCGCTGGAGATTGGCCCGGTCCTGACGCAGGTGCATGGCTTCGTCCCGCAAGGCGATGAGCTCCGGAGAGACCGTTCCGCCGCGGCCGCCGTTGCCGGGATCGCCGCGGAGCTTCTCCAGCTCCGCTTTCAGGGCGGCGGCTTTCTGCTCCAAAACACCGGCCTTCGCCTTTTCCAGAGCGAGGGCCTTTTCCAGCTCCCGCACGGCCTCGGGCGGACCGTCGGGGACGACGATGTCGCCGCCCATGTGCTTCATGGCCATGGAAAGCCGCTCCTCGGCCAAACGGGCGCGCTCCTGCGCCTCCTTCACGCTTCGTTGAAGAGATTCCTTCTCCTTCCGCCAATCCTGGGCGGGGGGCGGAGGAGGCGCGGCATCCTTGGTTTCCGTGGCCGGCCGGGGTTTTTCGGCCTCCTTTTCCGCTTTCGCTTCGGCCACGGGAGGCTTTTCGGGGACGGCCTGCTTTTGGGCCTCGGCGGGCGGAGCTTTCGCCGGCGGATCGGGAAGCTTCGCGGGCGGCCGGGGTTTGGGAGCCGGCGGTTCCCCCAACAGTTTGCTCCAAAAAGACTTTTTCTTGGGAGCGGGAGGGGGCGGAGAAGACGGCGGCGGAGGAGGCGGAGGCATGGGGGGCATGGCGTCTAGCCCCACTTATACTGCACGCCGAAACCGCCCCGCGGCCAGTGGCATTTGATGTTCTGAAAGGGGCAGATCATGCGGCAGGCGCCGCACTCTATGCAGTTCTCGTACGAGACGATGACTTTTTTCTGCGACTCCTCCCACGTGTAGACCTGGGCCGGGCAGCCGGTGAGACAGGGTTTGTCGCGGCATTGTTCCACACAGATATTGGGATCGGGAATGGAGATGTGGGCGTGCTCGTGGTCCGCCTTGTAGGTGAGCGAGCCCAGCTTTTCCTCGACGTTCGCCTTGGGCAGTTCGTCCATCAGGCCACCGCCTTCTTTTTCAATTTTCGGAATCCCCATCCGGCTTTCAGGCCCATCTTCAACAACGTGTAGGCGTTGGTCCAGTTCATCTCGGACTTGATGAGGTCGTTGACGGCTTTGTGCCGCAGAGCGCGTTTGAGGATGGCTTTTTGAACGTCGTGCCGCGGTCGGCCGTCCACCTGGAAATAATCGTAAAGCGACTGGCAGAGGAGTTCCGGGCCCTCGGCCACCAGGGCCATGTGTTTCTCCACGGTGGTTTCCAGATTCCGGTGGTCGTAAAGGTCGTGCATGATGAAAGAATCGCGGAGCTTGCGCTGGTAGGCGGACAGCGTTTTGGTGGAGAAGTCGCCGGCTTTCTTGGCCTCGATCACCGTCTCCCCGGCCAGGCGTCCCGCGGTCATGGCCAGGTTGGAACCTTCGCGGTGGGAAGGGTTCACCATCTGGGCCGCGTCGCCGCCCACCAAGAAGCCGTTGGCGCAGAGGGGCGGCATGGAGTTGTAGCCGCCTTCAGGGATGAGGTGGGCCGAGTATTCCACCGGCGAGGAGCCGGCGATGAGGCGGCGCACGATGGGGTGGCGCTTGACGTGCTCCAGGAGGTCGTAGGGCTTGATGAGCGTGCGCTGAAAATGGGAGAGCTTGCAGCCCACGCCGATGGACAGGGTTTCCTTGTTGGTGTAGAGGAAGGCGTAGCCCAGCATGCCCTTGGTGACGTCGCCGAACATCTCGTTGGTGGAGCCTTCGCCGTTCTCAAGGCAGAAGCGGTCTTCGATCTTCTCCTTGGGCAGGGAGAGGATTTCTTTGACGCCCAGGGCCACCTCGTCGGAGGTCCATTCGTCCATGAGGCCGACCTGTTGGGCCAGCAGGGAGTTGACGCCGTCGCAGGCTATCACCACGTCGGCCAAGAGCTCGTCGCCCTCGCTGGTCTTGACCCCCACGACGGCGCCGTCCTTCTTCAGGCATTCCGTCACGGTGACGCCGCAGAAGAGCTGGGCGCCGGCCTCCTCCGCCTTCTTGGCGTACCAGCGGTCGAAGGCCACGCGGATGATGGTGTAGCAGTTGTGGGGCTCTTTCAGCCACTTGTCGGATTTGAAGCCCACCTGGAGCGCCGAGTCCGCGGAAAGGACCCAAATCTTCTGCTCCGTGATGGGGCGCTCGATGGCGGCCTGGGGGTCTTTCCAGAAGGAGGGGACGATCTCGTCCAGCATTTTGGTGTAGAGCACGGCGCCCTGGACGTTCTTGGCGCCGGGGTATTCACCGCGCTCCAAAAGGACCACGTTGAGGCCCGCCCGCGCCATGGTGATGGCCGAGGAAACGCCGGCGGGGCCGGCGCCTACGACAATGGCGTCGAATTTTTCGTCTGCCATAACTGTTTTATATCAGGAAATCGAGGAAAATTCTAGGTGCGCGCGCGTCACGCGCCCTGGGAGCCGGCCAGGGCTTTGACGGCCAAGGCGGAAAGGTCGGCGGGTTTGAAGGGCTTGGGAACGAAGGCTTTGACCTGGGAAAATTTTTCGAAGAGCGGCCGTGACGACGGGACGGCGGTGATGACCAGGACCGGCAGGGTCTGCGTGGCCGGCCGGCGGGAAAGCTCCATCAGGAGGGTGTGGCCGTCCATGCCGGGCAGCATGACGTCCATGATGAGAAGGTCCGTCTTCCCGCGCAGGGCCGCTTCCAGGGCCTGGGGGCCCGAATCCGCTTCCTCCACGGCGTGCCCGTCGCGTTCCAGGCCGTGGCGGATGAGCTCGCGGATGGCGGCGTCGTCTTCGGCGACCAGGATTCTGGCCAAATCAGTGGGCGGACGCCTCGTAAAGCTCTTTGTAACGCTCGGGATATTTCGCTTTAAAATCCGCCAAGAGCTTGGCGCGGTGGGCTTTCCAGGCGGCCTTGTTCTTGCCCAGCTTGCGCTGGTTGGAGTCGTAAACCAGGAAACCCCAGACGAGCTTGCCTTCGGCTTCCGAGATGTCGCAGCCGGGCTTGGACATCATGCGCTTGACGTAGCGCTGCCAGATGTTGTTTTCCACCTGCCAGATGTTCTTGTTGGAGAAAAGGTCCGGATCCGATTTCTTCCAGGCGGCGATCTTGGCGTCCTTTTCCGCGCTCTTGCCCAGAGGCTCCACGAACTGGGAGTTGAGCGGGCGGGCGGCGGTGTGGCACTTGGCGCACTTGACCTGGAGGACTTCCTTGTAGGCTTTCTGGTGTTCCGCCGGGTAGGAAGACACGTCGATTTTGTCGGGGCCCAGGTCGTTGGCGTAGGGGTTGGCCATGGCCTTGGCTTTTTCCGCCTCGTAGGCGCCGGACGCTTTGCCGTCGGCCGCGTGGGCCGCGCCCGCCAGGGAAAACCAAGAAGCCGAAACTGCGACAACCAAAAATCTTTTCATAAGACGCCTCCGTGGGATGCCGGGTTCAAAACAAGGCGCCGGAGGGCGCGCTGCCGCTCCCGGGATCGCCTTGGGACTTCTCTGTAATTCTACCATTCCTCTTGCTTTTCCGCGATGCTGAAAAGGTAGGTGATCAAATCTTCCAACTCCTGCCCTTTGATTTTTCCGGCCCAGGGCGGCATGTAAAGAGGAGGGGTGGGACCCTTGGGATCGGCCTTGCCCACCACGGGGACGCCTTTCAGGATTTTCTCCTTAAGCTCGTCCCGGGTGTAGGTGCCGATGGACAAGGTGAGGTCCGGCTCCACGCCGTTTTCGTAGTTGAAGTTGGGGATGCCGCCCTTGCCGTCGGGACCGTGGCACGCCGCGCAGCCGAACTTATCATAGACGTGCCGTCCGCGGGCGGCGGCGGTCTTGAACACGGGTTCCGGCTCGGGCTCGCCCGGCAGGTAATAGCCGGAGGGGATGTGGTCCTTGGCCATGCTCAGGACGTAGGTGGTCAGGGCTTCGGCGTCTTTCTCCGAAAGGTCGTAAAAAGGCATGGAGGAGGGCGGAATGGGCTCGTCGTTGTAGCGCCCCTCGGGGTCGCCGGGCACGAGCTTGGCCGGGTCCATGGTGAAATGGATCTTGATCCAGTTGGCCAAGGTCTGCTCGTCTTTCGGCAGGCCGGTGGTGCTGAAGTCGATGCGTGAGAGAGGTTTGTCGGCGGTGTCCTCGGCCAGGTCCACGGAGATGGGGCCGCCTTCGCCTTTCACCTGGTGGCAGCCGATGCAGCCCTTCTCCTTGAAGAGTGCGCGGCCGCGGCGCCAGTCCTCCACGTAGGCCAGGCCCTGGGGGTCGCGGGCGTTGCCGTGGCACTTCACGCAGGAAGCCTGCAAGTAAACGTCCCTCAAGAGGGGTTTTTCCCAGTGCTTCACCTCGCCGTGGGCGTCCTTGACCGTGGTGGCCAAACCCTGGCCGCCGTGGCAGACCGTGCAGGCGAACTTTTCCACGGGATGGGCCTTGTGGATGTCGGGGCTGGCGGCCTTGAAAGGGTGATCGTCGTAGGACGTGGCGAGAGAGGGGGTGAGCTGAGAATCGTAGCCCAGGTGGCAGGTGGTGCAGCGGTCCACCCGCTTGAGCTCGTCCACGATGACCTGGCGCACCTGCACGGGCTGGGATTTGACCAGCCGGAGTTCCTTGTCGATCCGGGTCTTTTCATCGTCGGAGACGGCCTTCTCCCGCTCGGCTTTCAGGCGCTGGATTTCCCGGCGGTAAAACTCCTTTTGGTAGGGCTTCCATTCCCGGAAATGGTCCTGGGCCACCGCCGCCAGGAAGAGGACCAGCAGCAGCAGGTTGCCCGCCACGAAGAGGTTGCGGATGGTGAGCCAGCGGCCGAAGAGGCGGTCTTTAAAGCTCATGAAGAGAGGCCGAAAGCGGTTCGGGCGCGCGTCATATGTTGAAGTTCATCGCCGGCAAGCTCAAAATGTATTTGATGTTGAACCCCAGCCGCGCGCCCATCTTCAGCACCACGGCCAGCATCATGAGCAGGAGGAGCATGGTGGTGACGTATTGAATGTGGCTCAGGCCGCCCTGCCGCAGGTGTTTCTGCGGCAACAGGAAGCCCATGAACACCACGATGAACAGGAACGACGCGATGTAGAGGATTTGGATCAGGCCGAACTCCGGAATGTTGCGGCCGATGAAATCGTAGCGCGACAGCATGGTGTGGGCCGCCAGGGAAAGGATGCCCACGGCCAGAGAAAGCACCGCCGCGATGACGGACGCCCTCTTCAGCGAGAATTCGCTCTTGACGATCCGCGGCAAGGCCAGCCCGGCGGCGAAGTAGCCGCCCAGCAAGGCGCCGCCCAGGCCGAGGCCCAGCAAGACGCCGACGACGCCGTCCACCCGCAGGCCCGGAACCTTCTGGCTGGTGAAGAACGCGGCCGCTTTGCCCGCCAGGTCAATTTCAATCAGGTTCCACGTGGGCGGCGGAGGCGGTTTGTGGATGGCCCAGCTTTCCCAGGGCCAGTACCAGGCCCAGTTGGGCCCGCGCAGGAACGTGCCGATGATGATGAGGACGAACCAGAAAAAGATGCCGCCCAGGAACACCCAGTTGGCGAAGGGACGCTCCTTCACGCTGTAGAAACCAAGGCCGCGCTTTGGGTCCGGGTCTATATAAGGAATGGCCATGAGACCCACGACGATGATGTTGGGGATCACCACGCCGGCCAGCCAGGGATCGAAATAAACCAGAAGCTCCTGCAGGCCGAGGAAATACCAGGGCGCCTTCGACGGATTGGGCGTCACGGTGGGGTTGGCCAGCTCCTCCAGCGGTGCGTTTTGCAAAACGGACCAGGCCACCAGGAAAATCATCATGAGCACGGCGCCGATGTATTCCCGAACCACCAGGTTGGGCCAGACCTCCAGCTTCTTCTCCGGCGGATCCTCGGGCAGGGGCGCGGCGGAGAACCCGTCCTTGCGTATGCGCCAGAAGTGGACGATCATGAAAATTCCGGCGATGAAGGGCACGGCCACGCAGTGCAGGACGTAAAAACGCAAAAGGGTGTTGGCGCCCACGGACGTCCCGCCCAGAAGGGCGAAGCGCGCGTCGTTCTTGATGCCCACTCCCAGCAAGTTCGAGAAGGGGCCTTCCGCGCCCAGGAACGGCGTGGCGCTGGCCATGTTGGTTCCCACGGTGACGGCCCAAATGGCCAGCTGGTCCCAGGGGAGCAGGTAGCCCGTGAAGGAGAGGAAGAGGGTCAGCACCAGCAGGATCACGCCCACGCCCCAGTTGAACTCCCGCGGCGTCTTGTAGGCGCCCGTCAGGAACACCCGGATCATGTGGAGGATCACCACCATCACCATGGCGTGGGCGCTCCAGCGGTGCATGTTGCGCAGGAAAAGGCCCAGGGAGACCACGAACTCCAGATCCTTCATGTCCTGGTAGGCCAGTTCCACCGTCGGACGGTAGTAGAACATCAAAAGAACGCCCGTCACCACCAGCACCATGAACAGGCCGAAAGAAATGCCGCCCAGGCCCCAGGTGTAGGTGAAGCGCACGGCGCGCTGGCGGATGCGCGCCGGGTGCAGGTGCAGCCAGACGTTGCCTAATATATGTTGGGCGCGGTCCCGAGAGGTGTCTTTCCAGGTGCCGCCCCGGAACATGGAGCGCCAGATCTGGGAGTTGATGATGTCTTCTTTGGCTTTCTTCAGGTCGAAGGGGGGCATTTTCAGAAAAGGCGTGAATCGGGAATGGTGAATGGTGAACGGGAAAGGCGAGGCATGGAAGGGGGATTTTGACCTTTCAATTCGCGGTTCACGATCAGGCCGTTACCAGGAAGTCGCCCTTGTCGCGGAGGCCGGGACGGTTTTCCATGATGGATTTGTCCACCACCAAGATGCCGTCGGGCGTGGAGCTGACGGACACGCGCCAGAGGGGCTTGGGCGCGGGTCCCGCGATGACGTCGCCTTGCGGGTCGAAATTGGAGCCGTGGCAAGGACAGCGGAAGCGGGACTCGGCGGGAAACCAGTTGGGCGTGCAGCCCAGGTGCGTGCAGCGCGACCACAGGGCGTAAATGCCGTTGTTGTCGCGCACGATCCAGACGCGCTGCTCCTTGTTCACCGTCACGCCGTGGGGGATGTCCTTCACCGGCCCCAGCTTGAAGCGCTGGGAGGGCTCGTAAAGCACGTTGGGCAGCATGTAGCGGGCGGCGGAAGCGGCGCCCGCGGCCAGGAAGGCCGCCAAGGCGCCCCAGGCGGCCGTGATGAAGCCGCGGCGCGTCACGCCCTCCGACGGAGGGAGTTCGCCCTTGTTCTGAAAAGGTCGCGGGGTTTCCGGTGAGGCGGGGCTGGGCGTCGTGTCGGCCATAAGTGGTGGCTCTGTTTCCTAGGGGATAGGTCCGTGAAAATTTTCACAAGGAGTTTATCAATTCCCGCGCGCGGCTGTCAATTCGCCGTGAAATTTTTCGGCGGTCGGGCCGCACAGCCGCGCCCCGCGACGACGGACGGCCTGTTTCGGCGGCTGAAAAAGAGATAATATCGCCGTCTATATAGGAAGGACACGCGCCGCCGGCCGCACGCCGGCGCGCCCGGCAAACCCTCTATGACGTCACGCCACGATAAAAAAAGGTCATCTTCCCGCCGCGCCGTCGTGCTGTTGTCCGGGGGGTTGGACTCGGCCACGGCTTTGTCTTGGGCCTTGAAAACGAAGGGCTGGCGCTGCGCCTGCCTTTCCTTCGACTACGGCCAAAGGCACAGGCGCGAACTGCGCGCGGCGCGGGCCGTGGCGCGGGCGGCCCGGTGTCCTTTGCAAGTCGTCTCCTTCCGCCTGCCCTGGGGCGGCTCGAGCCTGCTGGGGGATGGAAAAATTCCCGCGCACGCTCCGTCGGACATCGGCCGCGGGCCCATTCCCTCCACCTACGTGCCGGCGCGCAACACGATCTTTTTGTCTTTCGCTCTGTCCTGGGCCGACGCCTGGGGCGCCGAAAACATCGTGCTCGGAGCCAACGCCCTGGATTACTCCGGCTACCCGGACTGCCGGCCGCGTTATCTGAACGCTTTTCAGAAAACCGCCCGCCTCGGAACGCGCCTGGGCGCCCAAGGGCGGCGGCCCCTGCGGGTCTGGGCGCCCCTGCTCCGGCTGACGAAGGCCGGCATCATCAAAATGGGCGCGCGCCTAGGGACGCCTTACGAAAAAACCTGGTCGTGCTACCGCGGCGGCCGGCGGCCCTGCGGAGCCTGCGACTCCTGCATCCTCCGCCGGAAAGGTTTCCAGGAAGCGAAGGCCGCCGATCCTCTTTTTTAAGTATCATATAGATCGCCGCCCCGGCGGAAGCCGAGCCGGGGCCGCTGCATTCGCGCGCCTCCGACGGAACGGGGCGCTTGCGGGAAACGGACGGACATGGCCAAAGGATACGTCTCCGAAATTTTTTCCAGCCTTCAGGGCGAGGGGATCCACGTGGGCGAACGGCAGATCTTCATCCGCCTGGCGGGATGCCCCTGGCGCTGCCGCTATTGCGACACGCCCGGCAGCCTCTCGGCGGAGTCCGGGGAGGCGCTCTCGGTGGAGGACGTGCTGGACCGCGTCCACCATTTGCGCGAGGAGCGGCCCCACCGCACGGTCAGCCTCACCGGCGGCGAGCCCTTGTCCCAGGCCGAATTCTTGTCGGCGCTCCTGCCGGCCCTGCGCCGCCTGGGCCTGCGCACCTATTTGGAAACCAGCGGCACCATGCCCGAGGCCCTGCGCCGCGTCGTGGGCGAGTGCGACGTGGTGGCCATGGACATCAAGCTCCCCTCGGCGGCGGGCCGGCCGTTCTGGGAGGAGCACCGCGAATTCCTCAGCCTCGCCGGAGGCCGCGCCTTCGTGAAGCTCGTGCTCACCGACGAAAGCACCCAGGACGAATTTGAGGCTTCCCTGAGGCTCCTGGCCGCCGCCGATCCCGTGCCGGCGCTGATCCTTCAGCCCGTCACGGCCGTGGAGAATTTGGAGTCGCGCTTGAAAGGCGGCGCCGCCGGGGCCGTGCGCCCTCCGCCCGCCCACAGGATCATCCAGTGGTGGGAATTGGCCCGCCAGCGCCTGCCCGACGTGCGCCTGGTCCCGCAGATGCATCCCGTGTGGGGGCTGCCGTGACGGCCGACGCCGAGCGCGCCGCGGAGAAGAAGGCGCCCGCCGCCGCCGAACCCGCTCCGTCCGCCGCCGGGGGCTTCCCCCGGGTCGTCCTCAAACCCCAGGAGGACCGCCGCATCCGCCGCGGCCATCTTTGGGTTTTCTCCAACGAAGTTCAAAGCGCCCCGCCGGAACTGGGCGCCGGCGAAGCGGTCCATTTTTACAACGCGCGCGGGCAGTTTCTGGGCGTCGGTTTCTACAACCCCCATTCGCTCATCGCCGGCCGCCTGCTGGACCGCCACCCCGTCGCGCCCGACGCCGCTTTCTTTGAAACCCGCCTGCGGCGCGCCCTGGACATGCGGGAGCGCGTTTACGGCGGCGCGGCCTACCGCTGGGTCTTCGGCGAGTCCGACGACCTGCCGGGCCTCATCATCGACCGCTACGGCGACGTCTGCGTTTTGGAATCCTACGCCGCCGGCATGGACCGCCTTCTGCCGGCGATCCTGGAGGCCCTGGCGAAGATCCATCCCTGGAAAGCCGTCGTCCTGCGCAACGACGCGCCGGCCAGGACGCTGGAAAATTTGCCGCGCGCCGTGGACGTGGCGTCGGGCGCGGTGGACAGCCCCCACGTCTTCGAACTGGACGGCCTGAAGATCGCCGCCGACCCTCTGGGAGGCCAGAAGACCGGCTTCTTCTTCGACCAGCGCGACAACCGCGCCGCCCTGGCGCCCTTCTGCCCGGGCCGCCGGGTGCTGGACGTTTTCTGCCACACCGGCGGCTTCGGCCTCTGGGCCGCCAAAGCCGGGGCCGCGCGCGTGACGGGCGTGGACGACTCCGAGCCCGCCCTGGCCCTGGCGCGGCGCAACGCGGCGGAGAACGGTTTCGCCGAAAGGATGACCTTCGAGAAAGCCGAAGCCTTCGCGTACCTCGGCGGCCTCAAGGAAAATTTCGACGTGGTGGTGCTGGACCCGCCGCGCCTGGCGCCTTCCAAGAAGAATCTTCCCGCCGCCCGCGAAGCCTACATCCGGTTGAACGCCTTGGGCCTGCGCCGCGTCACCGGCGGCGGTTTCCTGGCCACGGCCTCCTGCTCCCAGCACGTGGACCGCGAGGAGTTCCGCCAAATCCTCTCCCGCGCCGCCCACACGTCCGGCCGCCGCGCGCGCCTCGTCCACTGGGGCGGCCAAGCCAAGGACCACCCCGTGCGCCTCTCCATGCCCGAGACAGAATATTTAAAGTTCGCGATATTGCACGTGAGTTGAAGAAGTGACCTTCCATTTCAGGATCAAAATGAGGGCAGAGTCCCAGGGGCTCCACCCCTGGACCCGGCCATACTTTCTTTGTGCTTGTCCAAAAAGAAAGTATGGAGAAAGAAAAAGGACACCCCCGGTGGCCTGCGCGCGCCCTTTTTGCGGCGGCCCGACATTCCGGCCCCTCAACGTCCCATCGGGGCCATCAGGTCGGGCCTCCCTCTCCGCAAAAAGGGCGTGCTCGAAACGCCACAGGGGGCCCCGTACGGCACGTCCCAAACCCGCCCAAACGCATGTTTAAAAAAATCCAGCGCATCCATTTCATCGGCATCGGCGGCTCGGGCATGAGCGGCATCGCCGAAGTTCTGTTGACCTTGGGCTACAAGGTGTCCGGCAGCGATTTGAAGGAAACGGACGTGACCCGGCGGCTGGCGGGGCTGGGCGCGCGGGTGTTCATCGGCCACAAGGCGGACCAGGTGGCGGACGCCCACGTGACGGTCACCTCCACGGCGGTGGGGCCCGACAACCCGGAACTGCGGGAGGCCTTGAGCCGAAAAATCCCCGTCATCCCCCGCATCGAAATGCTGGCGGAGCTGGCGCGCTTAAAATACACCATCGCCGTGGCCGGCACCCACGGAAAGACCACCACCACCTCGCTGGTCTCTCTCATCCTTCAGGCGGGGGGGCTGGACCCGACGGTGATCATCGGCGGGCGCCTCCACAACCTGGGCACCGGGGCCCGGGTGGGCTGCGGAGAATATCTGGTGGCGGAGGCCGACGAATCCGACGGATCCTTCCTGAAGCTGACGCCCGCGCTGGCCGTCGTCACCAACATAGACAACGACCACCTGGATTACTGGCGGCGCATGCAGTCCCTCTACGCCGGCTTCGAGCAGTTCGCCAACAAGGTGCCTTTCTACGGGGCCGTGATCCTCTGCGCCGACGATCCGGGCGCGCGGAAAATTTTGCCGCGGGTGCGGCGGCCGCTGGTCACCTACGGGCTTTCCGCCGAGGCGGACGTGCGGGCCGTGGACATCCAGGCCGCGCCGGGGAAAACGACGTACGTGATCCAGCGGGGCCGGGAGCCGCTGGGCCGCATGGAGTGGTCCGTGCCCGGCCGGCACAACGTCGTCAACTCGCTGGCGGCCGCGGCCGTGGGGCTGGAGCTGGGCGTCCCGTTCAAGACCATCGCCGAGGCCATGTCCTCTTTTAAAGGCGTGGGGCGCCGGCTGGAGTTGAAAGGCGAGGCCGGCGGCGTGACCGTGGTGGACGACTACGGCCACCACCCGACGGAAATCCGCGCCACCCTCCAGGCCGTCAAAGAGCGCTGGCCCGGCCGCCGCTGCCTGGTGCTTTTCCAGCCGCACCGCTACACGCGAACCAAATTGCTGGCCGACCATTTCGCCGAAAGCTTCGCCGCCGCGGACGCCCTGTTCCTCATGGACATCTACCCAGCCGGCGAGCCGCCCCTGGAAGGCGTCGACAGCGCGTGGCTGGCCGGCCGCTTCGCCGCCAAGAAATTGCAGGCGTCGGCGCCGCCCAAGGATGAGGTGTTGCCCGCCCTGCTCCAGGCCGTGCGGCCCGGCGACGTGGTGGTGACCGTGGGCGCCGGCGACGTGTGGAAAATGGGCGAGGAGCTGGTGAAGAAGCTGTCCAACGGCCGATGAAGACCCCGCGGGCGCGGCCTTTTTCCGCCGGGAGCCGCCGTTTCCGCGACGACCATCGGGAATAACCCCGCCATGTCTCAAACCCCTTCCGCCCTGGCCGAAGAGCTCGCGCCGCTGGTCGCCCGCGTCAAGCCCGGCGAGCTTATGTCGCGCCATTCCACCTTCGGCATCGGCGGCCCCGCCGATTTTTACGTCGAAGTGAAGACCGAGGCGCAAGCGAAAAACCTCATGCGCTGGACGCGGGACCGGAACCTGCCTCTTTTTCCCGTGGGGCAGGGGTCCAATCTGCTGGTGGGGGACAAGGGCCTCAGGGGCGTGGTGGTTCGCCTTCGGGGCGAGCTGGAGGAGGCGGTTTTCGACGGGGACAACGTCACGGTGGGCGCGGGGGCGGCTTGGCCCTCTTTCGCCAAGAAATGCGCCGAGCGGGGGCTGGCCGGCGCGGAGCCCATGGTGGGCGTGCCGGGCACCATCGGCGGCGGGCTGATGACCAACGCGGGCACGCCGGAGGGGGACACCGGCTCCCTGGTGGAGTCCGTGGACGTGCTGGAACCCTCCGGCGAAACCGTGACGGTGGAGAAAAAAGACATGGTCTTCCGCTACCGCCACTCCAGCCTGAAAGGCCGCTTCGTTTTGCGCGCGCGGCTCAAATTGCGACGAGAAAATGGAAATGATATCATGGCCCGTCTGCAAAAACAGCTGGACCGCCGGGCGAAAACGCAGCCTTTGGGCACGTACAACGTCGGCTCGATTTTCAAGAACCCGCCCGGAGACCACGCGGCCCGCCTGGTGGAGGCCGCCGGCCTCAAGGGTGTGCGGGAGGGCGGCGCGCAGGTGTCGCCGCGCCACGCCAATTTCATCGTCAACGCGGACCGCGCCACGGCGGCGGACGTTCGCCGGCTCATTGACAGGATCCGCCGCGAGGTGGCCGAAAAGTTCAACGTGCAGTTGGAGCTGGAGGTCATGCCCGTGGGAGAACCGTGACATTGCGGATTGGGAAGCGCGGAGTGCGGAGTGAAAGGCAAGGCCATTAACCGTCCGGATGCCGGTTCGCGCTTTAATTCCGCGACCCGCGATCCGCGATCGGCAATATTAAGGGTCCTCCGGAAGAAAAAAATCGGCGTTCTCTACGGCGGCCTCTCCGCCGAGCGCGCCATATCCTTGAAGAGCGCCGCGGCCGTTTTGGCGGCGTTGCGGCGCCTGCGGCTTCCGGCGGCGGGCATCGAGGTGGGGCCCCGGGCGGCGGAGAAGATTTTGCGGGCGCGGGTGGGCGTGGCCTTCCTGGCGGCCCACGGGTCCTTGGGCGAAGACGGCTGCCTCCAGGGGCTGTTGGAAATTTTGGGCGTTCCTTACACCGGCAGCGGGGTTCTGGCCAGCGCGCTGGCCATGCACAAACCCACGGCCAAGCGGCTCTTTCAATCGGCGGGCCTGCCGACGCCCCGCGGCTTTGTGGTCCGCGCCGGAGAAGCCGCCCCTTCTCCTTCCTTCCGCCGGCCTTGGGTCGTGAAGCCGGCTTCCCAGGGTTCCGCCATAGGCATAGGGATCGTCCGCCGGCCGTCCCAATGGAAACCGGCCCTGCGCCGCGCCTTCGCCGTGGAGCCGGAGGTTTTGGCGGAGCGGCTCGTGCCCGGCACGGAGGTGACCGTGGCCGTCCTGGACGGCCGCGCCCTGCCCGTGGTGGAGATCGTTCCCCGGCACGCCTTCTACGATTACCATTCCAAATACGCCAAGGGAGGCTCCCGGCACATCGTTCCGGCCCGGCTGGCCGCCTCCGTTCAGGCGGAGGCCGCGCGGCTGGCCGTCCGGGCCTGCGAGGCGCTGGGCTGCCGCCATTTCGCCCGGGTGGACCTCATCGTTCCCAGCGCCGGCCGCCCGCAAATTTTGGAGGTGAACACCTTGCCGGGCCTCACCGCCGTTTCTCTTTTTCCCGACGCCGCGCGGGCCGCGGGCATGGGCTTCGACGATTTGATTTTGGAGATGCTTTCCCTGGCCCTGCGTGACGCGTGCGCGGCGCGCGGAAGAAAAGCGGGAACGGCGGTCCGCGGCGCTTCTCCGCGTTCTTCCGCTCCGGGGCTTTAACTCCGGGTGCGGTCCCGGCGGCACAAGGTCACGCTCCGCCGCAGCCACGCGGTTTACCGGTGGCGGTCGGCGCTGCGGGCGCTGGGCTGGCTCTTGCGCGCGGCGGCCGTGGCGGCGGCGGGCGCTTATTTGTTCTCGGCGGCCAACGGGTTCTGGCGCGAATCGCCGTGGCTGCGGATCCGCCGGGTGGAAACCACCGGCGCGGCGCCCGCGGCCCTCGGCCACGAGCTCGGCGTGAGGGCGGGCGACCATCTTTTCGGTTTCTCGGCGGGGACGGCGGCGGCGCGGCTCATGGAGGCCCATCCCGAGCTCGCGCGGGTCGGCGTGGATCGGCGATGGAACCGGACCCTGCGCGTAACGGCCGAAGAGCGGGTGCCCCTGGCGCGCGTTTGGGAGAACGGCCGGTGGGAAGGCGTGGACGCCGACGGGTTCGTTTTCCCCTTGCGGTCGGCGCGGTTTTCGCCCGAAGATTTGCCCGTCCTGTCCGGCGCCTCGGGGAACAGGGCCGCCGAGGTTCTCCGCTTCGTCGGCGCCCTGCGGGACGCCGGCGCCGACTGGCCGCGGGACTTGCTCAAGGTGAAGGACGACGCCGGCGGCGTGACCTTTTTCCTCAAAGACGGCACGCCGGTGCGCTGGGGCGAGGCCCCGGTGGAGGACGACGTTTTGCGAAAGAAAGCGGACCGCCTCGCCCGCGTTTTGGCCCACGAGGCCCTGGCGGAGGGGGCCGAGTACGTGCGTTTCGTGGACGAGGACCGCATCGCGGTCAAGATCGGCGGCAGGGACCCGGCGGCCGGAGACGGAAAGCGGATGGAATCCGCCCCGCCTTCGGCGCCCGCCCCCCGCTCCCCAGGGAGATAACATGGCGAAACCGGAGATCATCACGGGCTTGGACGTGGGCAGCGCGCAGGCGGCCTGCGTCGTGGCCCGCCGCGATCCGGAAACCGGCGCGGTGGAGGTCCTCGGGGGCGCCCGCCGGGCCTGCAAGGGCCTCAAGGGCGGCGTCGTCATCAACATCGCCGAAACGGCCTCCGCCGTCACCCGCGTGGTGGAGGAAGCGGAAGACATGGCCGGTTTCAAAGGCGCCGTGGGCGGGCTTCTCATGGGCGTGCGCGGCGCCCACATCCAAACGTTCAACCACCACGGCGCCCTCAACATCGCCCGCACCGACAAGGAGATCACCGCCGAGGACCGCGACCAGGTGATCGAGAACACCAAGGCCGTTCCCATTTCCCCCGACCGCGAGATCGTCCACGTCATTCCCCAGGATTTCATTTTGGACCGCCAGAACGGCGTGCCCAACCCCGTCGGCATGGAGGCCAGCCTGCTGGAGGTGGACGTGCACATCGTCACCGCCTCCCAGAGCCATCTGAACAACATATGGAAGGCCATCGCCCGGGCCGGCTTCGAGGTGGAGGAGCCCATTTACGGCCTGCTCGCCGTCGGCGACGCCGTCGTGACGCAGGAGGAAAAGGATTTGGGCTGCCTGCTGGTGGATTTGGGCGGGCAGACCACGGGCCTGGCGATTTATTCCGACGGCGGCGTGCGCTTCACCAAGGAACTGCCCATCGGCTCCGACGCCATCACCACGGACCTCTCCCACGCCCTGCGGGCCTCGGTGTCCCAGGCCCAGAAGGTGAAGGAGACCCACGGCGCGGCCGGCCGCGACATCGCGGGCAGCGGCGACGACCCCGTGGACTACGTGAGCGTGGACGGCCGCACGCCCCGCCAGATCAAGCGCCGCGACCTCTACGAATACATCGCCCCCCGGGTGGAGGAGATCTTCACGGTGATTTCCGACGAGCTGAAAAACTCGAACTACGGCGAGCACGTGGCGGGCGGCGGCGTCATCCTCACGGGCGGAGGCTCGCTCTTGAAGGGCGTCGCCCAGGCCGCCGAGCAGATTTTGGAGCTGCCCGTGCGGCTGGGCCTGCCCCAGGACCTGTCCGGCCCGCCGGACATCGTGAGCCATCCCAGCTACGCCACGGCCCTCGGGCTTCTTTCCTACCGCCACGGCGGCGACTGGTCCCGCTCCCAGCGCGCCTCCGGCCGCAAAGTCTCCATCGGCCAGAAGCTCAAGTCCCTGGTGGAGGACATGTTTTGAAACAGGCAGAGGGAAAGAAAAGACAAGCCTTTAACGCTTTCAGACTTTCACATCCCTGGTCCCGCCATGGTTAAAATAAAGTTCGCCGATGATTTCCACGACCAGCCGGCTCTCATCCGGGTCATCGGCCTGGGCGGCGCCGGCGGCAACGCCGTCAACCGCATGATCGAGGCCGGCATCTCCCACGTGGAGTTTTTGGCGGCCAACACCGATTCCCAGGCCCTGCGCCGCAACCGCGCGCCGGTGCGCCTCCAACTGGGCGAACAAATCACCAAGGGCCTGGGCGTGGGCGGCAACCCTTCGCTGGGCCGACAGGCCGCCGAGGAAAGCCGGGAGCGCATCAAGGAAAGCCTTTCGGGCGCGGACATGGTGTTCGTCACCGCGGGCATGGGCGGCGGCACGGGCACCGGCACCGCGCCGGTGGTGGCCCAAATCGCCAAAAGCCTCAACCCCGCGCCCCTGGTGGTCGGCGTGGTGACGCGGCCTTTCGAGTTCGAAGGTCTGGTGCGCAAATCCCAGGCCGACGCGGGCATCCGCGACCTGCGGCCCCACGTGGACACGCTTTTGGCCATCCCCAACGAGCGGCTCTTCGATATCATCGACGAAAAGACCACGTCCCTGGAAGCTTTCCGCGTGGCCGACAACGTCCTCCGCCAGGCGGTGCAGTCCATCACCGACGTCATCACCCGCCACGGCCTCATCAACGTGGATTTCGCCGACGTGCGCACCATCATGGCGGGCGCCGGCGAGGCGCTCATGGGCATGGGCGAGGCCCGCGGCAAGGACCGCGCCATCCTGGCCGCCAAGCAGGCCATCCACTCTCCTTTGCTGGAGAACCTGTCCATAGACGGCGCCAAGGGCGTGCTGGTGAACATCTCGGGCTCCAAGGACGTCACCCTTTTCGAGGTGAAGACCGCCATGGACTACATCAAGGACGCCGCCAGCCCGGGCGCCCACGTTTTCTACGGCCAGGTTTTCGACGACTCCTTGGAGGACCGACTGCTGGTGACCGTCATCGCCACGGGTTTCCCGCCCGTCCGTTCCGCCGCCCTGCCGCGCCGCCGCGGGAAGGACCCCGCTCCTGAGCCCCGTCCCGCCCCGCGCCAGGCCCCCGAGCGCACGGCGGGCTCCTTCGAGGACCTCCGCCGCCCCGCCTACTTGCGCTGGAAGCTCCGCAAGCTGCAATAAGGCTAAAAGGACAGAAGGCGCGAATCGTGAATGGTGAATAGGGAATAGGGAACGGCGAACGACCGATTTCTTCCTCTTGACTTTTTTTCATTCACCCCCCATCCTTGTTTTGTCGCGTCCTGAAAATATAAATCGAACGCCGCTTCACTATTCACCATTCACGCTTTTCTGGAGCTGACATGAACGCCCAAGCCTATTTGGAAGTCATCCTGAAGGAAATGCTGGAGCGCCGCGCCTCGGACCTGCACATCCGGGCCGGCACGCCGCCCATGATGCGCATTTTGGGCGCTTTGGAGCCCAGCCGCTACGAGCAGGTCCTCACGCCGGACCAAACCAAGGCCCTGGCCTACGCGTTGATGACGGAGAAGCAGCGCAACCACTTCGACGAGCGGCTGGAGGTGGACCTGTCCTATTCCGTCCCGGGCGTGGGCCGGTTCCGCGGCAACGTCTTTCAGCAGCGCGGCGCCGTCAACATCGCCATGCGGGCCGTGCCCACGGCCGTGCCCGGCATCGAGGAGCTGGGCCTGCCGCCGGTGGTGAAGAAGCTGGCGGAAAAGGAGCGCGGCCTCATCCTGGTGACGGGCGTCACGGGCTGCGGCAAGTCCACCACCCTGGCGGCCATGATCGACTACGTCAACGAGAACAGGCAAGACCACATCATCACCATCGAGGACCCCATCGAGTTCCTGCACAAGGACAAGAAGTCCATCGTCAGCCAGCGGGAGCTGGGGCTGGACACGTTTTCCTATTTGGACGCCCTCAAGAACGTGGTGCGGCAGGACCCCGACGTCATCCTGCTGGGCGAACTGCGCGACTTGGAGACCATGGCCGCCGCCATCACCTCCGCCCAGACGGGCCACCTAGTGCTTTCCACCATCCACACCATAGACACCGCCCAGACCATCACGCGCATCGTGGACCTGTTCCCGCCGCACCAGCAGAACCAGATACGCTTTCAATTGGCCG
>JBQTIM010000128.1:0-3075 GCA_052388135.1 Elusimicrobiota bacterium
CTACGAGCGGATCGGCGACGAGCTGCAAAAGCGGGGCGTCGAGCTGGTCTGCCTGGCCGGTTTCCTCTTGAAGCTGGAGCCCGGCCTCATCCGGAGGTTTCCCGGGCGAATCCTCAACGTTCATCCCGCGCTCCTGCCCAAGTTCGGCGGCCTGGGCATGTACGGCCGCTTCGTGCACGAGGCCGTCTTGAAGGCGGGGGAAAAAGAGTCGGGCTGCACCGTGCACGCGGTGGATGAGGAATTCGACCACGGTCCCGTGCTGATGCAGGCCCGGGTGCCCGTTTTGCCGGGCGACACGCCGGAAGTTCTAGCCGAACGGGTCTTGCGGGAAGAGCACCGCCTTTACCCCGAGGCCGTGAGGCAAGCCGTGGTGCGCATCGCCGCGGAACGAGCGTAAGTTTTTGTCCCGCGAAGAGACCGCTTTATTTCAGCGCCTGCGCGCCGGCGGCGGTTCTTGCCCCCGGAGCCCATAACGACCGCCTCGCCGGAAAGTTAGCCGCGCCCTCCGTAAGTCCTGCCGATCCTCCATAAATCCCAGAGCGCTCTGGGGAAATCCAGCCAGGAAATTTTAGACCCTTCTCGATCCCTCCATTCGGACAACGGATATTCGAAAACCGTTTCCTCAACGGGCCGGGCGCCGCTTTTAAGCCGGGCGATGATCTCCACGTCGAAGACCCAGCGGGCGGCGAAGGGTGCGGCGAACAGGGCGCGGATCTCCTCGGCGTTGCGGAACAGTTTCGCTCCGCATTGCGTGTCGTAAACAGGCAGGCGCAGGACCAGGGACGCCGCTGTGGCGAAAAGCCTGCCGGCGTAATGCCGCCGGGGATTGCGCTCGATGGCTCTGCCCATCAGCCGGACCCGCGATCCCAGGACCATGAGGGCGCCGGGTTTCTCCTCCAGGGCGCGCCGCAGGTCCAGGATGGCGTCGAGGGGCGTGGCGAGGTCCGCGTCCCAATAGCCCGCGAAGGCGGGCCCGCGCTCGAAGGCCGCCAGGAGGCCGCGGCGCACAGCCTCGCCCTTGCCGGCGTTGGCGTCCAGGCGCAAAACGGAGAGGCGCTCCGGCGCGAAACGGACCAGGGCCTCCAGCTTGGCCGGCGTTCCGTCGCGGCTTCCGTCGTCCACGAACAAGAACCGCACGGACGGGTTCTCGGCGGCGAAGATTTTGAACGCCTCCGAGTCCAGGCGGCGCTCCTCGTTGAAGCACGGGACCACGATGATGGTTTCACCGTTCATTGTTTTTCCTCAAGACGGCCAGGAGGCTGACGCCGCGGGCGTAGGCCGGGGCTCGGCCGGACAAGGCGGCGGCCAGGCGTTTTTCCTCGCCCGCGAAGATCTCTTCCAAGGGCCGGTTCAAAAATTTCGGCACGGGGCCCACGTCGGTGCCGGCGCGGCCGGCGGCGGCGCCCCTCCGCCGGTTGAAGGCGCGCACCAGCTTGACCGCCGGATAAAGCCGGGCGTTGTAGTGCGACACGAGGAGCGTCGAAAAAGGCAGGCCGGACCAAAGGTTTTGAAAGGACGCGGCGTCGTACCGCCGGTGGTGTCCCAGGCTGACGTCGTGGGCGCTCCAGAGGGACATGTCGGCGGGAACGGTGAGGAGGAAATAGGCGCCGGGCGAAGCCGCCCGGGCCAGGCGCGCCAGCCAGCCCGCGTCGTCGCGCACATGCTCCAAGACGTCGGACATGAGGAACGCCCGGGCCTCCCTCGCGGCGCCGCCCAAATCCTCCGGCGCTTCGCCGCGCAGGAACGTCACGCGAGGGTAGCGCTCCCGCGCCGGGCGGAGCGCCTCTTCCGATTCGTCGATGCCGATGACCCGGTAGTCCTCCGCCAGGGCCGCGGCGTTGGCCCCGGTGCCGCAGCCCACGTCCACCACCAGATTCTCCCGAGAAGGGGGAACCAGCCGCTGGATGAGGCCCGTCAATATCCTTTTCTTGCCCCGGTGCCACCAATGGCTTTCCTCCAAAGCGGCCTGGGCCTGGAACTGCGGCGCTTTCACGGGACGTCCGCCGCGCGGTAGAGGCGCAGGCCGCCTTGATCGAAAACCAGGCGGTCTTGGTTCCGGGCCATGAAATCGGCGGCGAACGCCGTGAACGCCGGCGGAGGATGAAAGCCCGTGTGATCGAGATCAAAAAACGCCCAGCGAACGGGACGATCGGCCGGAATCAAAGAAATCTCCCGGCGGAAGCAGACGTGGGGAAGGAGGTTGTTCTGGGCCATGACGGCGTCGCCCGCCGGAATCATGCGCGAGGCTTCCCGGGCCGCCCGGACGCGCTCGGCGGGCACGCGGTGGAAATAGCGCGGCAGGTGCAGGACGCAGAAAGCCGCGGCCGCGCCGAAAAGCGCCCGCCGCGCGAAACCTCCGGCCGCGCCGCGCCGGCGGCCCGCCCGCCGCGCGATGTTTGCATAGCCGTGGATCATGGCGTAAAAAAGGAACGGGATCACCGCGGCGGAGTAATGGGCCTCGAACTTGTATTGTCCCGGATTCCCGCTCAGCGAATTGATCAGCAGCGGAGCGGCCAAGAGAAAGCACTGCCGCGGCGCCGCCAGCCACAGGCCGCCGGAAAAAAACGCCAGCTTGGCCAGGCTTCGAACCTTTTCCGGGTGGCCCAGCGTGTTTTCCCAAACCTTCGCGGGCGAGGCCAGCGACGCCAATATTTCGGGGAACGTGCTTCCCAGGTTGGCGTAACTGAAAGCCGCCGGCCGCCAGGCCTGGCCGAACCGGGGAATCAAAACCAGCACGTAGAGAAGGAACAAGCCGAAACCCGCGGCCGCCAGCGCCGCTCCCGAAATCCGCCAGGCCGGCAGCCGCCGCCTTTCGCTCAGCAGGGCGATGTAAACGCCGGTGATCCCCGCGTAGAGCGCGAAGTCCTCCCGCAGGAACAACAAGGGCGCCGCGCAGGCCCAAAACGCTTTCGGCCGGTCCGCTTCCAAGAAGCACAGCGCGCCCAAGACCAGCGGGATGCCGAGAGCGGCCTCGTGAAAGTCGTAACGGCTCACCATGTGCAGGTAGGGGAAAAGCGCGAACCAAAGGGCGAACCCGGCGGCCGATTTTTCGCCGGCCGCTCGCCGCGCCAGCCC
>JBQTIM010000129.1:0-12792 GCA_052388135.1 Elusimicrobiota bacterium
CCGAGCGCCTGCTCCTCGACATCAAGGCCACGGACCTCAACCATCTCATCTGCATCGGCGTCAAGCAGGACTTTAAAGATCTGTTCGACCTCTGCCGCGAAAAAGGAATTCCATTTTATTTCCTTCCTCTGGAAGATCTGCAAATGAAATCGTGGCGGCTCAATTTGATCTCGGCTTTGGTTTTGAGGTAGCCGCCGTCCGACCGTCCCGCCGTCCGCGCCGATGCACGGCCGGGACGCGGGCGCGATAAACTTCGGGAGGTTTGAGAGTACAGGCGGCCGTCAACGAAGGGAGAACGAGCGATTTTGAGGGAAATGGCTTTCAAGCACACGCGGCTGAACCCTCGCTACACCTTCGATGAATTTGTTGTGGGGACGAACAGCCGCTTTCCCCACGCCGCGGCGCAGGCGGTGGCCGAGAACCCGGGGAAGGCCTACAACCCCCTCTTCATTTACGGACCTGTGGGCCTGGGGAAGACCCACCTCATGCAGGCCATCGGCCACCGCATCCTCGAAAAAAATCCCAGCATCCAATCCCTCTACGTCGGCGCCGAGCAGTTCATGAGCGAGGTCATCGAGGCCATCGAGAAGGGGTTCCTGAACCTCCTGCGGGAAAAATACAGGACGCTGGACCTCCTCATGCTCGACGACGTGCAGTTCCTGGCCAGCTCGGAGTCCACCCAGGAGGAATTCTTCCACGTCTTCAACGTCCTCCACCAAAACGAGAAGCAGATCATCATCACGTCCGACAGGCCCCCCAAGATGCTGACCACCCTGGAGGACCGCCTGAGGAACCGCTTCGAATGGGGGCTCACGGCCGACATCAAATCTCCCAATTTGGAGACCCGCGTGGCGATCCTGAAAAAGAAGGAGGTGCACCTGCAGGGCCTTTCGCTGGACGAAGATATTCGGCTTTACATCGCCGGCCGTCTCAAAGCGAACGTGCGGGAGCTCGAAGGGTTCCTCAGCCGCATCCAAGCCTACGCCAAGCTGAACAACCAGCCGGCCAACATGGCGCTGGTCACGTCCCTCATGAAAGACCTCCTCCCGCCCGGAGAGTGGGAGGAGGCAACCACCGGAGAACCCTCTCCGCCGCCGGCCCCTGCCCCTTCCGTTCCGGCCGCGTCCGCTGCTGCTGCGGTTCCGTCCCCGGCCGCGAGCGCCCCTCCGCCGCCGCCCGCGCCGCCCGGCCCCCCTCCCGAACCCGTGTCCGCGCCCGCGCAAGAAGCGCCGGTGATCAAGCTGGGGGAAACGAACGTCAAGGCCGTTCAGGCCGTCTTCTTTTTTCCCGAGGGCAAGGACGCCGAAATGGCGCAAGTCAATCAAAGGTTCGAGGACGTGATTAAAAAACACAAGCTGAAGTTCCAGCTCCAGGCCGCGTCGGTCATTCCCTATCCCATCAGCGAGGCCGGAGCTTACGACCACGCCGCCTTCGCCGAGAAATCCCGGGAGTTGGGGCTTACCCTCGCCATCATCCTGGGACCGCCCTTGGCGGACCATTTGGCGCAGGACTTCAAACAAGCCATGATGGATAATTTTGAATCGAGGAAAATCGTGGTGCAGATCATCGGCTGGGAGGAATTGTCGAAAGATTACCGGTATCTCAACATCGCCCTGGACATCAGTCTTCTTCGGATTCGCGATGCCTGAACGGATCCGCTCAATTAAAAAGGCCCCGCCTGCGCGGGGCCTTTTTTTTCGTTGGTGTTATCGGGATTGTGAAATCCGCTTGTGACGGACGGTTGAAGCCTAACGTTTCTTTTTCTTTTTCTTTTTCGCCGCCATTCTGACCATCACCTCCATTCGGTGGGGCAAGTCATGACACGAAAAAAACCGCCGACAAGTTAGGATAAACATAAACGGCGAAAAAATCAAGCGAAATAATGTCCGCGCGTGAAATTATATAATGGCGCGGAGCCGTTCCGCCGGCAAGCGGCGGCGCCTGAAAAAATATTCGAGGCCCGCGCGCGGGCGGAACAGGCGGCGGAATGGACGTGCTCGGGGTGCGGGGTTTGGAAGTGTGGCTGAAGGTCGGATGCACGCCGGAAGAGCGGGCCTTCGCCCAGAAGATAATCTTGCGCGTGGCACTGGAGCTGCCCTTGCGGGACGCCGGCCGCAAAGACGACGCGGCCGAGACCGTGGACTACGCGGAGCTGGCGCGGCGGTTGAAAGGCGCTTTGGAGCCGCGGACCTTCCGTCTGATGGAAGCCGTGGCGGAAGCGGCGGCCGAAGAATCCCTGCGGGACGCCCGCGTGCGGGCAGCCACCGTGCGAGTCGACAAGCGGGCGCTGGCCGGCATCGAGAGCGCGTGGGTGGAGATCCGGCGGGAAAGAGCGTGAGAGGCGGGCCTCGCCTTTATCGGGCTTAACGTCCGCCCTCTCTGTAAGTCGCGTAGGATTTCGCCGTTTCCCACAAGGTGACGCGGGTCACGGGCAAACCCTTCTCCCGGGCCACGCGGAAGATTTCCCGCGCGATGTTCTCGGCCGTCGGATTCCCCTCCATCTCATAAATCGGCTCTTTCATTTTGCGCAGGACCTCCGCCAGCGGGTCGTCGCGCCGCAGAAGCATACGGTGGTCCAAAGCCTCGTCGATCCAAGTTTGCACTTCTCTCTTGATGACCTCGAAGTCCGCCACCATGCCCTGGCGGTCCAGGGCGGGGGAGGAAAGCTCGATCTCGGCGCGGCCGTTGTGCCCGTGGGGATGGCCGCATTTGCCGGCGTAGTCCATGAGACGGTGGCCGTAACAGAAATGAATTTCGCGCGTGACTTGGAACATGGGTTCCACCTCCGCGTTTATGGTAATATAAGCCCATAAGGGGGTCAAGGAACGGAAAAAAATGAACAAGGCGGAAAAAATCGGCGCCGTGGCGATGGGAGCGGCCCTTTTCGGGGCGCTCTTTTTTATCATCTACAACGCCCTCTTCAGCCGCTCCGCGGCCGTTTCTTACGACGTTCCCGGCGGATTCGAGGCGGAGGAGGATTATTCCGAGGACGAACTTTCCGAGGAGGATTTCTCCGCGCCGCCGGCCGAGCTGCCCGCCGAGGCGCCCCGCTGACATGCCCGCCCTGCCCCCTAAAAAATTCGCCGATGTTTTTCGCCGGACCCGCGTGCTGCGCTTTCCGCGCCACTCCCTGGCCACCTTCGGCTCCACCGAAATCACCTACAATCTGGTGACGCCCGTCTCGACGCATCCGCCGGAGTCCCGCCTGCGCACGGGCCTCGTCACGGCCAGCCGCCCCAAGATCCTCACGCCCGGCATGCTGGCGGAGAGGTTCCAAGGCTTCGGCGATTCCCGCGAATTCGAGGGCGCCTTGCAGGACGTGTACCGCGAGGCGTTCCGCGCCCTGGAATACAATTTTCACAACCGGCTGGACGCCGTCTCGTCCCGCTCCATGGCCGCGCGCCCGCTGGCCGAGTCCATCCGCCGGGACCTGGACGCGGCGGAAACAGGGCGCGCCGCCGTCATCCAAGGGCCCGAATCGGGCTGGCAATTTTCCCTCATGAAGTTCATCGTGGAGGAGACGCTGAGGTCCTTCCACGCCAACGTCCAGGAGCTCGATGAACGCGGGCTCTTCGACCCCGCCCAGGCGGCGCTCTCGCGAAGGCGCGGAGAGATCGAATCGCTGTTCCAGGCGGCCCGGCGCGATCCCGGCCGCCTGCGGGACCTGTGGGAAAAACTCAAAAGCTGCGGCCTGTTCGACGAATACCAGGACAGGTTCTTCGATCTCTCCAGGAGGCAATGACATGGAACCCGCGCCCGCGCAGGAAAAGAAACGCTCTTTCGACACCTACACCACCCGCGTTGAAAACGTCGAGGTGTTGGCTCCCCGCAACAAGAACATCCGCTTCCGTTTCCTTGACGGAAAAACCATGGATTTCAAGGCCGGCCAATACATGCAGATGTTCATTCCCCAGCCGGACAAGGTGCGCCGCACGTCTTATTCCATCGCCTCCCCGCCGCGCCTGCGGGACGGGTTCGAGCTTTGCGTCACGCTCGTGGACGGCGGGGTTTCTTCCACCTATCTGCACGGACTCAAGCCGGGCGATCACATTCAGGCCATGGGCCCGCTGGGCAAGTTCGTGCCGCCGCAGCCCCTGCCGCGGGACGCGGTGTTCATCGCGACGGGGTCCGGCGTGGCTCCCTTCCGCAGCATGATCCACGACCTGCTGGACAAAGGCACCGACAAGAAGCTTTACCTCATTTTCGGCAACCGGTTCGAGGAGGACATCCTATATAGGAAAGAATGGGAGGAGCTTTCGCGAGCCCGCCCGTCTTTCAAGCACATGTTCACGTTGAGCCGGGCGCAGTGGGCCGGCCCGCGCGGCTACGTCCAGGACCAGATCGAATCCTTCATCCCCGATCCGCGGGAAAAGGATTACTACATTTGCGGCCTCACCAACATGATCAACGGGGTCTCCGAAAAGCTGAAGTCCCTGGGCGTGAGCCCGGACCAAGTGCACTACGAGCGCTACGACTAGCCGCCGCAAGACCCCACCCGGAGACCGCCGCGCCGACGCGCTTTTCTCCACGTTTGATGTGACCTCGTCATGCCTATGCTGCTGAACGGCCCGATTCCGCCTTTGCGGCCGGATTTGGAGGCGTCGCCGGCTGAACGCGACGGACGCCCCGTCATGGTTCTGACCGACGTCCTCGGCCTGGACGACAAGGCCATGGCCGTCCCCCATGAAATTTTGGCCGTGGCCGTTTTTTTCGACGGCGCGCGCCGCGCGGCGGACGTGCGGGGGGAACTGGCGGCGCAGCGCGTTTTTCTGTCCGAATCGGAAATCCAAAACATCGCGGAAGTCCTGGAATCCCACGGGCTTTTGGACACGCCCGAGTCCAGGGCGGCGCGCGCGCGCCGGCTGGCCGATTTTCGCGCCGCGCCCGTCCGTCCTTGGCCCGGCCGACGGCGCGGCCTCCCTGAAAACGCTCTGGAACTGGCCGCTTTTCTCGGCGGCTTCGCCTCCAAGGCGGGCGGGCCGGGGGAGTTTCCAGCTTCCGGCGATTCCGTGCCGCCCTTGGGTCTGGTGGCGCCCCACATCGATTTTTTCCGCGGCGGCCCGTGCTACGCCTGGGCCTACCGGGAGGCCGCGCGAAGCCGGCCGCCGGACGTCCTCGTCGCCTTGGGCACGGCCCACATGTCTCCGCAATCCCCCTGGACGCTCACCCGCAAGGATTACCAGACGCCCTTCGGCCCGCTGAAAACCGACCTGGCCTTGTTCGACGAAGTCCGCGCCCGCCTATGGTACGATCCCTTGGAAGACGAATGGGTGCACGCCAAGGAACACTCTCTGGAATTTCAAGCGGCGTGGCTGAAACACGTTTGGCGCGACCGGACGCCGGCCTGGCTGCCCATCCTGTGCTCGGGGTTCGACCGGTTTTGCACGGACCGTCCGCCGTCCTCCCTTCCTTCCGTGGAGGGAGCTTTGGCCGCCGTCGGCGATCTGTTGGCTGAAAAGGCGGTGAAGGGACAGCGCGTCATGATCCTCGCGGGCGTGGATTTCGCCCACGTGGGCCGCCGCTTCGGCGACGATTTCGACATCACGCCGGCCGAAGAAAAGCGCGTGGAGGACGCCGACCGCTCCTCTCTTGCGAAAGCCCTGGCTTTGGATGCCGACGGTTTTTTCCTGGCGGGGGCGGGCCCGGGAGCCTGGCGCCGGGTCTGCGGCCTGTCGCCTCTCTACACCGCCCTGCGCTGGATCCGGGCGGCCGGAGGAGAAAACGCGCCCGAGGGACGGCTCCTCTCTTACGGACAAGCTCCCGACCCGGCGGGAGGAACGGTCTCTTTCGCCGCCGCCGTTTTCCCTTAGGAATCGATTTGGTATAATTGAGGGAAGCGGCATCCGGCCGCGCCATCGTCCACGCGTCAACGCGAGACTCCTTCGTCGGGAGTCTCTTTTTTTTTTACGAGATAAACCTTGAGCCCTCAAAAAAGACCCGCCCAGTTTTCCGCCGCGCCGGCGTCCGCTCCGCGGGCGCGGATATGCGTTTTGGGAAATTACTCCGGACGCAACGCCGGCGACGCCGCCCTTCTGGAAGGGCTGATGCGGGACGTGTCGGTCCACTGTCCGGACGCCGTTTTCATCGTCCCCACGCTCAACCCGTCTTTCCTTCGCCGGGCGTATCCGGATTTTCGCGTCGAGCCGGTGGGCATCGCTCCCTGGCACGGCGCCCTGAAGTTCTGGGGGCGTCCTCTGGGCCGGGCTTTGCGGTCGGCCGACCTCGTCCTCGTCACGGACGCCATCCTTTTCGACGTCCGCCTGTTCAACCCCGCGCACAATTATCTGCTCCCGCTGTCGTTCTGGCTGCCGCGGATCCGCCGCCGGGGCGTGCCCGTGGTTCTCTACAACGTCAGCGTGGGCCCCGTGGCCACGGCGGCGGGCCGGCGGTGCCTGCGCCGGGTTCTTGGCGCGGCGGATCTGATCATTCTCCGGGACGAGGAATCGCGCAAGACCATCGCCGCCGCGGGCGCCTTGCCGCCGACGCAACCGGGGGCCGACTGCGCCCTGTCGGCCCGTCCCTGTCCGGCCGGCCGGGCGGAGGAAATTATACGGTCTCTCTTCGGGTCCGGCCGCGGACGGCCCCTGGTCGGGATCAATTTGAACGCCTACGGCTATTCTTTCCTGCGCCGGGCCGGCCGCCGCTATTCCGAGGAGGAATTCCTTTCCGTCATGGCGCGCCTCGCGGATTGGATGCGCTCCGAGCTGGGAGCGAGGATATGTCTCGTCGGCACCCAGCGGATGGATATCCGCATCCTCAAGCGCCTGCGGGCAAAACTGGCCCGGCCCGAGGACGTACCCATCGTCGCCAACGACGCCTACAGCCACGGCGAGATCATGGGCGTGCTTTCCCGCCTGGAATTCCTTATCGCCATGCGCACGCACGCGGCCATCCTGGGCACGTCGGTCAACACGCCCGTGGTCGGGATCGTGGTGTATCCCAAGACCTACGGCTACCTGGCGCGCCTCGGGCAGGAGGGGAACGCGATCCTCTTTTCCGACGTTACGTTCGAGAAACTGCGGGCCGCCGCCTCCTCGACGTGGGCATCGAGGAAGGAGTTGCGCCGCAATCTGGCCGGCGCCGTGGAGCGGGAAAAAAAGACAGCCCGCAAAAGCGCCGACTTCCTGCTGCGTTATCTGCCGGGAAGCGCGTCGGTCGCGGAGCCGCCCGGCCGGCGGGCCGCGGAACCGGCCGGCTTTCCTCATGGTCTCCTTTAAACGCCTCCATCCCTGGCTGCGGCTGGCGGTCAGCGTTTCGTTTTTGGCCTGGCTTGTGCGGCGTGTGCATTGGGGGGATTTGGCCTCCACGTTGGCACGGGCCGATCCGGCTCTCGTGGCCGTCAGCCTTCTCATGGGGCCGCTCATCACCGCGCTCAGCGTGGCGAAGTGGCGCGCGTTCATGGACGCCGATTCCAGGCGGGCGCGCTTCACGACTTTGCTGGAGCTTTACCTGGTGGGACATTTTTTCAATTTCCTCCTGCCGTCGAACATGGGCGGAGACGTGGTGCGCGTTTACGGCTTGAGCCGCCGGGCCGGCGGATGGAAGGGCGCCCTGTCGTCGGTGTTCTGGGAACGCGCCGCGGGCGTGGTGGTTTTGCTGGCCTTTGCGCTGGGAGCCGCCGCCCTGGAGCCGTCCTTGGCCCGCAGCGGACCGGCGGCGCTGTCGTGGGCGCTGGTGGCGGGGGTTTGGCTGCTGATGGTGGCCGCGGCCTCATCCCGTCGCTTGGACCGCCTCTGGGAAGCGGCCGGCCGCCTCACGCGGGTCGGAAAACGCGCCGCGTCGCTCCATCAGGCGCTGAGGCCGGCCATGCGCGGGCCCGCTTCCTGGACGAAAGCCTTGGGCCTCTCCGTGGTTTTCCATCTGGCCATGATGCTGAACGTCCAGGTGGCCTGCCTCGCCTTCGGGGTGCCGCTGTCGGCCCACGTCCTGTTCGCGGCGGTGCCGGCCGCCTTCATCATTTCCACCTTGCCCATTTCGTTGGGGGGACTGGGCCTGCAGGAATGGGCTTACGTGTTCGCCTTCCAAGCCTTCGGCCTGCCGCCGGCCCTGGGACTTTCCGTCGGGCTCCTGTTGAGGATAAAATCAGCTCTGATCGGCGCGGTTGGTGGATTGCTCTACCTGCGCTGGAACGCGCGGGAGAAAGCCCCCGGCGCGTCCGCCCCGCCCGCTCGCGAGACGGCTCAAACGCTGTCCCGTTGAGCGCACTCCCGGCGGGCGGTGAAATTTGCTATAAGAAAACGGCCGCCGGAACCGGCGGCTTTCTTTTTTTTTACGCTTCCGCACAGGTGGCAGAGCGGTCAAATGCACCAGACTGTAAATCTGGCGGGCTACGCCCTTCGAAGGTTCGAATCCTTCCCTGTGCAAATTTATCCCAGGCCCTGCGGCCTGGGATAAATTTCGTACGGCCGCCGCCGAGCGTCCTGAAAGCGGCTCCGGACCCGCGTTTTCCGTCGAAAAATCGCCGTTTTCCGCCCGTTTTCTTTACACCCCTCGGCGATTGTGTTATACTGAAAAAAACCAAAGACTCTCGGAGGATACGTGACCGCCGACGAAATCGTGCTGGATGATTTGAACATGGAGGAGCTCCTCAAGGAGTCCTCCGCCGAAAGCCGCGTGGGGGCCGTCGTAACGGCCCACGTGGTGGACGAAACCTCGGGCGGCCTTCTCGTGGACGTGGGGCTGAAGGTGGAAGGATTTATTCCCATGGCGGAGTTCCGCGCGCGCGCCCATCCGCCGGCGCGCGGCGAGTCGTTCCCCGCCGTCATCAAGCGCATGGACGGCCCCGACGGGCACCCCCTGGTGTCCTGGCGCGAGGCGCGGGAGCGCCAATATTGGGACAAAGTGGTCAAGGCCAAGGAGACCTCCGCTCCCCTGGAAGGAAAAGTCATCCGCCAGGTGAAGGGCGGTCTGATCGTGGACGTGGGCCTGGAAGGCTTCCTGCCGGCCTCCCAGGTGGACCGCAGGCCCGTCAAAGACCTTTCTTCCTTCGTGGGCCAGGCCGTCACGGTGACGGTTCTGGAGATGGACGCGGCCAAAGGGAACGTGGTCCTTTCGCGCCGGCGCATCCTCGAGCGCGAAGCCGCCGTTCTTCGCGAGGAAACCCTGAAAGAATTGGCGCCCGGGAAAATTTACAGGGGCCGCGTCACAAGCCTGACGTCGTTCGGCGCGTTCGTGGACATCGGCGGCATCGAAGGCCTCCTGCGCGTGGCCGACGTGGCCTGGGGCCGGGTGGAGAATTTGTCGGCGGCGCTGACCGTGGGCCAGGAGCTGGACGTGAAAGTCCTGAAGTACGATCCGGCCACCCACAAGATCGCCCTCGGCCGCAAGCAGCTGCTGACGCCGCCTTGGAAAGGGGCCGCCGCCCGCTACCCCGCGGGGTCGCGGGTCAAGGGGAAAGTCACCAGCCTCACGTCTTTCGGCGCGTTCCTCGAGCTGGAGCCGGGCGTCGAAGGCCTCATCCACCAATCCGAGTTTTCCTGGGAAGACCGCTGGGCCAAGCCCGAATCCTTCGTGCAGGCCGGCCGCGAGGCCGAGGCCGTGGTGCTGTCCTGCGACGAGGCCAACGAGAAGCTCGCGCTGAGCTTCAAGCGGGCCGCCAAGAATCCCTGGGCGGAAGCCGCCGCTCTTTTTCCCGTGGGAACCCGCGTGAAGGGGACCGTCACGCACATGACCGCCTTCGGCGCCTTCGTGCGCCTGTCCAACGGCATCGAGGGCCTTCTGCGCGCCGCCGATATCTCCTGGACGAAACCCGTCCACCATCCCAAGGAGCACGTGTCCGAGGGCCAGGAGCTGGAGCTGACCGTGCTGGAGGTGGACGCGGGCTCCGAGCGCATCGCCTTGGGCCTCAAGCAAATGCATCCGGATCCCTTCGAACAATACAAGCCCGGCCAGGCCGTGGAGGGCCGCGTGGTCCGCTTTTCGGACTTCGGCGCCTTCGTGGAGCTGGAGCCCGACGTGGAAGCCTTCTTGCACGTGGGCGAGATCACGTCGGAGTCGCGGCCCGAGAAACCGGCGGACGTCCTCGCGCTGGACCAGGCCGTTTCGGCCGTGGTCGTGAAGCTTCAGCGGAAGTCCAAGCGCATCGACATTTCCATGAAACAGCTCGAGCAGAAGCAGGAAAAAGAGCTGCTCAAGAAATACCGGGGCGGCTCGACCCGCGTGACGCTGGGAGACGTCGTGCAGTGGGGCGGGGAAAGCGCAGGAGAGGAACCCGCCTCCTAGAGCACCATGAACTTTTCCCGCGGCGGACTTCCCTCCGCCCGCAACGGCCCGCCCCCGGCCTTCCGTCTGCGCCGGCCCTTTCCTCTCCTTCCCTGGGTGGACCTTCCCCTGCTGCTCCTCGCCGCCTTCTCCATCGCCGCTCTTTTGGGCGTCCGGAGCCTTTATCGGCCCGGGGCTCAAAATTCCTTTCCCCGTGAAGAGTCCGATTTCGCTTCTCCCGAAAATCTGCGCGAGCGAAAAGCCGCCGCCCTGGAAGCCCTCGGGAAAAATTCCGACGACATCGCGGCCTGGACGGATTTGGCCGTGGCCAATTTCCAGTTGGGGCCTGATTATTACCTGGCGCCGGAAGACGCCTCCGGCTTAAAGGACCTCGGCGCCCTCGAGGCTTTGGAAAAGGCCCGGGATTTGGGCGCTTTGGACGAGCGGCTTTTTTACTACGCCGGCGTCATGTACGAGGCCAAAGGCCTGCCCGATTACGCCAAGCCCGAGTATGAGCGGTTCCTCCGCCACCGCCCCGGCGACTTGGAGGTGCGCCTCCGCCTCGGAAACCTTTATTACCGCCTCGGCGAGCCGGACAAGGCCGCGGAACAATACAAAAAGGTATTGGAGGCGAAACCTCTGGACCCGTTGGTGGCCTTCAACCTGGCGTCCGTTTACCAGGACCAGGAGAAATGGTCCGAAGGCCTCGAGATTTTGGACCGCGTGTCCGCCGCCGGCCGCCGGCTTCCCGCCGGCGAGCATAAACTGCGGGGGAACCTCCACCGGGGCGCCGGCCAGTTCGCCAAGGCCCTGGATCATTACCGCAAGGACCTCTCGGAAAACGGCGGCGACGCCGAGCTCTTCGAGGGTGCGGCGCTGGCCTACGAGGGCTTGAAAGAGGACGAAGGCGCTCTGGCCAACTGGCTGAAAGTTTTGGAGACGAACCCCAAGCACCGCAAAGCCCAGGAACGCGCGCGCCAACTGAAGAGAAAAGCCAGAAAATAAGACATCGGGTCGGAGCCGGCATGCGGGACAAAAACCACGCCTTCGGAAGCCTCCTGGGGGTTTTCGTTTTTCTTTTGTCGCTTCACGCCTCCGACGCCTCCGCTTTCGGAAAAAACAAGGTCATCACGGAGGATCCCCGCTGGCAGGTGCGAGCCACCCGCCACTTCGACATCCATTTCACGCCCGACGCCGCCGCCATCGTCCCGCGGGCCGCTTATTACCTGGAAAACGCCTACGAGCGCATCACCCGGGACCTGGACATCCGCATCGAAGGACGCACGCCTTTCTTTCTGTTCAGCGACCACAACCGCTTCGAAGAGAACAACATCGCCGACGTGGGGGAGGGAACCGGCGGGGTCACCGAGGCGTTTAAGAACCGCTTCATCGTTTTCAACAACGGCACCGAAGAGTGGCTGGACCACGTCATCACCCACGAGTTCGGCCACGTCGCGGAGTTTGAAATCCTTTACGGCGGATTCTGGAAATCCATCCGCCTCCTCAAGTCGCCCCTCTATCCCCTTTGGCTCATGGAAGGCTACGCGGAATACGTCGTGGGGGATATGGACAAGGCGGAGGAGGACCTGGTCCTCCGCGACGCCGCCACGTCCGGCGGGCTCATTCCCCTGGGCGAGCTGCACGGCTTCAACCATCTCAAGCCCAACCAGGTGGTGCAAGCCTACAAGCAGGGCGCCGCGGCCGTCCGCTACTTGGCGAGGGAATACGGGCCCGAGAGCGTTGCCAACCTGCTTAAGTCCCTGCGGGACCGGTTCGAGCCCGGCTCCCTGCTGGTCGATTTCACTGGCCTGGATTTCGCCGCCTTCGACCGCCGCTACCGCGAATTTTTGACCGATCACTACACAGCCCAGTCGGAAGGTTGGCTGGAGCCGGAGGCCTACGGCGACAGGACTTCGCCCCCCGACCTCTTGCCCGTCTTCAACACCAATCCCGTCTTCTCGCCCGACGGACTCCGCGCGGCCTACCTGTCCGACGCGTCGGGCGAGCGGCAAGTCATGATCGCCGACCTGGACACCGGCGCCCGGCGCGCTTTGGCCGGCCGCCAATGGGGAAAATTGGAGCACATCCACGGACAGCGCCTCGACGAGGGGCGGGCGCTTTCGTTCTCCCCCGACGGGCGATGGCTGGCCTTCGCCGGCGAAAAAAAGCAACGCGACTACCTTTACCTCTACGACCTCAAGCGGGACCGCCTGCGCCGCCTGCGCCCGCCCTTCGAGCAAATCCGTTCGCCCGTCTTCCATCCGCGGGGGGACCGCCTGGCCGTGGTCGGCCTCCGGAACGGAACCAACGACCTTTACGAAGTCACCACCCGGGGGAAACTCATCCGCCGCCTCACCGAGTCGCCCGCTGATGAAAACGACCCCTCCTATTCGCCCGACGGCGAAACCCTGGTCTATTCGCAGGAAGTCTTCGTCTCCTCGGCGGCGGAGCAAGGCGCCGGCGATCCCTTCGCTTTCCGGCATCCCCGCATTCCTCCGGCGCCGAGACCCGAGCGTGTTTTGATGAGGCTGGACCTCGCCACCCTGGCCGTCTCTCCCCTGACCGACATGCCGGGGGACGAGGTGTCGCCTG
>JBQTIM010000130.1:0-15747 GCA_052388135.1 Elusimicrobiota bacterium
AAATTGTGGCGGAGCTTTGGCCTATGTTCGAAGCAACCACGGCGCTGATCACCGGCGGCGTGACATCCGGAGGCGGCGCGGTGGTGAATGTGAAGTTGCCGCTGACGGCCAAGTTCCCCGCCGCGTCGCGGGATTTCACGCGGTAGTTGTAGACCGTCCCGGCGGTGAGGCCCGTCAGGCCCTGGGTGTGGGCGGTGACGAGGCTGGTATTCAAAACCGTGGAAGAACCATAAGAGGTCGTCGTGCCGTATTCCACCTGGGTGTCCGACGGCTCGTTGGTGTTCCATGAAATCGTGGCGGAGCTTTGGCCGATGTTTGTTGCCGATACCGCGCTGATCACCGGCGGTGCGGTATCGTGGATAACAGTGAACGCGGCCCCCAAAGCCTGAGAATTGTTGCCCACCCAATCTTGAGCGCGCACGACCAGGCGCCATTGACCGTCATCCAGCGACAACGGGTCGATGGTTTCCCCGTCGAACACGGCGCGCTGGGTTGCCTCCTCCAAATCTTCCAAATACGCCGACGTGACAGAAGGAGCGGCGTCGCGATCGTCCGTCACGCTGAAATCCACGGTGACCACATCCCCCGGCCGGAACACCTGGCCGCCCGCCGGCGAGATCAACGCGATCACCGGGGGCGCGGTGTCTATCATCACTTCCGCGGTCTTCACGGTTTCGATGTTCTCCACGCGGTCGCGGCTGAAATATTCGGCAAAATGCTGTCCGGCCGGAAGGCTGACTGGGCCCGTATAATTCTGAAAACCACCGTTGTCGATTTCAAGACGTGTGACGAGGATCCCGCTGGCCACGCCTCCAACGGACGGGTCGCTCGCGGACAGAACCAGCTGAGCGGACGAGTTGCCGACGAAGGATTGCGAGCTGAGCTGGACGCCGTTGGTAAGAGCGGCGGTGGTGACCGGAGCCGAAGAATCCAAAGCCACGGACAGGGAGCGGACAACTTCCGCGTTCTCAACCCGGTCCACGGCCCTGTATTCCACCGCACGCAGGCCATCCGGCGGAGAAAGAGTAAAACTGGCCGAATAAACTTGAAAAGCGCCGGACCCTGTGCGGAAAAGGATACGATCCACGCCGCTGGACACGCCGTTGGACGTCGGATCCGCGGCCGAAAGGCCGAAAAGCGTTTGCGCGCTGACGTGCAAAGGCGACCCGACGCCGGGGTTGTATTGCGGCGTCCCGACGGTCAAGGAACTCTGCGGGCGAGTGGCGTCCACCCGGAAAGTCGCCTGCCGCAGGGATTCCACATTGCCGGCGTTGTCGCGGCTGCGGTATTCCACCAACCGCACGCCCTCCGAAAGCGTAAAGGGCGCCGAATACGTAATGAACGAGCCTCCGTCGATCCTGTATTCCGTGAAAGCGACGCCGGACCCGCCCGCCCCGTCCTGCGCCGACAAACCGACGGTGGTGGAGGAGGAAATGTAAGTGTTGCCGCCAGCCGAGAACTGCGTTCCCGTAAGAAAAACGCTCGTGACGGGCGGAGCCGTGTCGGTGAAGACCCCGGCCGCCGCCACGTTGGAAAGGGCCGAAAGGTTCCCCGCCGTGTCGGAAGACCGCAAGGCGAAATAATACGTGACGTTGCTGAGGAGGCCCGTTACCTGCATGCTTTGCAAGGTCCCCGGCGCCGCCGGCGTCGGAATTCCCGAGGCGAGGGTCGCCCCGCCAAAATTAGCCTGCGTGAGCGAATAGGTTGCGTAACGAACGAAATAGGCCCCGGCCCGGCCGGTGGGCCCATCGTCAGAAGGCGCCGTCCACGAAAGGCTGAACGTTCCCGCCGTGGCGGTGGTGGAAGCGGCCAAATTGTTCACGGCCGCCGGAGGCAAACGATCGACGGTGAAAGACGAGGATGACACGGAGGAGTTCCCGGCGAAATCCACCAATCGCACGGCCACGGGCGCCGTTCCCTGAGGAGTTACCGTTGAAACGACGTATTGATAAGTGTAAGTCTGTCCGCTCTGCGAAACCAAAGGGACCGTCGCCCCATGAACCGTCACACTGGAGGCGCCGACATTCAAGCTCTCCGAGGCCGTCAGGACCAATTGAACAGGACCTAAAGGAGCGGGGTTCGGTGCGGCGCTGAAGGCGGAAAGAGTGGGCGTGGTGTGGTCTATAGTGAGGGAGACTGAACTCGTGGTCGTGTTAAAGGCCTCATCGTAGGTAATCAACCGGAGTAAGGCCGGCCCTTCAAACCGGGGGGTCGTTTTCCAAAAACCAAGAAAGCCGCCGTCAACGGGGGTATCGGTCCGCAACTCTTCAAAAGTTAAATCACCATCGGCGGTAACGGACTCCAGAACATATACGAAAAACGCCGGATCCGGCGGAGAATTTACGACCTTCGCCGTCCCGAACACAGAAACAACCCCGGTTACAACGTCTCCGGATTCCGGGGATGTCAATTCGGCGACGGGTTGGGCGCGGGCCGATGTCCACGCACACAAAGCCAGAAAGAACAACGCAAACGACGCGTGTTTGATGGAGGGGACGTATCGGATTAAGAAAGTTGGCGGCCGAGGCAAATCCATAAAGACCCTTTCAAAACTACTTTTAAGATGTCTTAGGATATACCAAGAAGCCTTAAGAAAGCCTTAACGAGATGTAAATCAATCGTAAATTAATTGTGAAAAAGATGTATTTTCCCCAATCATTTTATATCCCCAATATCGGCTGCTGTCGAGGGAAATTTAAGAAAATTTACCTTCGCTGGAGAGCCCAGCCTCGGAGCAGCATAAACTGTAAACACTTGAAAGATGAACCGTTTTTGTTACACTTCTGGATATGAAATTAAAAGCCCATCTGGCCGGGGGCCTGGCGTTGGTTTTTTTTGTGATTCCCGTTCGGGCCGCGCTTCCGGATTTAACCATTCAGGATTCCGACATACAGTTCCCGGGCGCATTCCAGACCTCCGGGGAAAGCTTCGCCATCCAGGCCGTTGTGCGAAATGCCGGCGGGACTTATCACGATCAGCTACACTCGGTGCCTGTCATTCAGCATTCCGTACCGCTGGACGCCACGCGAACCAGCAGCCGGTCTGTCGCCGCCGCCTTATGGCGCGGCCAATCATTAATACCGCCGAGCGATTTTTACCTGAGCGCCGTGGCCCTCCGCGTTGTGGACAGGGGAGCCGGCAATGATCTCCTCCGCCTGAACATCCGTCCCAGCATTGGGGGAAACGACCCCAAACCCGATGGAGCCAACAACACGGGCGTGCTCGGCACCGTGGAAGCCGACGTTGTGAACACCGATGGGGCAGGCGACGTCTTTGAAGATTTTTACCTTCCTTTTCCACTGCAGCTTCATGCCGGAACCACTTATTGGCTAACTTTCGAGAGCGATGTATTGCCGGCGAATTCCTACTATGTATGGAATGAAACGGGCGTGCCTGTGAACCAAACCGTCACCAACGGGGGACTAAACACCACCTGGACTTATCCGGCATCCGCCCCCACCAATGCAACAGCGTCCCCTCCCACGATCCATTTCTATAAAGCTTATCGCCCCCAGGATACGGTGGTTCGATTTTTTAACGGCGATCCGGCGGCGGGCGGAACGCTGATCGCCGCCTCTACGGTCACGCTGCCCATAGCGGCCGGCGGGTCGGCGGCGGTATCGGCCAACGCAAGCTTTTCCACGCCGGGCGTTTACGATATTTACGTTCAGGTGGACGGGCCCGGCCTCATCGTCGAATCCAACGAATCAAACAACAAGGCCTCCCGCTCCGTGAACGTCATTGAGCCCCAATCCGCCTCAGCGGCCACAACCATCGCCGGCGCCGACGGACGAACGACGGTCTCATTGAATCCCGGGGCGGTTTCCTTTGATCCCTATTTTGTGGTCCTGGACGTTTCCCCCGCGGCCACGGCGGCCGTGCAAACGGCCAGCGGCAAGCCCGCTCCGAGCGGCGATCCTTTCCGCCAAGCGGTGCCGGGCACGCTGCGAAAGGTCACACTCTACCGCGATAACCCCCGGCAGGAGACGGCCCCTGTTTTTTCCAATGATGTCGCGTTGACGATTCCATACACGGACGACGGACGCGGGTTCGTCGCCGGCACGAATCCGCCCGTGCGCGAGGAAAATCTCTCCATTTACTGGCTCAACGAGCGGGACAACTTGTGGGTGCGCCTGCCGGAATCAACAGTGGACACCGCGGCCAACACCGTCACCTCCCGCGTCCCGCACTTTTCCTATTTCATGGTGATGGGAATGAGCTCGAAAAATCTGTCCGAAGCACGGGCTTATCCGGTGCCTTTTTCTCCGAAGAAAGGGCACACGCGCGTGAAGTTCGACGGGCTTTCCTCGCGCTGCACCATCCGCGTCTACAGCGCCTCGGGGGAGCTGGTGAAGACCATTCAGGAGACCGACGGCGACGGCTTTAACGACGACTGGGACGGCTCCGGCGCCGACAGCGGCGTTTATCTTTGGATCGCCGACAACGGCGACGAGCGGAAGACGGGGCAACTGGTGATCGTAAAATGACGGCGCTAAGAATGTCCGCGGCGGGCGGGGGCGCCTCCTCGATGAAGGAGGCGAAACGAGCGCAGGAGCGCCGTCCGCTTCGGGCTTCCGGCGTGATGGCTTTGGCGATGGCATTGTCCTTGCCGATTTCTTCCACCCCTGCCCGGGCCGGTTCGTTCGATTTTTTGAACATCGGCGCCGGCGCGCGGGGGCTGGGGTTGGGCGGCGCCGGCGCGGCGGCCGGAGATTCCAGCTCCTCCGCCCATTGGAACCCCGCCGGCGTCGGCGGGGCGGACCGGCACGAGCTTTCTTTCATGCACGGCCGGCTCTTCGAGGAGTTCCGCTTCCAATCCCTGGGCTACGCCGTGCCCGTGACCAGGCGCTGGAACGCGGGTTTGAACGCCGTCCATTTCTCCCGCGCCGACATTCAAGGCTTCGACGACGGCGGCGCGGCCACCCGGAAGTTCGACGTTTCGGGGCTGGCCGCCGGCGCCACCTTGGCGGGCAACATCGGGCCTTTCCTGGGCCTCGGGCTGGACCGGGCTTACGTCGGCGCCACGGTGAAGCATCTGCAGGAAGACTTGGGCGAAGTGTCGGCCTCGGGTCAAGCGGTGGACCTGGGGATGCGCGGCGTTCTTTACGACCGCCCGTCGCGAATATTTTTGGACAAAGTGCAGATGGGATTGTCCGTTTCGAACCTCGGCCCGGCGGTGAAGTTCGAGGACGAGAAGAGCGCCCTGCCCCTGGTTTGGCGGGCGGGGCTGGCCGCCCGGTTTTTGGCCGGCAGCCTTCTGGCCGCGGCCGACCACGAAAAGCCGCGGGGCGATTCCGGCTCCGTGCGCGCCGGGCTGGAGTACCAGGCCTTGCATCGCATCGCCCTGCGGGGCGGCTGGCGCCAGCCTCTTAAAAGCAAAAGCTCCACCCTGCAAAACGGCCTGCACCTGGGCATGGGATTTCAAGTGGCGGGCGTTTGGGTGGACTACGCCTACGTGCCCTTCCAGAAGGTGGACGACACACACTTCATAGGCGTCCGCGCCTCCCTCGGGCGAAGCCGCCGCCTGGAGCAGGTGGAAGAGCGCCTGCAGGAGCATTACAACGCGGCCCGCCTGGCCTACGCGCGCAAGGATTTCGCCCGCGCGCAAAGAGAGATCGACCAAATCCTGACGGTGGACCCGAGCCACTCCGGCGCGCGCCGCCTGGCCGAGGAGAACAAGCGTCAATTGGCCACCCTGCAGGTGGAGCGCTCCCTGGCGCTGGGCAAGAAGCGGCTGGCGGCGGCGGACTACGGCCGGGCGCGGGACCACTTCCAATCCATCCTCTCCGTTTTCCCCCAGCACGTCGAAGCGGGCGTCCTCCTGCGGGAAACCGACCGTCTCATCGGGGAAGAGCGCACCCGCCGGCGGGAGGCCCTGGCGAAGCAGGGCGAGGAATTCTACCGCCAGGAGAATTATCAAGCCGCCATCGACCTGTGGGAGAAAGTCCTGCTTCTGGACCCCGGCGACACGGTGGTGAAATCCTTCATCGGCCGGGCGCAGGAAAAGCTCGCCTCGCAGAAAAAAGCGGCGACCGCCGCGGCCGAGCGCGAAAGCTTGGAAAAGGGTTTCGCGTTCTTCAAGCAAAAGAAGCACGACAAGGCCCGCGCCGTGGCGCAGTCCGTCCTGAAGGCCAACCCTGAAAGCGAAGGCGGCAAGCTCCTCCTTTATCAGGTCAACGCGGCTTTGGCCGACGCTCTGGTGGAGCAAGGCCGCCGGCAAGCGCAAGCCCGGGACCACCAGAAAGCCTTCGCCTCCCTGCAAAAAGCCCTGCAACTGGACCCCGAGAACAAAATCGCCGGCGATTTAATGGCCAAAAGCCGCGATGCCATCGTGCGGACCGGCCGCGAAGAGGCTTTGAACCTTTACTCCCAGCAAAAATACAAGGAAGCCTTGGAAAAGCTGGATTATCTCGTGCAGGTGGACCCCAACGCCAAAGACCTGGCCGACTATCGCCAAGAGGCTCAGCGCAAGCTGGCGGAGACCCGCCGCGTGCAAGCCGACATCTACAACCGCGAGGGCTTGAAAGCCTATTCGGAAGGCAATTTCCGCGCCGCCGTGAACCACTGGAAGAAAGTTTTGGAGATTTATCCCGACCACCCCAGCGCCAAGCGCAATTTGGAACGTGTGAAACAGGAGCTCCGGGAGCTGCCGTGAAGATCGGCGCGAAAGTCGGCCTCACCACCGGCGCCCTGACCCTCCTTTTGGTGGGCGCCACCAGCGCCCTCTTCTTTTACTTGGAGAAACGCGCGCTCTCCGAGGAGATACAGAACCGGCCCCAAATCCTCGTCCAAACCCTCCGGCAGATCGCGCAGGAGTCCCTCTCGCAGAACGACGATATTTTGCTCCTTAACTTTTTGCGCCTCATCCGGAAGACCGACGGCGTCGTCTACGGCCTTGTGGCCGACGGCGAAGGCAACATCCTGGCTCACACCGACACGGGCCGCCTGGGGACGAAAACCGCCGACTCGGAAAAACCGGACGCGCCCGGCGTGGTCGCGCTTTCCCTGCCTTTGGAGGGTTCCCCTCCCGGCGGGGTGGTGCGCCTGGGTTTCTCCGAGGCCTATGTGGACGGCCTGGTGCGCTCGGTCGTTGCCGCGCATCAGAAGCGGGCCCTGGGCGTCACGGCGGGCGCGCTGGCTCTGGGCCTCCTGCTGTCCTTGGTCCTGGCGGGAACATTGGTCCGGCCCATCCGCCGGCTCGCGGAAGCCACGGCGATCATTGGAAAAGGCAAGCTGGACCACGTCATCCCCGTGGAGTCTTCCGATGAGCTCGGAGCCCTGGCGAAGGATTTCAACAAAATGGCGGAACAGCTCAAAGAGTTGGACCAGATGAAGAAGGATTTCGTGTCCAGCGTGACCCATGAGCTCCGCTCCCCCCTCCATTCCACCCGGCTTTACCTCGGGCTGTTCTTCAAGGGCGGCACGGGACCGTTGAACCCCAAGCAAGAGGAATACCTGAAGGTCATCGAGAACAACACCATCCGCCTGGCGCGGTTCATAGACGACCTGTTGGACCTGGCCAAGGTCGAGCGCGGCAAGCTGGAGGTTCAGCGGCAGGAGTTCGCCCTGCCCGGCCTTCTCGACGAGATGCGCGCCATGTTCATGCCCCACGCCGAACAGAAAAAAATCCGCTTCGAAACGTCCGCGGCGGACGGCCTGGCGCCGGCCATGGGCGACCCCGAACGCACGCGCCAGATCCTCATCAACCTCCTGTCCAACGCCTTCAAGTTCACGCCCGAGGGCGGCGTCGTCACCTTGATTGCCGCCGGAGCGAACGGCGGACTGGCCGTCTCCGTGAAGGACACCGGCATGGGCATCCCTCCGGATCAGCTGGATTCCGTGTTCAACAAGTTCGAGCAGGTGAAAGGCGTGAGGGTCAAGATGGTGGGACAGCAGAAAGGCACCGGCCTGGGGCTGGCCATCGTCAAGGCCCTGGTGGAAGCCCAGGGCGGCAAGATCAGCGTGGAAAGCGTTTTGGAGAAGGGCAGCACCTTCCGCTTCACGCTCCCCGCCGCGCGCTGAGCCGCCCCGTCATGGGCGCGAAAAAAATTCTCGTTCGGGCGCCCAACTGGCTGGGCGACGCCGTCATGTGCGGGCCGTTCCTCAAGCGCCTGGCGGAAAAAGAGCCCTCCGCGGAAATCCACGTGCTCGCCCGGCGGCCGCTGGCGCCGCTTTTCGAGCGGGCTCCGCACGCGGCCGCGGTCCTCCCCTTCAACCCGGACGAAGGGCTCCTGGCCCTGGCGGCGCGCCTCCGTCGGACCGGCTACCACGCCGGGTACGTCCTTCCCCCTTCCTTTTCCTCCGCCCTGCTTTTCGCTCTCGCCCGCGTTCCGGAACGCATCGGCCACGCGGCGGACTTCCGCGGACCGCTCCTCACCCGCGCCTTCCGCCTGGACGAACGCCACCATTACGTCCGCCGCTACCTGGGCCTGCTGGAGGAGGCCGGCCGGGAGGTCGGCCCCGGCGATTTCTATTTTCCCCGCCCGGACCGAATGGACGACGCGGCCGAAGCCGTCTTCGCCGCTCACGGAATCCCGCCGGACGTTCCCCTGCTGGCCATGGCTCCGGGGTCCCGGGCGCCGGCCCGCCGCTGGCCCACCGAGCGCTTCGGCCGCCTCCTGCGCGCGCTGCCGGAAAAAGATTGGCCGGCGGTCCTGCTCCTGGGCGCCGCGGAAGACGCCGCCGCAGCGGCGGAAGCCGCCGCCCTGGGCCGCCGCCGCGTCTTCAACCTCTGCGGCCGGACCGGCTTGATCCAACTGGGCGATGTTCTGCGCCGCAGCGCCGCCCTCGTGTCCAACGAATCCGGCATGATGCACGTCGCCTGGGCCGTCGGAACTCCGACGGTGGTCTTGGCCGGGCCTTCGGAGCCCCGGCTCACCTCCCCTTTCGGCATGCGGGCGCGCGTGCTGCAGCGCCGCGAAGTGCCCTGCGTTCCCTGCGTCAGGAACGAATGCCACCGCGCGGGCGAAGGTTATATGGAATGCTTGAAGCGGATTGAACCGGAAGAGGTGTTGGAGGCTTTAAGAGAACTGACCGGCGGCGCCCCCGTCGGACGCTGACGACTTTCCGTCCGCGTCGGCCCAGGCGTAGGCCGCGGCCACGTCGTGGATGGATTCCGGCTTTTTAAAAGTGTTGCCTGCGTCTCCGGGAAGAAAAACGGTTCTCGTCTTCACGCCCTTCAAAAGCGTGACGTTGGACCAAAACGTGTCCAAGGCCAGCCGCTTTTCCCCCGCCGCCTTCTCTCTCACATCCAGGCAGTAAAAAGGCTTGGAGCGCCTCAACGCCTCCCGCACGGGCTCCAGCAGGCACCGTATCCCCCAGAAATTTAATTTCGCCGTGCCGAGATAGTCGTAGTCGTCGTGGGCGATGAGGGGCCCTTCGGCGATGAACTGCCGCCCGGCGGCGGACACGCCGTACCCCCCCTTCTGCCCCGTGGCGTTGTCGGCCACGCGCGCCGTGTAATTGAATCCGCGGTTGAAATTGAGGCGGGCCGCCACGTCCTGGTCCAGCTTCAACGGATGCACCAGCATGTTCACGTCGCCCAGCTCCTCGACGGAGACGATTCTTCCGCCGCGCTCCGCCATGTAGGCGAGGGCGTCTTGCTCCAGGAATTTTTGCTCGCGGCGGGGGCGGCCGTCCGGCCCGTCGGTTTTTTCCATGACGAAGGCGAATCCGGGCTGGACCTGGTCGTAGGGAAGCTGGCCGTGGCCGAAGGGGCGGACGTACTCGGGATCCGGCGTCAACGAGCCGTCGGCGCCTCTCTCCCACGTGCCGTAAACGTCCTGAAATAAGAAAACCATATTTCGCGGATTGAACCCGAAAAAATCGTTCTCCGCCATGTGGCGGACGATGTCCGGGCCCGTTTCCTGATTCACGTGGACGATGAACTTCTGGTTTTGCACGGCCTCCCCGGGGTCGTAATGAAAAGGCCGGCCCAGGACGCGGCGCAGGCGCGCCAAAACGGGATGGCGGGCGGCCCGGTTTTTGTTCTTCTCGTTGAAAGCCGCGGCCAGCCTCTCCACTTCCCGGCGGTAGGCCTCGAACACCCGCTGCCCGTAGCACCGATCGCCCAGCTCCGCATAACCTGGAAAATGGCTCCGCAGGTCCGTCAGGAAAGGATGAAGCTCCGAATCAAAACCCTCCAACGGAGCCGTCATGGTCTCGCTCAGGCTGAAGAAATAAAGCGGCCTTCCCCGGTTCAAGCCGGCGAGGCGGGAAGCGATGCCGGCCAGAAGAGCCACGTCCACCAGGCGGCCTTCCAGCCGGTCCCGCACGGCGCGCTCCACCAGCCGGCCGGTTTCTCGGGACGCCGCGCCCTTGGCGGCGATGCGCCGGTAGAGCGGCTCGGATTTCAGCCCGCCGCTGAAGGATTTCACCAGCGCCGCGTCTTCGATGGGAAGCCGTCCCAGCATCTCCGCGATGGAGTCCGGCTCCGCCGGCCTCACCGCGCCGGGCTTCAAATCGGGCCGCTCCCGGTCCAAGCGGTTGGCATCCGCGGCCGCGCGGCGGTCCGCGAGCGGATCCCGGCCGGGAATCCTATCGAGAAGCCTTTGAATCCACCGGCGCGACTCCTCCCGGTCGAAAGCGCTCTGGCGGGCTTTTTGGGCCGGCGGCACGACGACGTCCGCCGATGACGAAACATTCAAACGCATGCTTCCGCCTTGATGTGATCTCCGGACCTGGCCACCCGCACGCTTCGGAGCCCGAAGCCCGTGACGAGGCCGCGATCGCTTTGAAATTCAACTTCGCGGTTCCCCAATTCGCCGGGATTGAAGACGAACCCGCGGTTCCGCGCGGAAGTCCGATGTGCGGCGTAGCCCGCGCCCTCGCCGCCGGCGCTCTCCAGCAATTCGCAGATCAGCTTCACTTTTTGGTCGCCGGCGTGTCCCTGGACGGCCACCACCGCGTCCTCGCAGGCGACCACGACGGCGTCCCGCAGGCCGCGCACCTCGGCCGTGACCGGCCCTTGAAGAAAGACGCTGGTTTCCCGGCAATCCTCCAGGCGCACGCTGCCCGCCGGCGACGCCAGGTTGCCGTGGCCGTCGAAAAGACCCGGCTCCGACCGCCGGTAATAGTCTCTCAAGGCCGAAAAGCTTCCCACGTCCTCCCAGGAAAATTCCGCCTGCGCCATGAGCAGGCCCAGGCCGGGGACCAACCCGCGGGCCACGGGCTCCGCCACCACATAGTCGAGGGATTGGGGATTCTTTTCCGCCTTCCAGCCGGCCATGACGTGGAAAATGTCTTTCTCGACCCGGTCTGATTCTCCGGGCGGCGCGGCCTCCAGCCGGTCGAAGAGCTCCGAAAAATTCTTCTTGTTCCGCCCGCCCAGGACCGCGGACGACGGGCCGGCCGCTTCCCGCAGGGCCGTCCGCCAGGTTTCCACGGACGCCACGAAGTAACCGCCGTTCCATAGGTAGCTTCCGTAGGTTCCGTCGCTCTTCCACCGGGCAATGTCCTCCGCGGGAGGTTTCTCCACGAATCGCTCCACGCCGCAAACGTCGGCGGCGGGCCCCGCCGCGCCTTTTCGACTGTGGCCGAAGGCGGTGTCCTCCCGCGTCGGTTTCACGCCCACGAGTCCTATGAGGGGCCCTTGAACCGCCCAATCCGCCAGCCGCTGCATGGCGCCGTGGTAGGCCGCGAAATCCGATTCAGGCACCATGTGGTCCGCCGGATAAATCTCCACGACCTTGCCCGCCCCCAGGTCTTTGCCCGCTTTCACGGCGGCGTAGAAAACGGCGGCGGCGGTGTCGGCCGGCTCCGGCTCCCCGAAAATCCGGATGCGTCCCTCTTCGTAAAGGCGGAAGGCCTCGGGGTCTGCGCGGAGAGACTCCAGGACGGCCTCGCGATAGCCGGCCGCGGTCTGCACGATGATGGTTCCGGGCCCGCGCCGGTCCATGAGGCGCCGCACCGCCATCTGCAGGAGGGAGCGCCCTTGAAAAAGGGGAAGGAACTGTTTGGGCCGGTCCTTGCGGCCTAATGGGAAAAAGCGGGTACCGGATCCCCCCGCCATCAGGACGCCCACCCTGTTTTCACGAGGGACGGAGGCGCGGGGCGGGTTTTGCAAAAATCCGCGGATGTCGAGGGCGGCGCCTTTCACCGGGAAGGAGGCAGGGACGCGCGAAAGAGGACGGCGCGGGCAGAAGCCTTGAGCGCGCAGGAGGCTCCGTGAGGAACGAAAGCGGACTCGCCTTTCCGCAAAGCCAGCGTTTCCGCACCGGAAACCAAGGAGACCGGCCCGCCCCCGTCTTCCACCGCCAAGAAAATGTCCGGCCCCGCGCCGCCCGTCCAGGAACGATCCGGGCCGATTTCGATGCGGCTTAACCGGAACTCCGCGGCGGGGGTCTCGTAAACGGACTCCGAGGCGGACAGGACCCGCGGCTCCAACGCCCGCGCGGCGCCGCATTCGAAAGTCAACGACGCGAGGAATTCCTTGACGTCCACGCGCTTGGAGGTAAGGCCCCCGCGCAGAACGTTGTCGGAATTCGCCATGATCTCCACGCCGGAGCCTTCCAAATAGGCGTGCGGCTCGCCCGCGTCCAGGTAGAGGGCGCCGCCCGGCGGGAGGCTGATCAAATTAAGAAGGTAGATAAAAAATATCCCGCGGTCCTTGCGATCCCGGGAAAACTCCTTGTCAGCCCGCAGAACCCAACGCTCGGGCGAATCCGGTCCGAAGGGCCGGCGGACGTCTTCGGCGGCGAGGCGGGCGGTCAATCGGCCCAAGACATCGTCCACGCGCTCCTGCGCCAGGTCCTCCATGCAAAGCGCGCAAAGCTCCGCCAAAGATTCCCGCGAAGGACGGAAACCGGGCATGATCTCCTTAAGCTCCGGCACGGAATCCCACGTCCGCGCAATGTCGTCCAACGGCCGAAAGCCGCGCAGGGCGCGGAACTCCGTCAGCGCGGCGATGAGCTCGGGCTTGTGGTTGTCGTCCTTGTAGTTCCGGCGGGGATCGTCCAGCGGAATGCCGGCGGCGTTTTCCCTGGCGAAGCCCTCCTCGGCCCGCCGCTTGGAAGGATGGGCCTGAATGGAAAGCGGCTTGGCCGCCGAAAGCACTTTGAGGAGGTAAGGAAGGCGGCCGGCGAAGCGCGACGCGGCGTCGGGGCCCAGCGCGCGGGCGGGATCCGTTCCGATGAAGACATCGAGAGGGACTTCCCGGTCCCCCGCCACGGCGCGGGAAGGCGCCGCCGGATGGGCGCCCATCCAAAGCTCCGCCCAGGGTTTGTCGCCGGCGCTCACGCCCAGCAGGCGCGGAATGTAATCGGAGGAGCCCCAATCGTAATGCCGGACGGAGCTGCGGAGCAGAACGGGGCCGGAAACAGCGGGGCGATCGGAGCGAGTCGTCATTTTTGAGGCGCCGGGCCGGCCGCCGTTGAGGCCGGCCGAAGGGCGGCGATGAAGATTATTGTAGCAATTTCAAAACGCCGGCCGTCTCAGCGGAAGGGTTTTCCCCGCAGAACTTTCTCCACCGCCGGCAGAAGGTTTTCCGCCATGCGGCGGTGGCCCATCGCGTTGGGATGGACGCCGTCGGACAGGTTCATGGAGGGCGCGCCCGCCACGCCTTCCAGAAAAAAAGGCGCCAAAGGAACTTTCTGCTCCGCCGCGACCCGTTTATAGATCCTCTGAAATCCCAGCGCGTAATGGGGGCCGAAGTTGGGAAAGGTCTTCATGGCGCAGAGCAGCGGCACCGCTCCCGTCCCTTTGACCCGCTCGACGATGGCGTTCAAATTGCGCTCGATGTCCTTCAACGCTTTGCCCTGGAACGTATCGTTGTGCCCCAGGGCGATGAGGACGACGTCCGGTTTGTCTTGCAGGCTGAAGTCGAGGCGGGCCAAGGCGTCGAAGGTGGTGTCGCCGGAATGCCCGCCGTTGATCACTCGCGCGCGATGCCCTTTTTCGGCGAGCAGGCTTTCCAAGACGGCCGGGTAGGCGTCGCGCTCAGGGTCCGCCAAATCCTTCCCCGCCGTGAGGCTGTCCCCGAAAGCCAATATCGTCACAGGATCCATCCCGGCCGCGGCCGGCAAAGCGAGGAGGACGCAGGCCGAGACAACGGCAAGCGGCTTATTCATTCCGCAGAACCTCCATGGGGCGGACGCGGAAAGCCCCCCGGGTGGCCAGCCAGGAAATGGCCGCGGCGGCCAAAGCGGCTCCCGCCAGAAGACCGGCGCTGGAAAGCGCGTAGGGATCGAAACCCGTTTTAAACGCGAAGCGCATCGCGCCCCAGGCCGCGGCGGAACCGACGAGCCAGGCCGTGAGCGCCGCGCCGAAGCCGATGAAGGCGTACTCCAGCAGGGCCACCGCGCGCAACTGGCCTTCCGAGGCGCCCAAAGTTCGGTACAGGACCGACTCGCGGGCGCGGGACGCCAGAGTGGCCCACAGCCCGGACACCAGGAGCAGAAGCCCCGAAATCACGCCGAAGAGGCCCAGCGTGCCGACGATGCGCGCCAATCGGGCCATGATGCGGCCCGTCAGGGCGGCCACTTCCGAAAGGTCGATGGTCGTCACGTTGGGCAGGGCCGCGGCCAACCGGCTCTCCAGCTCCGCCACGCGGTCCGGCTCCACGCGGACGCCGCCCATGAGAGTGTGCGGGGCGTTGTCCAAAACTCCCGGCCGGAAATAAAAATAAAAGAACGGTTCCCTGCGCGACGTGTCGATGGATCGCAGGGAGGAAACCACGGCCGTCACTTTCCGGCCCAGCACGTTCACGGCGATCCGGTCTCCCGGACGGATGCCGAAGCGATCCTGGTACTCGTCGAAAACGGACACCTGGGGCTCGGCGAGATCGTCCCGCCACAATCCGCCGCCGGAAACAACCCGGTCCGTGGGCAGAAGGTCTTCCCCGAAGGTGAACCCGAATTCGCGCGTCAGGCGGTCGCCGGGGCCGCGCTGCCGGCGGGCTTTCGCCTCCAACTCCCGGACCGGCACGCCGTTGACGTCCGTCACGCGGCCGCGGACGAGAGGAAAAAGCCGCAGGTCGCGGCCCAGCACTTTCTTGAATTCCTCCGCCTGCGACGTCTGAATGTTGATGAAGAACACGTTGGGCATGTCCTCCGGGAAGGACTCCACGAATTTGGCCGCCAGATTTTTGTGGAGGAGGAAAAGCGCGAGGATCACCGACAGCGACACGGCCATGGAGACCACCGCGGCGTCGTTGAGGTTGCCGGGACGCGACAGCGCCCGGGCCGCCAGGCGGGGCGCGAGGCGGCGGCTTTTTCCCAGCGTTCGCCGCAAAACCGTCATGAGGACCTTCACCAAGATCCAGGCGCCCGCCAAAACGGCCGCCAAACCGCCCAGGTATTGCCCCGCCAGAAGAGGGCGGCCGGCCTGGGAGAGGATGATGAGGTAAAAAACTCCGACGGCGGCCAGCGCCGCCAGGACAAAACGGCCGGACCGCCGGCGCGCGCCGGCCTCCGCGTTGGCCAGCACGGCGTTGGGAGGGATGTCCATGATCCGCATCAACGGCAGCGCGGCGAAAAGAAGGCTGGCCGCAAATCCCGCGGCCGCCGCGCCCCCCAGCGCCCGCCAGGGAAACGAAGGCGCGAAAGTCGCCGGCAGCAAATCCGCGAAAGCCGCCGTCAAAAGGGCCATGAGCGCCCGACCCACCCAGAGGGAGAGAAAAATCCCCGCCGCCGATAAAATCCCGATCCACCACAACCAGGCCTTCATCACGTAGGAGCGCGGAGCGCCCAGGGCGAACACCATGCCCAGGGACCGCGTTGATGCCGCCAAGGCCGCGGACAAGGCGCTGGC
>JBQTIM010000131.1:0-6240 GCA_052388135.1 Elusimicrobiota bacterium
TTCGGGAAAGCGGCGGCCGCGTGTGGGAGCTGAGGGGCGCGGAATCCGTGGCGCGCTTCCGCGTCTGCGCGCCGGTGGACACCGCCACGGGGCGCCACGCCCTGCTGGCGGACTATGGGCTGGAGGAATTTTGGCGCGAGATGGCGGAGGGCAACGCCGGCGCCACGGGCCGCACGCTCTTGACGGACGGAGACGGCTTCCTTCCCGTTCCGTCGGGCAAGGGGCCGTCGGTGCGCGGCCTGGGGCCGGTGCAGTCGGCTCTGGCCGGCCGGCCGGGGGCCATGGAGTTTGAAGACGAGGCGGGCCGGCGGGCGCTGGGCGCCTCGGCCGTGGCCGCGGGCCTGGGCGGCGCGGTGGTGAGCGGGCAGGAATTGGACGAGGTGTTGGCGCCGGCGCGGCGGGCCCGGCGCGCGCTGGTTTGGACCGCCGTCCTGACGGCGGCGGGCGCCCTGGCCGCGGCCCTGCTTTTGGCGGGCGGCCTCCTGCGGCCGGTGGCGGCGCTGGCGCGCGGGCTGGAGAAGGCGGACCTTTCCGACCCCGCGGTGCGCGCCCGGGACGCCCTCGGCATCGCGCGGAGCTTCGAAGAAGGGGTGGACCGGCTGCGCCGGCAGGCCGAGTCGGCCGTGGGCCGGGCGGAGGCCGCGAAGGCCCGGACGGACGCGGCCTTGTCCTCCCTGCCCGACGGCCTCATCGTGCTGGACCGGGCGGGCAGGATCCGCCTCATCAACCCGGCCGCCTGCGAGATGCTGGAGGTTCCGGACGACCCGTCCGCGCTGGCGGAAAACCCGCTGTGGAACCGGCTGTCCCGCGCGCCGGTTTTGGACGCGCTCTGGGATTTGACCCACGATCCCGCCTCGGGCAAGCGCCGCGAGTTGGACGTCTCCCGCGGGGAGCGCCGGCGCTTCCTCGAGGCGGCGGCGTCCCCCGTGCGCGGGGCCGAGGCCGAAGGGGACGTTTTGCTCTTGCTGAGGGACGTGACCTCGGGAAAGACCGCCGACAAAATGAAGGACGATTTCCTTCATTCCATCACGCACGACCTGCGGAACCCCATGACGTCCATCCGGGGGTTCCTCAAGTTCCTCAAGGACGAGTTGGGCGGCCCGCTCACGGCCCAGCAGAGGCGCATGGTGGAAACCATGGACCGCGCCACCCTGCGGCTTCTGGGAATGATCAACAACATCCTGGACTCGGCGAAGCTGGAGGCCGGCAAGATGGGAATGAACCTGGCGCCGACGGACCTGCGGGAAACGGCCCGGCACGTGCTGGGCCTTCTGCAGACGCAGGCGGCCAAGAAGAATTTGCGCATGGAGCTGGACGCCCCTTCCGCTTTTCCCGCCGCCCCCTTGGACCCCGGACTCATGGAGCGGCTGTTCGTGAACCTGCTGGACAACGCCGTGAAGTTCGCCTCCGAGGGCGGCGAGGTCCGCGTGACGCTGAGCGAGGAGCCCGGCTGGCTCCGCGCCGAGGTGAGCGACACCGGCGAAGCCATCGCCCCCGAATTTTTGGAAAAGATCTTCGACAAATTTCAGCAGGCCGGCCGGCGGCGCGGCGGCACGGGGCTGGGCCTGGCCATCTGCAAGTTCATCGTGGAGAGCCACAAGGGCGAGATCAAGGCCCGGTCCGAAACCGGCCGGGGATCCGTTTTTTCCGTGCGCCTGCCCCGGGGCCTCATGAAAACGCCCGACGGAGGCGTGAGCGTCAACGGCTCGGCCGGAAGCGGAAGCTGAGGCCCAAGGGACGAACGTGGCCGACGTTCCCGTAGGCGCCGGCCTGTCCTCCGCCCCGAGCCCCTTCCCTTCCTCCTGAGGCCGCCATGACGCGCCGCGACCTCCATCTGCTCCTTCTGTTTTTTTTCTTTCCGGCCCTCCTCTTCTTGTACCCGGCCCTGGCCGGCAAAACCCATTTCGCCGGCGACGTGCTTTATTCCTTCCATCCCTGGCTGACGTACGCCGCGCAGGAGGTTCAAACCGGACGCCTTCCCCTTTGGAACCCTTACACGGCCTGCGGCGAACCCTTTCTCGGCAATCCCCAAATCATGATCTTTCATCCGGCGGCCGTTTTGTTCTGGCTGTTTCCCTGGGCGGCGGCCCGGAACGTGTTTCTGCTGTCTTGCCAGGCGCTTTTGTTCGCGGGCGTTTTCCTGGCCCTGCGCGGCTGGCCCGACGGTCCGGGGAAAGGACGCCGCGGGCCCGCGCTGCTGGCGGCCCTGGCGGCGGCGTGGAGCGGCTACGCCGTGGTCCATTGGGAATTCGCCAGCGCGGGCGCGGCCTTGGCCTGGACTCCCTTTTTCCTCCTGTTCGCCCTGCGGCGGCTCTGGCTTTTCCTGGCTCTCGCCGCGTTCATGTCTTTCTCCGCCGGCTACACGCAGTTCACCATTTACGCGCTGTTGCTGTCGGGGTTGGCGGCGGCTTTCCAGCCCGTTCCCCTCCATCGGGCGGGGAGCGCCGGCGCCTGGTCCGCCCTCGTTCCGCGGCCTTCCGCCCTGGGATTTTGTTTCCTCGCCGCCGCGGCCGGCGCGGTCCTGGCCTTGCCGCAAATCCTGCCGCCCTGGGAAGCGGCCCGCGAGTCCCTGCGGTCCGCCATGGACGCCGCCGGCTCACGCACGCATCTTCTCAATCCCTTCTTCTTGACGCGCTTTCTGATCCCGGAAATCTTCGACAAGGCCAACGTGCCCTACTCCCGCTTCGTCTTCGACAGCGGCTTGTGGCCCATCCAGCGCAACTGGCTCACCACGTTCTTCCTGGGCTCCGCCACGGCGGTCTTGGCGCTTTCGGGACTGGCGAACGCGCGGCGGCGCTCCGTCTTGTTTTCGGCGGGAGCGGGGCTGTTTTTCCTGGCGCTGGCCATGGGCTGGGAGCCGGTGTTTTCCCTCGTCCGGATCGGCGTTCCGGGCGCGCGCTATATGACCCATTTTTCCAACGCCATGCTGGGCGTCGCCTTGAGCCTGTGCTTCCTGGCGGCGGAGGGCCTGGCCCTTTTGGAGAAAGACCGCCGCCCGTTCTGGGCGGCCTGGTCGGCGGCGGCTTTGTTCTGCGCCGCGGCGGCGGCGAGTTCCGGCCTGCGGCGGTTTCTTCTGGAGGGCCTGCTGTCGGTTTCCTCCTTGACGCCGGACCAGGACGGCCACGCCGCCCGCGCCGCGGCCGCGGCTTTGGCGGCGTTGGCTCTCGCGGCGGCGGCCGCGGCGTCGCCGCGCCGCTTCCGGGCGCCCGCCCTCGCCCTGCTGGTGGCCGCGGAGCTTTGGGTCTTCGGGCGGGACCTTCATCCGTGGACGGACGGCTCCTTCTTCCACGAACGCGTTCCCCTGGCGGAGATGGTCCGGGAATCGCCTTTCCGCCTCTCCCACGACCCGCGGCGCATGAAGGGCGACACGCCCATGTCCGGGGACACCGTTCAGGAAGGCTATCAAAGCGTTCGGCAAACCCTGCGGCCCAACGTCCATCTCCCCCAGCGCGTTCCCTTCACCTGGGGCTACGAGGTTTTCCCCCTCCGTGAATTCTCGGAGTTCCGCCGCGCCGTGGACATCTCCACAACGGCGTCGCCCCAAATGAATTTCCTGGCGGCGCGCCACGTCGTGTCTTCCGAGTCCCTGCCGCCTCCCCATCGTCTTCTCGGCCGGCGGCCCAACGCTTTGCTCTGGCTGAACGAAGACGCCCTTCCCCGTGTCGCCTGGACGGGGCGGGCGACCGCGATGCCCGACAAGCAGGAAAGGCTGGCCTATTTAAGCTCGGCCTGGAACCCGAGACAGGAAACGATTTTGGAGGAAGCGATGCCGGAGGGAGAGGCGCGGACCGTCGGGGATCCGCCGGAATTGTCCTGGAGCGAAGAACCCGGCCGCCTGCGCGTCCGCGGACGTTCGGCGGCGGAAGGTTTCCTTTCCAGCGGGCAGGTGTTTTATCCGGGCTGGGAGGCCTTCGTCAACGGCCGGCGAAGCCCCCTCCTGCGCGCCAACCACGCGTTTTCCGCGGCGGAGACGCCGGCCGGACACTGGGAGGCGGTGTTTCTTTACAGGCCCGCTTTGTTCCGTCTGGGCCTGTGGGCGTCCCTGGCCTTCCTGGCCGCGGCTTTTTTCGTTCTTGCCCGCCGATTCGCTCCGGCGGCGGCGCGGCCCGCGAAGTGATCGGCCGCCGGCGACCGGAAGAAAACCGGCGCCGGGCTCAGGCGATGCGGGAGAGCGGCACGCCCTGCTGTTTGGCCTGGGCCAGCGCCGCCCGGGCGCGGTCCAAAGCCTGAGCCGGGTGCTGGTAACGGCGTGGAGGAACGTCGGCCAAGCCCACGCGGATGTAGAAAGCCGGCCGAGGCTCCGGAGGGCTACCCGTTTTTTCGTCCACGTAATGCAGGGGGATCAGGGAAGCGGAGTTTTCCAAAATGCGGGCGGCCACCGCGCCGGCCCGGCTGGTGGACGTGATGAAGCCGAAATCGTCCCCGCCCAAATGCACGGCCGGATCGCCGGGGCTTCCCAACTCCGACACCGCGCTGCGCAGGATCGTCCCCGTCAGACGTATGACCTTGTCGCCCCTCTCGTAGCCCGCCCGCTCGTTAAAGCGCCCCAACTGGGTCAGATCGCACAACCCCAGGGTGAAAGCGTCCCCCCCTTCCAGGCGGACGCGTATCTCCCTCTCCAAATCCGCCGCGCCCGGCAGTCCCGTCAGGGGGTTGGCGGCCGCGTTCTGGCGCGCCCGCGCCAGCAGGCGCTCCACGCGCGCCAACAGCTCCAAGGGCTCGAAGGGTTTGGTGATGTATTCGTCCGCGCCCAGCTTGATGCCCGTCACGCGGTCTTTGAGCGCGGTGAGGGACGTGACCATGATGATGGGGATCAGGCAGGTGGCCGGGTCCTGGCGCAGGCGGTCGCACACCTCGTAGCCGTGCACGCGCGGCAGGAGCACGTCCAGCAGGATCAAGTCCGGCGGGCGGGCGCGGGCCGAGGCCAGGGCGGCCTCCCCGTCGGAAGCCGTCTCCACGCGGTAATGCTCCTTTTCCAAGAGCATCTTGAGAAGGTCCTGGATCTGCTGGTCGTCGTCGACGACCAAAACGGTGGTTTCCAAGGTCAGCCTTTCTTGTAGCTCAGGTAGATGAGACGGTTGCGCCGGTTCACGTCCAGGAGGACGCCATCGTCCAGGTCGGCGCGCTTCATGGCCGCCAGGAACGACGCCACGTCGGGCGTGTCGCGGCGGTTGACGGAAAGGATCAGGTCGCCCTCCACCAGCCCCATGTCCTCCGCCACGCCTCCCGGCTGCAGGCCCACCACCAGCACCCCGGCGTTCTGCGGCGACAGGCCGTAGCGCTGCGTGAGGGCCGGCGTGGCGTTCATGAGGCGGGCTCCCTCCCAGGTCTTGGCGTCCGGCCGCGCGGCCGGCGCCTCGGGAGCGGCCTCCCCGCCCTCGGCGGTTTCGCTCGGCATTTCGCCGGTCACGAGAGCCAGCTCCCTTTCTTTCCCCTGGCGCAAAACGACGATCTCCACCTTCTTCTTCGGCGCCGTTTTGGCGACGATGAGCATGAGGGCGTCGGGCCCCTCCACCTTCTCGCCGGCGAACCGGCGAATGACGTCGCCCCGCGCCAGGCCGGCTTTTTCCGCCGGAGAGCCGGGCAGGACCCGGTTGATGAGGACGCCCTTGCCGTCGGGCACGCCGAACTGGCGGGCCGCCACGTCGTCCAGCGGGGCGATCTCGACGCCCATCCAGCCGCGCACCACGCGGCCCTTCTCGATGAGCTGCTCCATGATGTCCCGGACCCGCGCCGATGGAATGGCGAAGCCGATGCCGGCGAAAACGCCCGTGGGCGCGTAAATGGCCGTGTTGATGCCGATGACCTCGCCGCGAATGTTGATGAGGGGCCCGCCCGAGTTGCCGCGGTTGATGGCGGCGTCCGTCTGGAGGAGATCGGAATAAGCCATGCCCTCGATGCTCAAGGACTGCCGCACCGCCGACACCACGCCCACCGTGACGGTCTGCTCGAGGCCGAAGGGACTGCCCACGGCGATGGCCCAATCGCCCACGCGCACCTTGTCGGAATCGGCCAGCACCGCGTGGCTGAGGCCGCCCTTGGGCTGAATTTTCACCACGGCCAGGTCCGAGCGCGGGTCTTTGCCCACCACCTTGCCCTTGTATTCTTTCAGCTCCGGATCCCGCACCAGGACGGTGATGTCGTCGGCGTTCCGCTCAACGTGCTCGTTGGTGAGGAAGTAGCCGCGCGGGTCCACGATCACGCCCGACCCCATGCCCTCCTGCCTGTTCTGGAAGCGCC
>JBQTIM010000132.1:0-7309 GCA_052388135.1 Elusimicrobiota bacterium
CCCCAGCTCCACCGGCCCGCCGGCCGGGACGCCTTCCGCGAGGCCGGCGGCGGGCCCGCTTTCATCCGGGCCCTCAAAGGCGCCTGGCAGTCCCATCCCACGGCCGCGGGCGGGGATGCGGACGGTCTCCTGCGGGCGGCGGCCTCGTCCAAACTCCTTCGGACGAAACCTCCTTATAGGAAAGCCGGCGGCCTGGCCGTCTTAAAGGGGAACTTAGCTTCCGAGGGCGCCGTGTTGCGGTGGCCCGACCGCCCTCTCAAACAGCCTCTGTGCGCGGGGCCGGCGCGAGTCTGCGATTCCTTGGAGCAGGCCCTGGCCGCGGTGAGGGAGCGCAAGGTCCGCCCGGGAGACGTCCTGGTGGTCCGCTTCGAAGGCCCCCGGGCGGGCCGCGGTTTCCGGCCCTTGGCGGCGCTGGCCGGACTGCTGGCGGACCGAGGCCTGGACGCGTCGGTCCCCGTGGTCACCGACGGCCGCGCCGGGCCGCCCGCGCCCTCCGGCTGTTTCATCGAGCTCGTTTCCCCCGAGGCGGCGGACGGCTCCACCCTGGCCCTTTTGCGGGACGGCGACCGGGTGGAAGCGGACCCCGCCGCCGGCCGCCTCGCGGCCCACCTGACGGATTTGGATTTGAGGATGAGGGCGGCGCGCTGGCGACCGCCCTCCGGCGTCCCTTCCTCCGCGCCCCGGCGCCCCGCCCCCTCCCCGCTTTTTTCTCCCGGCCGGCCTTGACGGAAACAGGCCGGAGAGGTATACTTAACGAAATCTCATGTTTTCGTCCCAGAACCTTCTCATCGTCGTCGGAGCCGGCCGGGTCCTTCGGGTCCTGGACGCGGGAGGCTTCGCGCCGTAGCGGAAGGCAGGATTCAAGCCAAGACACCGCCGGCGCAAGGGCCGGCGGTTTTTTTTTAGAAACCGGCGCGGCCCGGCCGAGCCGAGAGGAAACGCCATGAAAAAAGATTCGCCCAGCCACATGCATCTCATCGCCTGCCTGGTGGAGGACCGCCCGGGCGTTTTGGCCCGCATCAGCGGAATGTTCTCCAGCCGGGGGTTCAACATCGACTCGCTGGCCGTCGGGGGCACCCAGATCCCCGGCGGCTCGAGGATTTCCTTGGTCTGCCGGGGCGACGACCGCGTGGTGAAGCAGATCGTCGGCCAGCTCAACAAGCTGGTGGACGTCATCCGCGTCGCCGATTTGTCCTGGGACGATTGCGTGGAAAGCGAGCTCATGCTGGTGAAGGTGTCGTGCCCGGCCGGCGACCGGGGCGCTCTCGAGCAGGTGTGCCGCGCCTTCCACGCCCGGGTCAACGACCAGGGCCAGGCCGGTTTCATCATCGAGGCGGCGGGGCGGGGCGAGGAGACCGACTCCCTGATCAAGGCGTTGCAGTCTTTCGGCATGGTGGAGATGAGCCGCTCCGGCCGCATCGTGATCCAGCGCGGCAAATCCCTGGACTCCGCCGAAGACCTGGCCTTCACCGAGCCGGGGGAGGCGAAACCCGCCGCGCCCGGAGCGGCGGGCGCCGGCCCGGAAACGATGACCGGCGCCGACATGATCCCCCGCGTGCTGGCGCAGGAGGGCGTGGACACCATTTTCGGCTACTCGGGCGGCGCCATCCTGCCCACCATAGACGCGTTCTTCCGCTACAACGAGAAGCAGCCCGACGAAAAGAAGATCAAGTTCATCGTGCCCGCCAACGAGCAGGGCGCCACCTTCATGGCGGCGGGCTACGCGCGCTCCTCGGGCAAGGTGGGGGCCGTGCTGGTCACCTCCGGCCCCGGGGCCACCAACACCGTCACGCCCGTGCGCGACGCCATGGCCGATTCCGTGCCGCTGGTGGTGATCACGGGGCAGGTGCCCCGCCCCGCCATCGGCTCCGACGCGTTTCAGGAAGCGCCCGTTTTCAGCATCATGAGCGCCTGCGCCAAGCACGTGTTCCTGGTGGAGAAGCCCGAGGAGCTGGAAGCCACGCTCCGCACGGCCTTCGAGATCGCCCGCACGGGCCGGCCCGGTCCGGTGGTGGTGGACGTGTGCAAGGACGTGCAGATCTGGCAAGGGCCGTTCCGCGGCTCCGGCGTCCTGCCCCTGCGCGGCTACCGCCGGCGCGTGCAGGCCCTGGCCAAAAGCCGCCTGCCCGAAGACCAGGCCAAGGCTTTCTTCCACCGCCTGTCGGAAGCCCAGCGGCCGCTCATCTACGCCGGCGGCGGCGTCATCAACGCCGGCGCGGCGGCGGAGCTGAAGGCGTTCGCGGAAACGTTCCAGATCCCCGTGGTGACCACGCTTCTCGGCATCGGCGGGCTGGACAACGCCCACCCTCTGTCGCTCCACATGCTGGGCATGCACGGCACCGCCTACGCCAACTACGCCGTGGAGGACTGCGACTTCCTCTTCGCCGCGGGCTCCCGGTTCGACGACCGCGTGGCCGGCAAGGCGGCGGAGTTCGCGCCCAAGGCCAAGTTCATCGCGCACCTGGACATAGACGCCGCCGAAATCGGCAAGGTGAAAGCGCCGCACTGGCACCACGTGTCCGACGCGCGGCGCGGCCTGCGCGACCTGCTGGAGGCCGGCAAGGCTTTGGGTTTCCGGAAGGACTTTTCCGCCTGGGTGAAGCACGTGCAGGAGACGCGCCGCGCCCATCCCCTCGGCTACAAGAAGGACGGCGACCTCATCCAGCCCCAGTTCGTCCTGGAGCAGCTGGCCGAGATCACCAAGGGCGAGGCCATCCTCACCACCGGCGTGGGCCAGCACCAAATGTGGGCCGCGCAGTACGGCCGCCACGCGCACCCGCGCCGCTTCCTCACCTCCGGCTCCATGGGCACCATGGGCTACGGCCTGCCGGCGGCCGTCGGCGCGCAGTTCGCCAACCCCGGCCGCACCGTCATCGACGTGGACGGCGACGGGAGCCTGCGCATGAATTTCGGCGAGATGGAGACCATCACGACCTACGGCCTCCCCGTGAAAGTGCTCCTCCTCAACAACGAGGGCGACGGCATGGTGCGGCAGTGGCAGACCATGTATTTCGGCCGCCGCTTCTTCGCCATCGACAAGAACCTCCATTCCATGAACTTCGTGAAGGCCGCCGAGGCCATGGGGTTCCCCTGGGCGCGGCGCCTCACGAAGCCGGCCGAGGTGCGGGAGACCCTGGAGGCCTTCGTGGGCTCCGGCGGCCCGGCGTTCTTGGACGTGGCCATCGATCCCTTCGCCTTCGTTTACCCCATGGTGGGCCCCGGCATGGGCTACAAGGACATGGTGACCGGCGACTGGATCCCGGCGCGGATATCCAACGGCGCCGTCAAGCCCGCCGATCAGGACGCGCCCGTGCCGGATTTGTTTTAAAATTTGCGCTTTCGGCTTGTCCTTGATTCGGATGTGCTTTGCGGATCCCCCTGCGGCGATTCGCGGTCCGGGAAGGCCCGGGATGTTCGTCGCTTACGTATCGCGTTCGTGTAGTGTCGCATAAGTTTTTGACTTATTAGGATGTCATTGCGAGCCGAAGGCGAAGCAATCCCAGGGGTCGCCTGCGCTGAAAAACGATTCTCGGTGCACGGAAAGCCGGGATTGCTTCGTCGCAGACAACGCTCCTCGCAATGACATAAGTAAAGAAGTGTTAGAGACACTGCGCTGGGTGCGTGACCTGAACGAGACGATTCGGCTTTGATATAATCCTGACATTCCAAAATGAAGGAGCATTTATGAAAACCGAAACCACGGGCGCGGCCAAAGCCGGCGCGGACTCCGGCGAATTGAAGGCCAAGACTTATTACGATCAGGACGCGGACATCGGCCTCCTGAAGGGCAAAAAGATCGTCGTGCTGGGCTACGGCTCCCAGGGCCACGCCCAGGCGCTGAACTTGAAGGACTCCGGGCTGGACGTCACGGTGGCGGTGCGGGCCGGCGGGCGCGGCTGGAAGCTGGCCGAGAAGCACGGCTGGACCGGCAAGACCGTCACGTCGGACATCAAGGCGGCCGTGAAGGAGGCGGACTGGGTCCATTTCCTCCTGCCCGACGAGGCGCAGGGAACCGTGTGGCGCGAGGACGTGGCTCCCAACATCAAAAAAGGCGTCGTCCTGAGCTGGTCCCACGGGTTCAACATCCGCTTTAAGAACGACACCGGCGTCGCCCCGCCCAAAGAGGCGGACGTGGTGCTCATCGCCCCCAAAGGCCCCGGCCATTTGGTGCGCCGCACCTACGAAGAAGGCAAAGGCACTCCCGCCCTGGTGGCGGTGGAGCAGGATTATTCCGGCAAGGCGAAACAGCTGGCGCTGGCCTACTGCAAGGCCATCGGCGCCACCCGCGCCGGCGTGATCGAGACCACCTTCGCGGAGGAGACGGAGACGGATCTTTTCGGCGAGCAGAACGTCCTCTGCGGCGGAACGGTGGACCTGGTGAAGGCGGGCTTCGAGACGCTGATCGAGGCCGGTTACCAGCCCGAGATCGCCTACTTCGAGTGCCTGCACGAGCTCAAGCTCATCACCGACATGGTCCAGGAGGGCGGCATCGGCTGGATGAACTATTCCATCTCCGACACCGCCGAGTACGGCGAATACAGCCGCGGCCCCCGCCTCGTCACGCCGGCGGTGAAGGCCCAAATGAAGAAGAACCTGGAGGAGGTGCGCAGCGGCGCCTTCGCCCGGGAATATCTGGCCGAAAAGCGCGCCGGCGCCCCGAAGATGGAGGCCGCCCGCAAGGCCAACGCCGAGCATCCCATAGAGAAGGTAGGCGAGAAGTTGCGGGCCATGATGCCGTGGCTGAGAAAAAAGGAATAGCGTGCCTCCCTTCCTCCGGTTCATCGTCATGGGTTTCGTGGTGCTCCTGAGTTTCTTGGGGGCGCTGGCGGTCCTCGACGTGGTCTCCTTCGCGGATTTCAAGGACGCCGCGCTGAAGGTCGCCCTCCTGGCCGGCATCACCGTGGTCGCCAGCCTGGCGGTGCGCGCCCTGGCGGGCGGGCGCGGCGGCCGGTCCGGACCGCCGGACCATCCCCCCGCGGGCTATTAAGCCGTGAGCCGGTTCCGCCTCGCTCCCATCGCCTACGACGGCTGGAAGTTCATCCTGGGCTTCGGCCTGTTGGGATTCCTTTTCCTTTTCTTCGGCCTCTGGTTCTCCAAGACTGTGGGGGCCGTGCTGGTGTTCCTGGCGCTGTTCTGCGTGGCGTTCTTCCGCGATCCCGAGCGCGACATCCCGCAGACCGACGCCGTCCTGTCGCCGGCCGACGGCACGGTGCTGGAGATCGCCGCCGTGGACGGCGAAGGCTACGGGCCGGGCCGGGTGATCCGCATTTTCCTTTCCGTTTTCGACGGACATATCCAGAGGTCGCCGGTGGCCGGCCGGGTGAAGTCCGTTCGCTACACGCCCGGCGTGTTCCTGGACGCCCGGGACCCGCGGGCCCCCTTCGTCAACGAGAACAACGCCGTTGATTTCGAAACGCCCCAGGGGCGCGTGACGGTCAAGCAGATCTCGGGCTTGATCGCCCGCCGCATCGTTTGCTGGGTGCGCGAGGGGGACGAGGTGGAGCTGGGCGAACGCATCGGCCTCATCCGCTTCGGCTCCCAGGTGGATTTGTACCTGCCCAAGGAGGCCGAGGTCGTCGTGAAGGAAGGGGACAAGGTGCTGGGCGGCCTGACGGAAATGGCGCGCTGGCCCAAAGTTCCGCCGCTGCCGCAAAAAGCCGCCGCCGCCGGCCTGGCGGGCCTGCCGGACTCCGTCCCGTCTCCGGCCGAGGCGGGATCGTGAGCAAATCCAAGCGCATCTTCCTGCGGCTTTTCGAGCCGCGCCCGGCCATGCCCGAAGTGCCGCCGCCGTCCACGGCGCCCAAGCCGCGCCTGAGGCAGGGCATCTACCTGATCCCCACGCTGTTCACCGTGGGCAACATGGCCCTGGGCTTCTTCGCCCTGGTCAAGACCGTGTCGCACGAGTTCACGGCCGCCGCCACCGCCGTCATCATCGCCCACTTCCTGGACGCCATGGACGGGCGCGTGGCGCGTTGGACGGGCACCAGCAGCAAGTTCGGCATCGAGCTCGATTCCCTGGCGGACTGGATTTCCTTCTGCATCGCGCCATCGTTCATGATGTACGAGATGGTGCTCAAGGAGAACCGGCTGTGGGGCTTTCCCATCGCTCTCCTGTTCGTCATCTGCGGGGCCCTGCGGCTGGCCAAGTTCAATCTGAAGGCCCATATGGGAGACGAGAAATCTCCCTATTTCATCGGCCTGCCCACGCCGGCGGCCGGCGGCGTGCTGACGGCTTTCGCCCTGCTGTACGACATTATGGAGGTGGGGCGGCCGGCGCGGACGATGAAGATGGTGATGAACCGCGTGCCGGAGTTCTACGAATTCGTGCCGGCCATCATGCTGCTTCTGTCGCTCCTCATGGTGTCGGAGGTGCGCTACTCCAACTTTAAGCAAGTGAACCTCCTGCGGCCGCGCACCATGCGGGCCTTGGTGTTCACGGTGCTGGTCCTGTTGATGGTCTACGTCTATCCGCAGAACACTATTTTCATTTTCTACGTTTCCTATATCGTTTGGGGAATGACGGATTACGGCTTGCGCCTGATCCGCCGTCCCAGGGTCGAGAAGCCGGCTCCGGCGGCCGGCTACCAGCCGGACAATTATGGGAAATAGCGTGCCCAAGAACCGCGTCGTCATATTCGACACCACCCTTCGCGACGGCGAGCAATCGCCGGGGGCGTCGCTCAACCGCGTTGAAAAGCTCCAAATCGCCCACCAACTGGCGGCCCTGGGCGTGGACGTCATCGAGGCGGGCTTCCCCGTGTCCAGCCCCGGCGATTTCGAGGCGGTGAAGCAGGTGGCCAAGGAGGTCAAGGGACCGGAGATTTGCGGGCTGGCGCGGGCGGTGAAAGGCGACATCGATTCCTGCTGGGAGGCGGTGAAGCATTCCAAGAAGCCCCGCATCCACACCTTCATCGCCACGTCGGACCTGCACATCGAGCACAAGCTCAAGATGACCCGGGACCAGGTGCGCGACCGCGCCGTGGAGATGGTCCGCCACGCCAAGAAGTACACCGACAACGTGGAGTTCTCCGCCGAGGACGCCGTCCGCTCGGATTTAGACTACCTCTGCTCCGTGGTGGAAGCCGTGATCGACGCCGGCGCCCGCACGGTCAACATTCCGGACACCGTGGGCTACGGCGTTCCCTTCGAGTTCGGCGGCCTCATCCGGCGGCTGATGGAGCGCGTCACCAACATCCACAAGGCCGTGATTTCGGTCCATTGTCACAACGATCTGGGTCTGGCCGTGGCCAATTCCCTTTCCGCGGTGCAGGGCGGCGCCCGCCAGGTGGAGTGCACGGTGAACGGCATC
>JBQTIM010000133.1:0-4364 GCA_052388135.1 Elusimicrobiota bacterium
GTCGACAAGACGGCTCCCGATCGGCCGGATAAGCGAAAGCCACACCATTCCCTTGCCGGGTCTGAAGAGGTTCCTTCCCGTGAAGAGAAAAGAACAGACGGACGATTGAAGAGACGCTCATGCCGAATTTCCGGAAAGAACCCATTTCCGAGCAAAGGTATCGTCCGGTTCGTCTGCCTTCCGGGCCACCGCCTCCACCAGGGTGTTCTCATCAAACAAAACGCGGTTGCGATCGTCTGTCCACGTCGGCACGATCCGACACCGCGCCGCCAAGCATGACAGGTCATCTTCCCAATTTCTCTCGTCAGCGTGCAGATAAACCACCGGCTTTCTTGTGCAGAGAGCCGGCGCAAATGTGGAGGTGGCCGACAACGCAAAAACGTAGGCATCCGCCTCGTCCATGACCGCTTCGAAGGGGTCCGTCACAACTGTCACGTCATCTCTGTTAAAAGGAAGAAGCGCACCGTCCAAGGCCGATCCGGGATGTTGCTTGTAGAGCACGCGGTGTCCAGCATGCGACAATGTTTTTAGAATACGAAGTTCCAAATCCAACCGAATCAAATCGGGAACATAATCCATCAGAACCTTTTCTCCCATGAAACAACTGCCGACCAGCATCACGCTGCGAATCGTCTTGGCAGGCGGGTTCCCTCCTCTGCGACGCCATATACGCGCATAAGCGCCGTCTTCAACAGCAAAAACATATGGCCGCTCTCCTGGGGAGGGGCGGTCAGCGGTGAACAAATTCCGAATCCGCGCCGCCACGCCGTCGCTGTGAACTCCGTATGCATCGGTGGTCGCAAAGTTGTTGAACAAATACATGGGAAGAACCCCCTCGTGGCCGTAGCCATGCCAGGTGAACCCTCCATGCTCAAAGCTCGTTACCGTGCCACCGGCGGAACGGACGGCTGCGGACAGAGTTCTCCGGTAATACCCACCCACACACCCTGTAAAGAGGTGGACGGGCTTTCGGCCCACGAGACGGCCGCGCGCCGCTGCATAGTCCCTGGCCGCCCCTTCCAATTGGAGACGGGTTACATCGTTTATGTAACCCATCAGCGCCGGCGTCAGCGAAACCCCATGCCGGCCGGCGGTCCGGACTATCCCGGGAACCAATCGCATCGCAAGTTCCTCCACGACCTGACGCAGATTCGGATCCAGCGCTTGCTCAGGATCCGACGCGAGGATGTCCGCTGCATCCGAAAAGCGCACCCTCCTTCCAAGATGTTTCACGTAGGCTTCGCAGAGCGTATTGGTTTGAAAAGCCAAGACAGACTTTCCGTTGGAGAACCAACCGGGACCGCTGTAGACCATGGATTTGGCAAAATTGCGGACTCGCCTATGCAGACCTCTCCAAGAAGAGGAATATGCCGGGGTGCCGAAAATGACGTCGTTTACAGGACGGACCGGGCGCCCGGACTCCGTGAGCCCCCTGTAATGGGTCGATGTTTCGCTGAAACGGATTTCCCCGCCGGCTTGCCTGACCTTCTCAACGATCTGTCTGCAATAATAAAGATTGGCCATGTCGGCCGCGATTTTGTAGGTGATCATGAGAAGATCCCGCCCTGCGCGGTCCCCCCCGGGCCTGGCATCAATCTCGTCCCGAAAGAGCCCGATCAATTCCATAAATATGTCCTGGTAGACGCGGAATGGGACGGGCCATCGGAAAGAGCTTTGCCATTCATCAAGGTCGCCGCCGGCCAAAACGGAAGCAACGTCCACAAAAAACGGCGACCGAGTCATGGCGTAAATTTCCATTTCCAACAAATTTCAGGGCGCAAGACCGCCCCAGCATTCATAGCAAGGCACGCATTTTTGAGGACAGCGCACGATTTCCTCCATACGCCGGGAAGAAGATCCCGTGACTGATTTCCCGAAAGTCCCCGCCCATAAATTTTCAAGCCGCTCCTTCTTTCTGTTCCATCACAGACGATCCCTACAGAAATGAATCCCATTGCCCTGTTCAGCCAAAAGCTGAACAAGTCCGCGGAAAAAAGCATCACAGCATCATTCATGACAAAACCGATCTTGCGCATTCGCAAGGAGAAGCCGACCCGGTCTTGCACCGCCATCGCGCCGCCATTCAATTGCATTACCTCATCCCGCCCGCAGACAATCAATATTCCCGGCGCATACCTCTGAAACCCGCCTTTTACGCATTTCGGCCGGGGGGATCGCTATCTCGCGCCAGAACGACTTTATCCTTCAGAGGATCGCGCCTATGACGCTCCCTCAGACGCGAGCCGTAACGCAGGCCATTTTCACCCTGCCCTTGCATAGGCAATCCCAGAAGCCGATTTAAAACGGACACACCGCAGGCTCTGCCGTGGCCGTTAAGACGGCAATCCAATAAAGTTTCGTCCTCGCGCGGAGGTTCCCCTTCGTTTAAAATGCGATATGGCACCCGCTTGCCGGAGGAGCGCAACGCCATCTCCAGGAGAGGGACAATGTCGCCATCCCCGGCAATTGCGAAACGAAAGGCGCTTTTGCCAGCCGTAAGTTCACTTATCAACTGCTCCATCCGGCGTTGATATTCAAAAAACGTCCGGACGGTGCTCATCATATAGAGATAAGTCCGCTTGGCCTTCGCAACGAGACCCTTGGGGGTAAGAATGTATTGCACTTTTCGGGAGTTCAGACCGGACATCTTTATATGCCCGGTCCGTATGAGGCGTTTCACTATGAGGTTGACCAGGCCCAGTGAAAGCCCGCTGTGCGAAGCCACATCCCGCTGGGAAAGGCCGGGATAGGAGGCAATAATTTCCAAAACTCGATGAACCTTCTCTTCTTCTTTGAGTTTGTTCATTTTTTTAAGCGGTCCCGTCGCAGAAGGACGGTCAGGAGGATTGCGTGGGGGCCCGTTCAAATTTTGAACATTCTATCCTAAACGGGTAAATTACTCAAGGGGAATTTGTCTACACCACCTTCGAGATGCTGATCGTCCGCAAACGCTTAAAGCACCCCCTCCTGCTCTGAATCGCAGGGCCGCTGTGATTCCGCCCGCCAACCCAGCCCTGAACGCAGCAAATCAGCGCTTACGGGTTTACTGCACGCGTCACGCTCTCCATGTAAAATACGACGTTACGGCATAATTCCAAACCGCGCCTATGGCTGCGCCCAGAACACCGGAGAACCACCAGGGGATGCCGGATTCAAAAAGAAAAAGAGCGACCCGCAGATTGATGAAAGCTCCGATGCTGCAGGCCATGTAAAATGTGAGCAAGCCTCGCATAAACATCCTGCCGTGCAATTTTTGATCGCGATAGCTGAAAAGATTATTCAAAACGAAGTTTACCGTCATGGCGATTAGAATGGCCGAGGCCTGGGCCACCGTAAAATCAAAATTCATGCCCTTTAAGAGAACGCCGAGAACGGCGATATGGGCCATGGCGCCTACGCAACCAACGACAACGAACATCAGGAACCTCACGGGGACAAAGCGGCCCAACAGCTTGTCGGCGATGAGTTCAAAATAGTCCCGCACAACCAAAGCGTCCAATTTGCTTTCTCCGGCGCGGCGCGGGCGGAATGAATAAGGCAGCTCTAGAAAACGCACCCCGCATGTCGAGGACAGAGAGATATCCAGCAATATCTTGAAACCCTTGCCGGTCAATCGTCTGACCACCAGCTCCAAAAAGTCGCGTCGTAGCATGAAGAATCCGCTCATCGGATCCGAAAGAGTCCGACCTGCCATGAATCGGCCAAAGCCCGTAGCGAGGCGGCTGATCCACCGCCTGGCTGTACTCCATCCCACTGTATCCCCCCCCGCCACATAGCGGCTTCCAACCACCACATCCGCTTCTCCCTCTTTTAAAGCGCTCAGCATCTTAGGCAGAAGAGTCTGGTCGTGCTGAAGATCTGCGTCCATCACCGCAATGTAAGGAGCGGACGTGGCCATCATCCCCTCAATGCAGGCGGAGGAGAGGCCGCGCCGGCCGATTCGCCGCAGACAGCGGACCCGTGGATCGCGAGCGGCCAAAGATCGAATGGCCGCACCCGTGCCGTCCTGGGAGTCATCATCGACGAAAATCACCTCCCATTCAATGCCTTTCAGCGCCTTGTCCAGCAGGTCCACCAGAGGCTCCACATTGGCCTTCTCATTGAACGTGGGCACCACCACCGCCAGTTCGGCGGTCATGGTTTGCGGGCCGTCCCCATCAACAGGAAACCGCATCGGGAAACCAGCCATCGGGGCTCCCGCGCAAAAACTGCATCCGCCAGGCGCCAGGACACGCCGGCCATGAAAGGCGCCGCCAGTTGATAAGCCTCCACCAAAACATCCTTGAACCCGGCTTCCTCCAGAAGGTTTGCTAGAGAGCCGCGATTGAAACGCGTGATGTGTTGATCGGCGTAGGAGACTTCGC
>JBQTIM010000134.1:0-8897 GCA_052388135.1 Elusimicrobiota bacterium
GGTGGTGCGACGGAAGGCCCTCAAGTTGGCCCTGCTGGGACTGGCCGTGGCGGCGCTGGGCTGCGTGCTTTACTCCGGCTCGCGCGCCGCTTACCTGGCGGTGTTCGTGTTTTTGGCATACGTGTTCGCGACCTCTCGGCGCAAGGGGCGCCTGGCCGCGGCGGGAATCGTGGCCATCGGTTTGTCTCTGCCCTTTGTCCCGGCGCAGTACAAGATGCGCTTTCAAACTCTTTTGACTGGGCAGGAGATCGAAGGACGGTCCATGGAGCGGCGCAAGGAAATTTTATTCGACGGGCTTCATGTTTTGAAAGAGTATCCCCTGGGCGTGGGCGTGGCGGCGTTTCCGACGGTCCGCATGCGCCTGTTCGGACGCAAGCAGGACACGCATAACCTTTATCTGGAGGTGGCCACCAACCTGGGCGTCCAGGGGCTTGTGATTTTTCTTCTTCTGCTCCGGAAAATGCTGAAGACGTTTTCCGCGGCGCGCCGCTCTTTCGATGCGCAGATCCGACGCTTGCAGGATTCTCTGAAAATTCGGGCTCCGGCGCGGGAGAACCTCGGCGTCTTCCGGGACCATTTGGAGGACCTTCGCCTGCTGCGGGCCGCTTCGCTGGCGGGCACGGGCTACATCGTCATCCGCCTGGCCCTGGGCATGTTCGGCATGGACACTTATGAAATCTACTGGTGGATCGGGTCCGGCCTGGCCATCGCGCTTTTCAATATGAACATCCGGTCGCTCCGGCTGACGGAGCGTCTTTTGGAGGCGCCGCCTCCGGTGGCGCTGGCGCAGGGGAAACCATGACCGCGGTTGCTCCCGCGCGGCAAGCCCTGCGGGCGGCCGACGGCTCCCGGCCGGAATTCCGCCTGGCGCTGTGCGCCGCCGGCGAAATTTACGGGGGCGTGGAGGAATTCGTTTACACCTACGCCCGCCATTTGAAAGAGGAGCGCGGGCTGAACCCGGCCGTCGTCCTTTTCCATGAGGGACGGCTGGCCGACAAACTTCGGCGGGCGGACGTTCCGCTTGAGATTGTGGACGTTCGGCCGGTTTCTTTGCGGACGGCGGTGCGCGGCCTTTCGGAGTGTTTTCGCCGGCGCGGCGCCGACCTCGTGCACGCCCACGGCTACAAGGCGGGCATTCTTTGCTCGCTGGCGGCGGGGCCGGAAACAGCTTTGCTCAAGACGGAGCATGGGGCGCCGGAGCCTTTCCGCGGATGGGCGGGCGCGAAAATGTCCGCTTACTTGACCCTCGACAAGCGCCTGACGGAATGGCGGGCGGACCGCGTGGTGTACGTCACCAAGGATTTGAAGCGCCAGAAGCCCCTGCGGGTGCGCACGGGAGAAGCGGCTGTGATCCACAACGGCGCGCCGCTTCCTCCGCCCGAGGCCGGCCCTTCTCCGTTCGAACCGGGGTTTTTCCACGCGGGAACCGTGGGCCGCCTTTCGCCCGTGAAGGGGCAGGACGTGCTCCTGGAAGCCCTGGCGAAAACGGCGCCGGCCGACCGCCTGCGCCTGCATATTTTCGGCGAGGGGCCCTTGGAAGCCAAGCTGAAGCGACGAACCCGCGCCCTGGGCCTGGAGGACCGCGTGCGTTTCTGGGGCTTCCAGAAAGATGTGCGGCGTTACATGGCCCATCTCGATGCCTTCGTCCTGCCGTCTCTGCACGAAGGACTGCCCTACACGCTTCTTGAAGCCATGGGTCTCGGCCTGCCCATCATCGCCTCCCGCGCGGGCGGTCCGGCCGAGATCCTCGAGCACGGCCGCACCGCCCTGCTTTGCCCGCCGGGCAACAGCCGCGCCCTGGCCAGAAGGATCCATCAGCTTTCCACCGACGAAGGCTTGCGCCGCCGCTTGGCCGCCAACGCCCGCCGGGCCGCCGCGGAGAAGTTCGGCGTGGCCGCCATGGCCGACCGTTACTTGGAGATCTGCCGCGAGATCGTCAGGGAGAAAAAATCCGGAATGGCCTGGCTGAGCTGGGAACGCCATCGGCGAACGGTCCAACTGGCTTCGGCCTTGGGCGCCGAGCTGAGGATCCTGCCCAAGAGCCGGCGGCGGATTTTCAATCCCTGGGCGCCGATGTTCAAGTCGCTGATCGCTCTCCTGTTTTCCCGGGTTCGCCTTATTTTCGTTCAAAACCCCTCTTTGGCCTTGACGACGCTGGCCTGCGCCGTGAAGCCGCTCAAGGGTTACAAACTCGTGGCGGACCTGCATTCCTATTTCACCTTGCACGTTCATCGTGCCGTCGGCTTGCGGAATAAGGTCTACAAGGCGCTGTCGCGTTTCTGCATCCGCCGGGCCGATCTCACCATCGTGACCAACGAGCCGCTCAAGGCCATGGTGGAATCCCTCGGCGGGCGGGCCTACGTCCTTCAGGACAAGCTTCCTCTCCTGCCGTCCGGCGAGAGGAAGCCATTGCGCGGCCGGCGCAACGTCGCTTTCGTTTGCACCTACAGCGCCGATGAGCCCTTGGCCGAGGTGCTGGAGGCCGCGCGCGGGCTGGAGGAAGGCGTGTGCCTTTACGTGACGGGCCGCTTTCCCCGCGGGTTCACGCGGACGGGCCTGCCGGCGAACGTGGAGCTCACCGGTTTTCTGGAGGAGGAGGATTACGCGTCCCTCCTGACCTCCGCCGACGCCGTCATGGTGCTCACCACCCGCGAGCACACGCTGGTCTGCGGAGGCTACGAGGCCATGGCCCTGGGCAAGCCTCTGATCCTTTCGAACAAACGCGCCTTGCGGGATTATTTCGGGCCGGCGGCCGTTTACGTGGACAACGACGCCGCCTCCATCCGCCGCGGAATGACCGAGGCGGTGGAACGCGCCGCCGAACTGGAAAACCGGACGAGGGATGCGGCCCAGAAGTTGCGCTCCGACTGGAAAGAGCGCTTCGCCGGTCTGGCGAGAGCGCTGGAGGCCCTTTGATGGTTTTTCTTTTTTGGCTCTGCGCCGGCGCCTTGCTTCTCACCTATCTGGGGTATCCCCTTCTGCTTTTGGTTGTGGGCGCCGCGCGCCGGCGGGCGGTCCGAAAGGCGGAGTTTTTCCCCTCCGTGAGCATCCTCATTTCGGCCTACAACGAGGAGGCGTGCCTGGCCGCGACGCTGGAGAACAAGCTGGCACTACGCTATCCGGCCGACAAGCGGGAGATTCTCGTGGTTTCCGACGGCTCCACGGACCGCACCGCCGAGATCGCCCGGTCCTTCGCGCCCCGGGGCGTCCGACTGCTGGTGCAGGAAACGCGCGGCGGGAAAACGGCGGCCCTGAACCGCGCGGCCGCCGAAGCGGCGGGAGAGATTTTGGTTTTTTCCGACGCCAATTCCCTTTATCACCCCGACGCCTTGGCGCGCCTGGCCGCCAACTTCCACGATCCGGACGTCGGCTACGTGACGGGCAAGATGGTCTACGTGGACGACAAGAACACCTGGGTGGGAGCCGGTTGCGGCGTTTACATGCGCTATGAAAATCTTCTTCGCTCTCTGGAAACCCGCGTCGGTTCCGTGGTGGGCGTGGACGGCGGCGTGGACGCGGTGCGCAAGTCCCTTTACGAGCCCATGCGGCCCGACCTGCTGCCCGACCTGGTCCTTCCCCTGACGGTCATCGCCCAAGGGCGGCGGGTGGTGTACGAAGAAGAAGCGCTTCTGACCGAGCCCGCTCTCTCCGAGGCGGGCGACGAATGGAGCATGCGCATCCGCGTCATCCTGAGAAGCTTTCACGCCCTTTGGCACATGCGGCGGCTCTTCAATCCGCGCGCGTCCGGATTCTACGCGCTCCAGCTCCTCATTCACAAGGTCTTGCGCTATCTGGCGGGTTTTTTCCAGGCCGGCGCCTTGGCCTCGAATGTTTTCCTGGTGGACAGGGGCGGCGTCTACATCGCCGCGTATGTGGCCCAACTTTTTTTCTACGGCGGCGCGGCGGCCGGCGCCGTGCTCCACCGCCTGGACCTGAAGCTGAGGCCGCTCAACGACCTGTCGTATTTTTGCCTCCTGAATGGAGCGGCGGCGGCGGCGTTTTGGAAATTTTTAAAAGGCGAGAAACGTTCCCTTTGGGTTCCGCGGAAAGGTTGATATGGGGTTCGAGCCAAGACAGCGCCTTCTCGAAAAATCTTCGCGTCGCGTCGGGCCGGCGGCCTTGTGCGCCCTGCTGGCGTTGTCCGCGGGCGGGACTCTCCGCGCCGCGCCGACCGTCACCAACGTCACCGGGGAGACGGGACACGGCGGGACGCTCACGCTGCGCGGCGCCGGGTTCGGCACGCACGGCGATTTTCATCCGTCCGGCGGAAAGCTCCTGCATCTGTTCGACGATTTCAACGACGGAGATTTGCTCTCCAACCCGTACGAGACGTGGCAGGTGTTCGCCTCCGGCAACGGCGCTGTGGATTACCAATGCCAGAGGCCGCGCACGTCCTTGCCCGGCGATTGCTATTACCGCCGAAAATCCGTGGGCCTGGGAAACCTTTTTGTGAAATCCGGAAACCACGGCGAGTATTACTCGTCTTTCTACATGCGCCTTTCGGAAGGGTTCAACGTCTCCAGCGGGCCGGGCACGAAGCAATTCAAGATCGTCCGCCTCACGAGCGTCAACAAGCCCGTGAACTTCTATCCGGCCATCGGCGCGGGAGACGGATTTCATTTCATGATCGAGAACACCAAGCCCATCGTGGTGCGGCACCAGCTCCAGCTGGGCTCCATCCCCGACCGTCCGTCGGGCTGGAACCACCTGGCGGTCTACTACAAGAAGTCGTCCACGGCCAACTCCAACGACGGCCATTGCCGCGTCTGGTGGAACCATCGCTTGGTTTTTGACTGGCGGACCCATTTTCAAAACCCGGCCAACAATCCGTCCAGCGCGCCCGGCTACCCCATTCAGGGAGATTTCGACACGGACGGCGCCGATTTGGCTCAGGACTGGTCCATCGGCAATTATTTCAGCAGCGCCTCCCCCTCCACCTGGGTGGATTTCGACGACGTGTATTTAAGCCACACTTTGGCCCGGGTGGAGCTGGGCAACGCTCCCTCCTACGAGGCTTGCTCCGTGCTGGAGGCGCAAATTCCCTTGGAATGGTCGGATCGCTCCATCCGCGTGCAGGTGAACGCGGGCGCCCACCGGTCGGGATTCCCGGCCTATGTTTACGTGACGGACGCGCGGGGCGCCGTGAACCCGGCCGGCTATCCGCTGAGCGTGGGCCAGCCCGTGGCGGCCGCGGGAGCGCCGCTGGTGAGGATCGAGGCGCCGGAGGACACGACCGTGGACGCTCGGCGCATCGCCGTGGGCTTGAGCGGCACCGCCGACGGCGAAGCCGACATCGTGCGGGTCACCTGGTCCACGGACCGGGGCGCCTCGGGCTCCGCCAGCGGAACGACGGATTGGAGCATCAGCGACGTGCCCCTGGGCGTCGGTCGCAACATCGTCACGGTCAAAGCCCAGGACGCTTCGGGCCGCGTGGGCACGGCGGAGCTGGAGTTCATGCGCGGCGGCGAGGCGGCGGAGGGCGGACTCAAACCGGCGCAGAAATTTTTGGCGCCCACGGCCGGGCCTCAGGGCGATATGGTTTTCGGCAAGGCCGTGCAGGTGGAGGTGCTGGACCAGGACGGCCGCCTGGTGTTCTCCAAGAGCGATCCCAACGGCGGCATCGTGTGGGACGGGCGGGACGCCTCCGGCAACATCGTCCCCTCCGGCGTCTACATCTGCAAGATCAAAGGTCCCGGAGGCGAGATGGCTTATCATTCGGTGGCGGTGGTGAAATGAAGCCGGGCGGGCGGCCGGCGGATCTTTCGGCGTTCCAAGCCGGGCGTCCCGGATCGTGGGACGGACCGGCGGGGCCGGCTCCCTCTCTCGGGCGAGGCGGCGGGGGGGCGCCTCGTTCCGTGTTCGGGAGAAAGCCGGAGGCGAAGTGGATGGCCGCCGCGGGCGCGTTGTTCGCCGCGCTCTTCTGGCCGGCCTTGGAAAGTCTGGGCCGCGCCTGGATGTCGGACCCCGACAGCTCCCATTGTCTCTTGGTGCCCTTGATGTCCGCCTATCTCATTTGGTCCCGCCGCGCGGAGCTGGCGGCGGTGCCTGTCAAAAGCGCGGGAGCCGGATTGGCGATTTTAGCCGGAAGCCTTCTGCTGTACACCGTCAGCCATTGGGGCGGCATCGAGCTGGGCCGGCGGGCGGCCATCGTCTCGGCTTTGAACGGCGCCGCGCTCTACAATTTCGGATGGGGAGTTTACCGCCGCATCCTGTTCCCCATGTTGTTCCTGTTCCTCATGATCCCGGTGCCGGTGAGCGTGATGAGCCTGGTGTCTTTTCCCCTCCAACTGTTCGCCACCGAATGGTCGGCCCGCCTGCTGGGCTTCCTCAATGTGCCCGTGGCTCACGCGGGGAACCTGCTCAGGTTCCCCCAGGGCACGCTGGAGGTGGTGGAGGCTTGCAGCGGCATCCGGTCCCTGCTGTCGTTCCTGACCCTGGCGCTCTTCTTCGCCTACAAAAGCGAGGGCCGGTGGCCGGCCAAGGCGATCCTCACCGTTTCCGCGGTCCCCATCGCCCTGGCGGCCAACGTCCTGCGCATCACCATCAGCGGCGTGGCGGCGTATGTCTACGGAGTGAAAGTGGCCCAGGGATTTTTGCACGATTTCTCTGGTTTCGCCCTCTTCATCCTCGGCCTGGCCGTTTTCTTCCTGGAAGCGCGGGCGCTGGAAAACCTGTTCGGCCGGAAGGCGGCGGCGTCGTGAAGTCCTGGCGGATCACCTGCCTGGCGCTGGTCCTGGCCCTGGGGCCCGCCGCCCTGGCGTCGCGGCGCGGAGAGGTGCGGGTGACGGACCAGAGGCTGGACTCCCTTCCCCGGCAACTCGGACCCTGGAGCGGCGAAGACCATCGCTTCGACGACAAGGTTTACAAGGCCCTCAACGCCGACGCCAACCTGCTGCGGATGTACACCGGCGGCGGGGCCGACCTCTGGCTCTACATCGGCTATTACGGCACGGAAAAAGGCGGGCGCACGGGACACCTTCCCCGGCATTGCTATCCGGGCTCCGGCTGGGAGATCGAGCGCATGGGCAGGGAGACGGTGGCCGGCCCCGGCGGAGACCCCCGGCACGTGAACACCATCCTCGTGCGGCGCGGCGAGGAGCGGCGGCTGGCGCTTTATTGGATACACGCGGGCGGCGACCGCGTTCTGGACAGCGGCTGGCGCATGAACGTGACGCGCCTTTTCCGCCGCATCGCCGAGAACCGCGACGACGGCGCCTTCGTGCGGATTTCCGGGCCCGTGGGGGCCGGCGGGGTGGCCGAGGCCACGGTCGCGCAGAAAGACCTCGCCGCCCGGCTCATGCGGACCCTGCCCGCCGCCTGGCCTGTGGAGAAAGAACTGTGAGGACGAGCCCTTTGGAAATTCAAAATCGGCGCTCCGCCGGCGCGCCGATGCTCAACGCCCTCACCTTCGACGTGGAGGATTATTTCATGGCTTCGGCCTTCGAGCCCGTCGTGTCCAAGGCCGACTGGGAACGCCTGCCCGGCCGCGTGGCGGCCAACACGCGTAAAATCCTGGGGATGCTGGACGGATCCGGCTCGCGGGCGACGTTTTTCGTGGTGGGCTGGGTGGCGGAGAAACATCCGGATCTGGTGAAAGACATCCAAGCGGGCGGCCACGAAGTGGCCTGCCACGGCTACCACCACCGCCTGATCTATGAGCAAGGGCCCGACGAGTTCCGCCGGGACCTGCGGCGCGCGAAGCAAGCGCTGGAATCGGCCGCGGGCCGGCCCGTGGAGGGCTATCGAGCGCCCAGCTTCTCCATCGTCGAAGAAACGCCCTGGGCCTGGAGCATCCTTCGGGAAGAGGGCTTCCTTTACGACGCCAGCGTTTTCCCCGCCCCCCACGCCCGCGGCGGCCTGGCCGGCGCGCCGGCCCATCCCCACCGCCGCGACGGCCTGGCCGAGTTCCCCATGAGCGTGGTGAGCTGGGCGGGCAAGAATTTCCCTTTTTCAGGAGGAGGCTATTTCCGCCTTCTCCCGTACGCCTTGATCCGGCGGGGCATCCAAGCCTGCAACCGGGCCGGGCGTCCCGCCATCCTCTATCTGCACCCCTGGGAGCTGGACCCCGGCCAGCCCCGTCTGCCCGCCGGACGCCTGGATCGGTTCAAGCACTATTTGAATTTAAGCGGGACGGAAGGCAAGCTCCGCCGCGCGCTGGCGGACTTCCGCTTCGACACCGCGCGCAACGTCTTGACGGAAGGGTTGGGTCTTCTGGAAAGAGCTACAGTTTCGGCCGGACGACGGTAAGAGGGTCTTTTTCCTTCCAGAGGGAGCCGCCGCGGTGCTCCTGCACGGCCAGGTGGACGTGGGGGGTCATGCCGGGATAATAAGACCCCAGGTCCATGACGCGGCCGATGAACTGGCCCTGGGTGACGTAGCCGTCCCGCACGTGCACGTCCATGTGCAGCATGCGGATGCGGTGCGCGCGTCCGTTGATCACGCCGGTGATGACCGCGCCCCGATCGGCTCCGGCGCCCACCCGCTTCAATTCCCCGGACACGGGCGCGCTCACCGACTGCCCCACCTTCCCGACATAATCAATGCCGCCGTGATGGTAGCGTTTATGGGATTTCGAAATCCGCGGCGCCTTGTAATCCCCCCGCCCCCAGTCGTCCCGCTCCCTCACCAAGCCGCCGGTGGGATTCAGGGCCATGGCTCCGCTCATGAAAGTTTTCACTCCGTCGAAGCGGATGTAAAGGGCCGAGAGCGGCGCCGACACCAGGCGCGGCGCGGTTCCCGTTCCCCCCCCGCCCGAGGGCGAAACCGCCGGCACGGCGGCCGCAGCCGGGACACCCCCCCCTTGGCGAGGCAAAAGGGAGACATCCCCGGCCTGGATGGGCAACAAACCGAGAATTAAACCGACGGAACACGCCAACCGCCGGCCGGACAGCGCCGTG
>JBQTIM010000135.1:0-9048 GCA_052388135.1 Elusimicrobiota bacterium
GGTGAGCACTTTTTTATAGGGCGCGCGGTTTGACAGCGTGACGCCCATGAAGAGCATGGAGTAAAACCACAGCCGCACCTGCTCCCGCATTTCGCAAACCCAGTCGGCGGGGAAGTTTTTTTCCCAGGCGGCGCGGTCGCCGAAGTAGCCCAGGGTGCTGTAGGGCACGATGCCGGCGTCCAGCCAGCAGTCCCCCACCTCGGGCACACGGCGCACGGCTTCGGAACAGCCCGGGCAGCGGATGAGCACGTCGTCGATCCAGGGCCGGTGAAGTTCGGGCAGGGCGTCCACCTTGGCCGGCTCCACGGCCAACTTTTTCAGCTCCTCCTTGGAGCCCGCCACCGTCAGGCGGCCGCATTTCCCGCAGGGGTAAAACGGCAGGGCCAAGCCCCAATAGCGCTTGCGGGAGATGCACCAGTCGCCCATGTTTTTGAGCCAGTCCTCCATGCGCTTGCCCATGAAGTCCGGCGTCCATTCCACCGAGCGGGCCGCCTCGATCATGCGCGGGCGGATTTCGTCGCAGTCGATGAACCATTCCTCCACCAGGCGGAAAATCAGCTCGCTCTTGCAGCGCCAGCAGACGGGGTAGCTGTGCTTGTGCTTCTTGGCCTTGAGGAGCTTGGCCGATTCTTTCAGCGCCGTCACGATCGGCCCTGCCACCTCGCTTACGTGCCTGCCCGTCAGCCACCCGTAGCCGTCCACGTAACGCCCGTTCTCATCCACCGGGCTTAGGGACGGCAGTTTTTCCTTCTGGCCCAGGTCGTGGTCTTCCCGGCCGCAGCCCGGAGCGATGTGCACGATGCCGGAGCCTTCCTTGGCGTCCACCTGATCCCAGGCTACCACGCGGTGCTCCACGTCGGCCTGAGCAGGCAGGTCCGGGAAAAACGTTTCGAACTTTTTCCCCACCAGTTCGCGGCCGGGGAAAGTTTTTTCCACGCGGGGGTTAAAATCCTTCAGCGCGGGCAGGGCGTCCTGGCAGAGGATAAGGCGGTGGGGCAGGTCGGGCAGGGAAACTTCGCAGTAGGTCAGGGACGGGTTCACGGCCGCCGCCGTGTTGGCCGCCAGCGTCCAAGGGGTGGTGGTCCAAAGGAGCAGTCGTCCACCCGGCGGATCGAGGAGCGGCGCCTGCACGAACACCGACAGGTGCTCCACGTCCTGGTGGGAGCCGGCCATTTCGTGCTCCGAAAGGCTGGTGCCGCAGCGCCAGCACCAGGGCATGGGCAGGCCCTTCTTTTTCAGCCAGCCGTTCTCGTGGCACTTCTTGAGGAAGGCCCAAATGCCCAGCATGTTGCCGTCGGACATCGTGTAATAGGAATCGGGCCAGTCCATCCATTGGCCCAGGCGGATGGATTGCTCGATCTGCACCTTGGAAAACGTCTCCACGCGCTCGCGGCACTTGCGGGAAAAATTGTCGAGCCCGAACTTTTCGATGTCCGGTTTGCCGGAGAAGCCCAGGGCCTTCTCCACCTCCACCTCCACCCAAAGCCCCTGGCAGTCGAACCCGTTCTGATACTTGTTGGAGAAACCCTTCATGGCCTTGTAGCGGATGAAGGCGTCCTTCAGCGTACGGCCCCAGGCGTGGTGCACGCCCATGGGGTTGTTGGCCGTTATGGGACCGTCCAGGGACTTAAAGCGCGGCGCGTCCTTCCGTAGTTCGCGGAGCCTCTCGAAAGCCCGGCTTTCCTTCCAGAAATCCAGGATCTTCGCTTCCAGCTCGAGGAAATTAGGCGTAGGCGGCGCGGGGCGCATAAATTCACACTAACAAAAGGGCGTGGCCTTAAGCAACGTTCCCCGGAGTCGCGAACTTCGGCAATCTTTCCTCCATTCCGCTCCGGGATCTGCGCAGACAGCAGACTATAGACCGGGCTTGCTGCCACCGAGGACCTTGAAACGGCGCCTTAGGTGGTTGCCGAAGTGGTCCACTAGTGTGATTTCGTGTGGACCTGGGGCAATGTCTAAGGCTATCTGATGGAAGACCCGGGTCCGACCTATGTATTGGCCGTCCAGATGCCAATGGAGAACAGCCCCCTCATCGCGGTGCACGGCCTGGAAAACCGTTCTTTCTTTTTCCTCGTCGAGATCCACCGGGATATAGAGCCGCGTGTTGGGATGGGGATAAATGAGAGCGATGGGATTATTTTCGCCGGCCTCCAAGCCGCGGCAGTCCTCGCGGAAGGGGGGCAGAGACCTGTATTCGGGATGGTGCCGTCTGTAATAGTATTCCTGCGCCGGTGGCAGCGCGAACCAGGTGACGTGGGTCATTCGAGCGACGGATTCGCAGCCGCCGTGCACGCGCCAACGCTTCGACATGTCGAGATGCACCTCGGGGTGGTAAGGGCTCGGCGTTTCAAAGTGGCTGTCCAGGGGCGCCCGCTGAATTTCCGTCGGGCAGTTTCCAACCGGCAAGTAGCCGTCGTCCCGGCACACTTCCACCTCCTTTAAATCCGGCTCCGGGGCGCGCGGCCAAGGGCTGGAATCCACACGGTTAAAAATTTCAAAGAGGATGGGCGCGGCGGAAACGGTGCCGGTAAGGTCCGGACGGCCTTCACCCGAGGCATTTCCGGTCCATACCCCGACGGTGTATCGCACCTTGGTTCCCAGAGCCCAGCCGTCACGGTAGCCCAGGCTTGTACCGGTTTTCCAGGCGATCTTTTGGCCGCTGGAAAAATTACGCCAATGGGACTCTTCCTCGGGCCTGGCAACTTCCAGGAGGGCCTGGAGGGTGAGCCAAGCGGCTCCAGGTCCCAAGTCTTGTCCTAATACTTCGTTGCTTCTGTCTCCCCGCAACACGTGAAGAGCCGGGCACCGGCCGTCGTCTCGTTGAATCCTGCCTTCGGCCGTCCGCATCATTCGGGCGTAAAGGCCCGTCATGTCCCAGAGTGTTCCTTCGGCGCCCCCGAGGATGAGGGTGAGTCCGTATTCCTCCGGCGAGCGGAAGAGAGTGGTCATGCCCAGGTTCTTGAGCAGGTTGTAGAACCGGGCCACGCCGTGTTCGCGCAATAGGCGGACCGCAGGGATGTTAAGAGAGCGAGCCAAGGCCTCCCGCGCCGGCACGGCGCCTCGATAACGGCGATCGTTGTTCTGCGGGATGTAGCCTTCGTATTGGATGGGCGTGTCGGGAACAAGCGTGGTGGGCAGGATTTCGCCCGCCTGAAGCATGGCCGCGTAGAGGAACGGCTTGAGGATGCTGCCCGTGCTGCGCGGCCGTTGGACGATGTCCACGGCATACCCGAACTGGCTGTAATCTTTCAGGCGGCTGTTGCCGACATAGGCCCGAATCGACATGTCTTCGTTGTCCACGACCAGGGCCGCCGCGTTGTGGATATTCTGGGTTGAAAGTTCCGCCGAACGCCGGGAAACCAGGGCCTGGACTGTTCTCTGGAGCTCGGCGTCCAAAGTCGTCTCGTACCGGGGGATTTTTTGAGGCCGGCCGGCCAGGAGCGTTTCCAGAAGGTGGGGCGCCTCCCGGGGAAAGGGACGAGGCTCCCCGGGGAGAGGCTCCAGGAGGGCCAGCCGAAGTTCCAGGTCACCGAGCTTGCCGGCGCGGTGCAGGGACTCCAGCAAACTGTCGCGCCTTCTCCGCAAGGCTTCGCGGTTCTTGCCGGGATGGATCAGGGACGGCGTGTTGGGCAGAACCGCCAGGAGACAGCTTTCCGCCCAACTCAGCCGGTCCGGGGGCCGGCCGAAATAACGCCAGGCCGCGGCTTCCAGGCCCACGACGTTGCCGCCGAAGGGCGCATGAGCGGCATAAAGCCGCAGGATGTCCTCCTTGGATCGGGTCGCCTCCAAAGCCAGGGCACCCAGGGCTTCCATGAACTTTTCCCGGTAGGAACGGCGGCGGCTTTTGCGCGCGAGCCGCACGGTTTGCATGGTGAGGGTGCTGCCCCCGCTGACGACGCGGCCGCGCCGGCGATTCTGCCGAAAAGCCCGTGCGAGGGCTAAGGGATCCACGCCGACATGGCGGAAGAACCGTTTGTCCTCGTAGTGGACCACCGCGCTCCGGAAGGCGGGAGGAACTTCCTTCAAAGGCGGAAAACGCCACTGGCCGTCCGAGGCCACCTTCGCGCCCAGAAGGGTCCCTTCGCGGTCCAGCAGGATGGGAGAATATGGGTCGTTGAAAAGCGGGTGGGGCAGGCAGGCCCAAAATCCCACGAGCAAGGCAAAGCCCGCGGCCCCAGCCCCTAGGATCAGCGGCCTGCGAAACCGGAGCACACGTGAGGTTTGGTCGCTTCCGTGCATTTTCGTCAGTGTTGGGAACTCGGATTCCACCACGCCACCCAGGCGAAAACCGTGCTGTCCGGTCAGGATCTCTTAAACTGGAAGGCTTTAATCCTTTTCCACCGACACCCATTGACCCTTGGTGCGGGCGTTCTTAGTTCCGTCGTACATGGCCTCGGCGCTCACCGCCGGCAGGTAGAACCGGCCGGGATAAACGGCCGTGAGCCGGAGCGTCACGACAGCTTCTTGCCCCGACTTAAGATTGAAGTAGGAATAGACTCGGTCGTCGCGGACGTCCTGATAATCCAACTTCGCGGCGGCCGTCCCCTCCGGAAAACCGGAATGGCCACCACCGGCGACCGGTTCCCAGCGAGGGTTATGGATTTCCCACCCCACAGGCACAAGATGCGATAGAGCGATGTTGTCCAGGTTCTGTGCCGTGGTGTTCTTGACGGTCACCCGGGCAACGATCTCCTGCCCCTGGCGCAGACTCGAGACGTCCAGGGCCTCGCCCTTCGCGTTGGCGTAGTCGACGGCGATCTGCAGGCCCTGGGACGAAGCCTCCTCGGCCCCCGCCGGCGATACGCCCTTCACGGAAACCGTGGCGAAGAGCCGTCTCTCATCGGTGTTGCGAACCTTGAGCGTATCCCCGGCCGCCGGAAAATCGGCCAACTTCTGGCTGTGGATGGGCTTTTCGGATTTCACCGAAACGCTCTTTCCGTCCGCCAGCGCATACTCATATCGGAACCGGTCCGCTCCGCCCTCGGCCCCGTAAAATTGGGATAGGGCCATGAGGGAATAGGCCACCTCTTGGGTGCTGTGCCAGGCGCTTGAGGAAAGGGCCTTGGATATCTCCTCGGCCAGAGCGCGACCCCGCGCAAAATCCTTGACCACGGCCATGCCGAGGAGGATGACGGCTTGGTCCCGCAAGGCGGAACCGTAGCTGTCGCCCGGTTCGCGGTAAGCATTCACGGACAGGTCCGCCCCCTGCGCCAGAGATTGTGCCGCGTCCCGGGTGCCGGCCAGCTGATAAGCCGCGGCCAGGAACCAGCGGGCCACCGCCGGCGCCTGGGCGGTTTCCCGCATGCGGTTCATGGCGCCCAGTTCCGGCGCGCCGGCTAGGGCCAGTGTGTAAAGCCGGTAAGCTTGCTCCGGCGAAGCAGCCTGTCCGCCGGCTGCCCAGCCCTGGGCCCGCGTCTGCTGGAAGACCTTCCACTGGGACAGCATTTCCGATGGTACGGAGTAGCCCTTCTTCTGCGCCTCCACCAAGAAATGGCCCACGTAGTTCGTGAGCCACGCATTGGGCCCCTCGTTCATCGCACCCGGCCAGAAACCGAAGGAGCCGTTGGACGCCTGGAACCCACGCAGGCGGTTGATCCCGAAGAGAATGTTTTTCTCAACCTCTTTCTTTTGGGCCTCGGAGAGGTTCACCAATCCCGGCAGATAAAGCTGCGGGAAGGCGGCGGAAGTGGTCTGCTCGGCGCACCCATGCGGATAATGGATCAGGTAACCCAGCCGTTTCTCCAAGTTAAGCGGCGGCAGAGAAGACATCTCCAGCTTCACCTCGTTGGTGCCCGGTAGTCCGTGAGGGACGACCTTCTGCTCCCAGGTCTTGCCCGGCTCCACGGTCCCGAGCCAGAAGTTCACCGTGGGCGGATTGGGGCTCCGCACCGTCAGATGTGTTTCCGCCTTGGCCGCATGAGGGCCGCTGGCCGCGGAGATCTTCAGCGTCCCCTGTCCCAGGCGGTCGCGGCTCTTCACGCGGAAGAACGCCATCTGCTCGCCGGGCTTCTGAAAGGCCAGAGAAGTTTTCGACGGCTCCACGACCTCGAAAAAATCGTCCGCCGTCAAATCCAAGGAAACCTTCTTGACCTCCTCCTTCATGGCGAAGACCGAAACCGGGACGGTCATCTCCTCACCCGGCCCCACGAGCCTGGGCAAGGTCGCCAGGAGCATGAGCGGCTGGCGGACGTAGACGGACTTCTCCGCCCGGCCATAGGCGCCGCGATACCCCGCCACGGCCATCACGCGCACGGACCCCACATAGGACGGCAGCGGGATCTCGTGCTTCTGGCTGGCTCTTTTCTCGAGATGGAACGGACCCAGGAAGCGAACCACCGGCGGAAACCGTCGCTTATCCTCCTGGCCGGTGCCCCGGGCAAGGTCCTCTCCGCCGCCCAAAGCCAGCAGGCGCTCCAGTTGGCCGCCGTAAGCGCCCACCACGTCGTCGAACAGGTCCCAGGTGGAGACGCCCAGCGCCTCCTTCTGATAAAAACGCTTGTGCAGGTCCGGCGTTTGGAAGTTCGTCAGGCCCAAGAGCCCCTCGTCCACCACGGCCAGTGTGTAGGTCATCGCCCGGCCCTGGGACTCGGACACCGTCACCGCGGCCGCCGATTCCGGCTTCCACTCGTCGGATGCCTGGATCACCGGCGACAACAGCGTCTCCGGATCTTCGACCATGAGAGGGATCGCGCCGTACAAGCGGATGGGCCGGTCATTCTTTTTATCCTTGTGCGGCTGAAGCAGGGTCACGGCCACGTAAACGTTGGGGGTCATGGCCCGGGTCACGGGAATCACGACGGTGTTCTTCTTCTGGGAGACCTCCACCCACCGGCGTTCCAGCACCTGGCGGCCGTTCTCCAAAGTCAGGAGGGCGCGGCCTTGGCTGGCTTCGGGGAGAGTGATCACGGCTTTCTCGCCCACCTTATAATTGGACTTGTCGACCTGAAGCGTCAGCATGCTGGCCGCCACGCCGCCCTGCTCCCGGGCGCGGCCCGCCCAGCCGGGCCAGTCGATGTAGAACGTCTGGCTGGCGCAGTGCCCTCCGTCCTGATCACAGACGCGGACCATGTAGCGGCCCCAGTCCGGATACTTCACCTCGAAATTCCATTGGCCCTGCCCGTCCTTGTCGGTGGAAACGATTCCCTTCTTCAGCTCCTGAGACTCGGTGGCGTTGGCGAAACCGGCCGGCGTGTTGCCAGACTGGTCCCACCACCACTTCCAGGCAACCTTGTACAGAGCCACCTCCAGTTTTTTTAAAGACGCGGGCCGGCCTTTGGCGTCCAGGCTGGCCAGGGACACGGTGTGGGTTTTGTCCGTCAACAACATACCGCGCGCTTGATCGCCCTGCGGAAGTCTGAGTCCGACGAAATGCGCGTAAGGGTAGAACGGGAAGCTCCTGCGCGAAACGCTGAAAACCCCGCCGGACTCGAAAACACGGGTCTGGAAAAGCGCGGACAACAGGCCGGGCGCGGCCTCGGCGGCCTTGAGTTGCAAGGAAAAACCGGCCCGCCCCTCCGCATCGAGTTCGCCCTCGAAGACCGTGGTGGGTTGACCTTCCAAGGCCCGGGTCGGGTCGTCGAAAATGTGGTCCGTGAAGCGTTCAAACCGAGTGGGCAGAACAGAAAGCTGGACGGTCACGTCCGTTTTCAACCCCGAGGCCCGGGCTCCATGCAGCCACTGAGCCGAGACCAGGGTTTGCCGCGGCATGTCGGAGGCGTAGAGCGCATCTCCTCCCGCGTCCAGTTCCACCTTAAGGCGATTGGGCATGATGGTTTCAATCTTGAGGTCCTTGGCGAACTCGCTGCCGCCCCACTGCACCTTGGCCCGCCAGGTTCCGGTGGGCGCGTCCTGGGAGGTGCGCAGGGTGAAGCGGTAGAAATCCCCGACGGGCCGGCCGTTGGTCTGCGTGTCCATGAGCTGGCCCTTGGGGTTGTAGAGCCGCAGCGTGGCCGGGTGGTCGTCGGGAAGGGAGCCGTCCTTATCCTCCAGCACGAACACCAAGTGGATTTCGTCGCCCGGCCGCCAGACGCCGCGCTCACCGTAAAGGGTGCCCTTCAGGCCATCCTGAAGTTTCTCGCCCCCCACATCGAAATGACTGATGGGCAAGATCGACCCGTCGTTTAATTTCAAATACCCCTTCTGCCCGTCCTTCTCGGCCTGGAGATAAAAAGGTTTCTCCTCCAGGTTGAAAGCCGCGAACCCCTCCCCGTCGGAGGAGTTCTCGGCCATGGGCTGATTCTGAAAGTTATAGACGGTCAGCCGCGCTCCGGACAGCGGCTCGGCCGTGCGCAAATTCGTGGCCACAACCTGCAGGGCGCCTTTGGAGCCTGCCTTGGCAAGAAGACCGATGTTGGAAGCCAGGAAGTTCCGGGAGTCCTTGATCCCCTGTCCGAACTGGTAATAGGCGTCCTTGCAAGGGTTTTCCCGCTCCTGCCAGCGGGTGTTGCTGAAATTTCCTTCTTCATCGTAGTAGTAGTTTTGGACGCCGTCCCAACCGCTGGCTTCCGCCAGGTAAAGGTCGTTGTTGCTTCGCAGGGGCTCCTCCGCCTTGGCCGGCACCCTGTTCTCCTCCTCGGAGCAGCTGTAGGCTGAATCCTGCCGGCGGAGGGAGAGGGTCAGGCGGAAGAGCCCGCCTGGGTTGTTCCGCAGGAGCGGCGTGGCGTCCAGGGAATAACGCTGCCACTCGTCGGACGCCACGGCCGGGAGCGCGATGGTCTTCCGCCAAAGGTAATGTCCCACCCGGCCCAGCTCCTGCTCGCCACCCAGCTTGTTGGTTTGCAGGAACTGGCCCACGTTGTTCTCATAGATGCGAAAAGCCGTCACTAGAACGGACCGGGCGTTGATAGCCTCGATGGGGATGGACAGCACGTCGTTGTCGGGCAGGATGACGCCGGGACCGCCGAACTTCACCTGGGGTTTCTCGCTGGCAAAGCTCACCGTCTGTTCGAAGCGGCTCCCCAGGGGCATGCCCCAGGCGTTCTGCAGCTCGGACTCCACGGTGATGGACACTTTACCGGCGATGCGCTGTTCCGGAACAAGCTTCAGGAC
>JBQTIM010000136.1:0-5420 GCA_052388135.1 Elusimicrobiota bacterium
GTAGCGCCGGCGGCTTTTCTGACCGGCCCGGAGCCATGCCGCCAGCAGGTCGCCGCGGGAGAAAACGCTTCCCGACTCGTCGGATAAAGACGCCGCGGGCGCGCGCACGCCGCGGGGCGCGGGGTTGTTGACGTTGACGCCCACGCCCAGGACCACCCAGTGCACGCGGTCGGCCTCCGACGACATTTCCGCCAAAACCCCGGCGGCTTTGCGGCCGCCGATCCAGACGTCGTTGGGCCATTTCACCTCGGCCGGCAAGCCCGTTCTCCGGCGGATGACGCGGGCCCAGTCCAGGGCCGCCACCAGCGTCAGGGCGGGAACGCGGCCGGGCGACAAGGACGGGCGCAAAACCAGGGAATACCATAAGCCCCCCGGCGGGGAAACCCAGGGACGGCCCAGTCGGCCCCGTCCGCGGGTTTGGCGTTCGGCGGCCACCAGAGTGCCCTCGGCGGCGCCGCTTAAAGCGAGGCGCTTGGCCTCGTCCTGCGTCGACGGCAGGACGTCGTGGCGGAAAAACGGGCGGCCCAAAGACCCCGCAGGGCTTTTCAGGTTTAAAGTGTCGGGCGCAGCGGAGAGCCGGTAGCCGAGGCGGGGAACGCCGGAGATGCCGTATCCCGCGGCGCGGAGCTTTTCCACCCGCTTGTGGACGGCGGCCCGCGTCAGGCCCAGGCGCGCGGCCAGCGCGGCGCCCGACACGCGCTTTTCCCCGGCTTGCCGCAGACAGCGCAGGACGTCGGTCGTTTCGGGCTCCGGGAACCCGCGCGGGAAGGCGCGGCGGCGGGACGCTTTCGTTTTCACGCCTTCCGGCCCTCGATCTCCACGTCCAGGCCCATGTCGAGGGCGGGAGCGGAATGGGTGAGCGCGCCGATGGAAATGCGGTCCACGCCGGCGCGCGCCACCGCTTTCACGTTGGCGAGGGAAATGCCCCCCGACGCTTCCAGGAGGGGGCGGGGCAGGCGGCGCTCCGCGCAAAAGCGGCGGATGAAACGCACGGCGCGGCGAAGGTCGCGGGCGGAAAAGTTGTCGAGCAGGAGGATGTCGGCGCCGGCCAGCAGACCCCAGAGGATGTGCCGGCGGTTCTGGCATTCCATTTCCACCGGAACCCGCCGGCGGCGGAACGCGCGCACCTTGCGGAACAACCGCGCCAAGTCTTTTTCCCCCCGCACGGCGGCCAGATGGTTTTCCTTGATGAGGACGGCCGAAGCCAGGTCGGCCCGATGGCTGCGGCCGCCGCCGCAGAGCACGGCCCATTTTTGAGCGGCGCGGAGGCCGGGCAACGTTTTGCGGGTGTCCAGTATTTTCGCGCGGGGCCCCGCCGCCCGAGCGAAGCGGCGCGTCAGCGTGGCGACGCCGGAGAGGTGGGTGAGGATGTTGAGGGCCGTCCGCTCGGCGGAAAGGATGGAGGCCAGGGGGCCGCGCACTTCCAGCACCGCCTGCCCGGCGCGGACGGCGCGGCCGTCCGGCGCCAGAAGGCGCGCGCGGCAGCGCGGGTCCAAAAGCCGGAACGCCAGGGCGGCGGCCTCGCCTCCGCAAACCACGCCGGCGGACCGCGCCTTGACGCGCGCCCGGGCGCGCGCACCCGGCGGCAGGAACGCCCGGGACGTGACGTCTTGCAGGGCGCGGTCCTCGCGCAGGGCGGCCCGCGCGAGCCCCGAAAAATCGGGCCGCGGGCTTCCTTCAAAATTCCTGAATTTGTATGATCCGTCCATGGCGAAAAAGAAACGATCGGGCCGCGCCCCGGCCGCCGCCCGCGCCCGGCGCGGAGCCCCCGGAGAATCCGCCGCAAGCGCGGAGGTCCGCAGGCTGCGACTCGAGAACCAGAAGCTCCGCGAATGGCGGCGGCGGCTGTCCATCCTCCTGGAATACGCCCGCAAAATTTCCCTCAAGAAAGACCTGGATTCCCTGCTCAACCTTTTGGTGGAGGAGGCGAAAATTGTCTTGAAGGCGGACCGCTGCTCCGTGTTCCTGCTGGACGCCAAACGCAAGGAACTCTGGACCCGCGCCGCCTCGGGCAACCAAACCATCCGCGTGCCCTACCCCCGCGGCATCGTGTGGGAAGCGGTGCGCAACGACCGGCCCGTCACCATCCACGACGCCTACAAGGATTCCCGTTTCAACCCCGACGTGGACAAGGCCACCGGTTACCGCACGCGCAACATCCTCACCGCCCCCATGCGCAACAACAAAAAGCAGGTCATGGGCGCCTTCCAGGTGCTGAACAAAAAGAGCGGCTCCTTCGACGAGCAGGACGAGCAGGTCCTGCTGATCTTCGCCGAGCAGGCCGCCTCGGCCGTGGAGAACGCCCGCCTCTACGATGAGGTGCGCACCGCCGCCAAGGATACCATTTTGCGCCTGGCCGCCGCCGCCGAATACAAGGACAAGGACACCCGCAACCACCTGGAGCGCATGAGCCGCTACTCCGCCATCCTGGCCGAGGAGCTGGGCATGCCGCCGCTGGACGTGCAGAACATCCAGCTCGCCAGCCCCATGCACGACATCGGCAAGCTGGGCGTGCCCGACGCGGTGCTGAAGAAACCCGGCAAGCTCACCGAGGAAGAATGGGCCGAGATGCACAAGCATCCCTTCTACGGCGCGGACATCCTGAAGGATTCCGACAACGAGCTCATCCGCATGTCGGCCCGGGTGGCGCTGTCCCACCACGAGAAATGGGACGGCTCCGGCTACCCGCAAAAGCTCAAGGGCGATGCCATTCCTCTCGAAGGCCGCATCGTCGCTTTGGCCGACGTCTTCGACGCCCTCACTTCGCGGCGCGTCTACAAGCCCGCGTTCTCCATGGAGGAAACTTTAAAGATCATCCGCGAGGGCGCCGGCAAACATTTCGATCCCAAGTGCGTGGACGCCTTCTTCCGCGCGCTGCCCAAATTTATGCAGGTGATGGAGAGCTTCACGGACAATCCCCCCGCGCCCGCCCCGAACGCCGCGGAAACCGCGCGCAAATCGTCCGACGGGCGAAACGGGCCCGCCTCCCCGCCCGCACCCCCCGCCTCAACCTAGGAGCCTGTCCAACATAAGCTTTTCGGCTGCAAATTCGGCTGCTGGCCTGCACCTTTGCCAAAAATCTCTTACCTATCTTCAAGATATGCTCGAAATTTTTGGCTTCGGCTCGGCACAGCATCCGAATTTTCGCTTCGAAGTCTTATATTGGACAGGCCCCTAGCGGCGCCGCTCCGGCTTCCGTTTTCGGGCGCGTCCCGCATCCGCCGCGCCCGGGCCCGAGCCGCCTTTCACCGCCATCTCCCGGACCTCGAAAATTTTGTCGCGGATGGCCGCCGCCAGCTCGTAGTCCAGGGCGTCGGCGGCTTCCTTCATCTGGCGCTCCAGGTCCTGCACCAGGCGCGGCAGGTTCTCGGGCCGGCCGAAGCCGGGGCCGCTCTCGCGGAACATCTGGGCCAGGCTCGCCTCTTTGGCCTTGTATTGAAACTCCTCCAACTCCTGCACGGCCCGCACGATGGTCCGCGGCGTGACGCCGTTCTCCTTATTGTAGGCCAGCTGCTTCACGCGGCGGCGCGTCATTTCGTCCATGGCGCGCTTCATGGACCCGGTGATGCGGTCGGCGTAGAACACCACCTCGCCGCCGGCGTTGCGCGCGGCCCGGCCGCAGATCTGGATGAGCGTGGTTTCCGAGCGGAGGAACCCTTCCTTGTCCGCGTCCAGGATGGCCACCAGGGACACCTCGGGCAGGTCGAGGCCTTCCCGCAGAAGGTTGATGCCCACCAGCACGTCGAAAGCGCCCTTCCGCAGGTCCTTTAAAATCTCCACGCGCCGCAGGGCCTCGATCTCCGAGTGCATGTACCGCACCTTCAAACCCTTGTCCGCCAGATACTCCGACAGATCCTCCGACGTGCGCTTGGTGAGCGTGTTCACCAACACGCGCTCGCCGCGCTTGACGCGGCCGGCGATGCGCTCCATAAGGTCCGGGATCTGGCCCTGGATGGGCCGCACGATGACCTCCGGGTCCGCCAGCCCCGTGGGGCGGATGACCTGCTCCGCCACCACGCCCTCGGATTTTTTCAGCTCGTAGGGGCCCGGCGTGGCCGAGACGTAGACGGCCTGGGGCACCAGCGCTTCAAACTCGGGGAACTTCAGCGGCCGGTTGTCCAGGGCCGACGGCAGGCGGAAACCGTAATCCACCAGCGTCTGCTTGCGGGACCGGTCGCCCTCGTACATGCCGCCCACCTGCGGCAGGGTCACGTGGGACTCGTCCACGATGACGAGATAATCCTCGGGGAAATAATCCAGCAGGCAGGCGGGCCGCTCGCCCGAAGCGCGCCCCGACAGGTGGCGCGAATAATTTTCGATGCCGTGGCAGGTGCCCAGCTCCCGCATCATCTCCATGTCGAAGCGGGTCCTCTGCTCCAGGCGCTGGGCCTCCAGCAATTTGCCCCGGGAGCGCAGCTCCTCCAGCCGGGCGGCCAGTTCCTTCCGGATGTCCTCCAGGGCCCGCTCGATGGTGGGCTGCGTGGTGACGAAATGGCGCGCGGGGTAAACGAAGGCCCGGTCCTTGTCCCGGATCGCCTCCCCCGTCAGAGGATGGATCTCCCGCAGGCGCGCCACCGCGTCGCCGTCCAGCTCCACCCGCAGAGCGGTCTCCAGGTAAGCGGGAAAAATTTCCACGACATCCCCGCGAACGCGGAACTTCCCCCGGGAGAAATCCACCTCGTTGCGCTCGTATTGGATGTCCACCAGTCCCTGCAGGAGCGCCTCGCGGCTTTTGGCCGCGCCGACCTCCAGAGACACGCACATGTCCCGGTATTCCCGCGGACTGCCCAGGCCGTAAATGCAGGAGACCGACGCCACCACCACCACGTCCCGCCGCTCCAGAAGGGACGACGTGGCCTTCAAGCGCAGGCGGTCGATGTGGTCGTTGATGGAGGAGTCTTTTTCGATGTAGGTGTCGCTCTGGGGAACGTAGGCTTCGGGCTGGTAATAATCGTAATAGGAAATAAAATATTCCACGGCGTTGCGGGGAAGGAAGGACTTCAGCTCGGCGTAGAGCTGGGCCGCCAGGATTTTGTTGGGAGAGATCACCAGGGCCGGCCGGTTGACCTCCGCCAGCACGTTGGCCATGGTGAAGGTTTTCCCGCTGCCCGTCACGCCCAGCAGGACCTGGTGCCGCCGCCCCTGCCGCAGGCCCTCCGCCAGCTCGCGGATGGCGCGGGGCTGGTCGCCGGCCGGCTTGAAGGAGGACACAACCTTGAATTTTTCCATGGGAAAACCGGGCGCGCCCGGACGGCGCGGCGGACGAACGGACGGAACTAAGAACTCATCTCATAAATTACTTTCGGGCTGCAATTTCAGCTTTCGGCCTGCGCCTTAGCGGTCTTCGGCTCACATACCGCCGACGGAGTATGCTCGCCTCGGCCCGCGTCGGCTCGGCTCGAAATCTGAAATTTCGCTCC
>JBQTIM010000137.1:0-2294 GCA_052388135.1 Elusimicrobiota bacterium
GTCCTTGAAATAGTTGCGGCACACGCGGTACTGCGCCTGGGGATCGCCGGCGGCGGCTTCCGACAGGAGCGTGGAACCGGCGGGGGTGGACTCCTTGGCCGGCGGGGGAGCGGCGGGCGCGGGCGGCGCGGCGGGCGGCGGCACGGGCGGCGCAGGGACGGCCGCGGGCGGCGGGACGGGGACGGCTTCCACTACCGGCGCGAAGGTGGGTTTCCATTCCGCGACGTCGCGCTGGATTTTCTCCGTCTGGGCCGGCGTCAGCCTTTGCTCGATCCTCTCCATTTTGGCCGCGATCTCGTCGCGCTTGTAGCCGATGGCCGGCGGCAGGGACGGGTCGGTGTAGTTCCAGTAATAGCCGAAATCCTCGTTGGCGGCCAGCGTCAGCCAAAAATAGGCCGACGCCAGGTCCCGCGGCGCGCCCCGGCCGTCCGCGTAGGCCAGTCCGAGGTTGCCTTGCGCCCAGGCCGAGCCCTCGTCGGCGGCCCGGCGCCACAATTGGAAGGCCTTGACGGCGTCGCGGGGCACGCCCAGGCCGCGGGCGTGCATGAGGGCAAGGTAATGCCGGGCGGTGATGTCGCCTTCGGGGCCTTCCATGGCCTTGCGGAACCAGCGGGCCGCCTCTTCGTAATTCTGGGGCGCGCCGTCGCCGCGGAAATTCATCTCGCCCAGGGCGAAGGCCGCCGCAGGATATCCCTGGTCCGCCGACGCCCGCAGGAGCTTCAGGGCCTGGCTCGCGTCGCGCCGGACGCCGCGCCCTTGCCGGTGCATCTGGCCCAAGGCGTATTGGGCCTGGCGGTTGCCCTGGGCGGCGGCCTTTCCGTGCCAAACGACCGCCCCGGCCTCGTCTTTGGGCGTTCCGCGGCCGGCCTCGAGCATGGAACCGAGCCGGAACTGGGCCTCGGCGTGCCCCTGGTCGGCCAGGGCCCGGAACTCCTGCAGGGCCGCGGCGTAATTGCCCGTCTCCTCGGCCCGCTGGGCGGCGTCGAAATCGGCGCCGACGGGAGCGGCGGCCAGGAAAAGGAGCGCGGCGGCGAGCCGGGCGCGCGGCGATTTGCGGGAGAGGGTCGGCACCGGTTCAGTTCCCGCCGACGCGGGAGAGGTCCCGCGCGTTTTCTTCGAAGGCGGCCATGATGGCGTCGTCGCCCACCAGGCCGGCGGCGTGGGCTTGCTTGATGGCGGTGATCATGCGCTTGTAATCCTTGGGCATCACCTTGACGAACTTGGCGCCCGCCGACTTCCACCCGTCCAGGATTCTTCGCCCCAGGTCGCTGCCGGTGAGCCGGACGTGGTTCTTGATCATCGTTTGGACTTCCGCCAAGTCGTCGGCGTCCAACCCTTCCAGGGCCACCATGCTTTGGTTGCAGCGGACGGCGAAGTCCCCGGCCTCGTCGAAAACGAAAGCCACGCCGCCGGACATGCCGGCGCCGAAGTTCCGTCCCGCCGGGCCGATGACCGCCACGCGGCCGCCGGTCATGTATTCGCAGGCGTGGTCGCCCACGCCTTCCACCACGGCGTGGACGCCCGAGTTGCGGACGCAAAAGCGCTCGCCGGCCAAGCCGCGGATGTAGGCCTCGCCCGCCGTGGCTCCGTAAAAAGCCACGTTGCCTATGATCATGTTCTCCTCGGCCTTGAAAGGAGAGCCTTTGGGCGGGTAAACGACGAGCTTTCCGCCCGAGAGGCCCTTGCCGAAATAATCGTTGGCGTCGCCCTCCAAAATCATGGTCATGCCGCGCGGCGCGAAGGCGGCGAAGCTTTGGCCGGCGGAGCCCTGGAACGTGAGGCGGACGGTGTCGTCGGGCAGGCCCTTGGGGCCGTGGCGCCGGGTGATCTCCGAGCCGGTCATGGTGCCCACCACGCGGTTGAAGTTCTTCACCGCGACGGCGGCTTCCACCTTTTCCCCCCGCTCGATGGCGGGCGCGCAAATCTTCAAGAGCTTCTCGGCGTCCAGGGACTTGTCCAGCCCGTGGTCCTGAGCCTCGGTGCAATAGCGGCCCACCTCCGGGCCCGCTTGCGGCTGGTAAAGGATCTTCGAGTAATCCAGCCCCCGCGCCTTCCAATGGTCCACGGCCTTCTTGGCGTCCAGGACGTCCGTGCGGCCGATCATCTCGTTGATGGACCGGAACCCCAGCGCGGCCATGACCTCCCGCGTCTCCTGGGCCACCATGCGCATGAAGTTGACGGCGTGGGCGGGGTCGCCCGTGAACTTCTTGCGGAGCTTGGGGTCTTGCGTGGCCACGCCCACGGGGCAGGTGTTGAGGTGGCAGACGCGCATCATGATGCAGCCCAGCGCCACC
>JBQTIM010000138.1:0-5819 GCA_052388135.1 Elusimicrobiota bacterium
AGGAGCTCAAGAACAGCCTGGAGCAGGTGAAGGAGGCCAACGAGCAATTGGCCGAAGCCCAGAGCGTGGCCCAGATGGGAAGCTGGAGCTGGGACGTGCTCACGAACAAGATTTCATGGTCGGAGGAGCTTTACCGCATTTTCGGCCTGCTGCCCCACGAGACTCCCCTCACCCTGGAGGCATTCCTGGATCGCATCCACCCCGAGGACAGGCCCATCATCACGGAGGCCGTCGAGAAAGCCTTGAGGGAAGGCGGCCCCTTCGAGTTCGACCACCGGGTGGTCCGGCCGGACAAGTCCCTGCGCGTGGTCCACGGGCGCGGCCGCACGATCAAAGACTCCGACGGCCGCCCCATCCGCCTGCACGGGACGGCCCAGGACGTGACGGAGCTCCGCCGCATGCAGGAAGCCCTGCGGGAGACCTACGAGAAGCTGGAGGCGCGGGTCGAAGAGCGAACCCGGGAGCTGGCCCGCGCCAACGCCGTGCTCAAGGAAAGCGAAGGCCGATTCCGGGATTTGGCCGACTCCGCGCCCGTCATGATCTGGATGACGGACCCCTCCGGCCGCCGCACTTATTTCAACAAGCCCTGGCTGGACTTCCGGGGCCGGACGGCGGAGCAGGAACTGGGAGAAGGGTGGGCGGAAGGACTTTATCCCGACGACCGGGGAGAGTATTTGAAGACCTATTACTCAGCCATCAAAGAGAAACGGACTTTCAAGATGGAGCACCGTTTCCGCAACGCCGGCGGCGAATACCGCTGGCTCTACATCCACGCCGCGCCGCGCTTCTCCGCCGACGGCGAGCACGTGGGTCACGTGGGCTCCGCCGTGGACATCACGGACCGGCGCCGCGCCGAGGAACAAGTGCGCGCCTTGAACGCGGAGCTGGAGCGCCGCGTGGAGGAGAGGACGGCCGAGCTCCGGAGCCTCAACACGGAGCTCGAGCTGGCCCGGGACCAGGCTTTGGAATCCGTCCGGGTGAAATCGCAGTTCCTGGCCAACATGAGCCACGAGATCCGCACGCCGCTCAACGCCGTCATCGGCATGTCGGGACTCCTCCTGGGCACGCCTTTGGAGGAGCGCCAAAAGGAATTCGCCCAGGTGATCCGCGGGTCAGCCGACGCCCTGTTGTCGGTCATCAACAACATCCTCGATTTTTCAAAGCTGGAAGCCGGCAAGATGCCGCTAGACAGCCGTGATTTCGACCTGCGCCGCCTCGTGCAGGAAACCGTGGGCTTTTTCACGCCTCAGGCGCGGCAAAAGGGCGTGGCCCTCAACCACCGCGCCGGTCCCGGCCTGCCCGCCGTCCTGCGCGGCGATCCGGGGCGCCTGCGGCAGGTCCTCATGAACCTGCTGGACAACGCCCTCAAGTTCACCGAGAAAGGCGAAGTGTCCGTGGAGGCCGCCCGCGAGGACGAAACGGAGGAGGCCGTGCTGGTGCGCCTGTCGGTGCGCGACACGGGCATCGGCATTCCCCGCGAGGCGCAAAAGACTCTTTTCCAGCCGTTCACCCAGGCCGACGCTTCCACCACGCGCCGTTTCGGCGGGACCGGGCTGGGCCTGGCCATCTGCAAGCAGATCGTGGACCTCATGGGCGGCGCTATGGGCGTCGACAGCGCGCCCGGCGAGGGCGCCGCGTTTTGGGTGAGGCTGAACCTGGCCAAGGCGTCGCCTGGGATGGAGGAGGCCGTCCGCCCGCTCGCTTCCCGCGGCGGCTCCACGGAGGCCTTGCGGGACGGAGCGAAACTGCGCGGGTTGAAAGTCCTCGTGGCCGAGGACAACGCTGTGAACCGCCAGGTGGTCCTGGCCCAGCTCCGCAACCTGGGCCTCGAGGCCGAGGCGGTGGTCACCGGCCGGGAAGCCGTGGAGGCCATGGGCCGTTCCTCCTTCGACCTGGTTTTGATGGACTGCCAAATGCCGGACATGGACGGGTACTCGGCCACGGAGGAAATTCGGAAGCTGGAAAAAGGCGGGCGCGTCCCCATCATCGCCATGACGGCCCACGCCATGGACGGCGACCGGGAGAAGTGCCTGGCGGCGGGCATGGACGACTACATCGCCAAACCCGTCCACTTGGAGGATTTGGCCGCCATGCTCTCTCATTGGGCCGAAAAATCCGAGGGAGCCGGCGCCGCCTAAAAGGGGCGTTAGAAGCCCGGCCCCGCCTCGTTGAGGGACCAATCGTAGGGAACGTGTTTGATCTTGATGCGGCCTTCCTTTAATCCCGACGCCGTTTGCGTTCCGAAGTAAGGCCGCAGGAAATCGGCCGTGGAACCGGCGGCGCGCGTAAAATCCTCCTGGAACCAATCGAAGTAAGGGCTCAGATAAAGGACACGTCCGCCGGGATCCAAATAATTCTTTTTTTTGTCCGAGAGGAACGCCCGCGTTTGTTCCTCCAGCTGTTTCTCCAGCGCGGCGGCCGCGTAAGGCTCCCCGCGCAGAGGCGGACAGCTCTTGGCGGCGCAGACCAGCGCGAAGTGGATCCGGGGTTCGTTGTGTTTCTTTCTGATCCAATCGTTCTCCAGTTCGTCCAGGGAGATTTCGCGGCCGAACAAATTGACGCTGCGCCGCTGGAAAGCCCTGGGAATGTCCTTGATGCTTTTCAGAGGGTAATTGTCCGCCGCCAAACGGAGCACCGAGGCGTTGTAGAGGTTGATGAGGAAAGCCAATTGCTCGGCCCGCGGCCAGGCGTCGAAGTCCCGCCGGGAAACCGCCGCGGCGCTTTTCAGATAGCGGCCCAGAGGCTCGGGGTCCGATTTCAGACGAACGTAATCCACCCGGCCGTTCCGCTCGGTTTTTCCCAAAACCTCGCCGTAGAGCTTGTGGGAAAAGCCCGGGTCCTTCGCGCCGGCCGCCGTCGCAAGAGCGGCGGCCGCGATGCCTGCCATGAATTTCCTCATGAATCCTCCTTCGGCGGCTGAGCCTCCGAAAATGGTACAATTTAACCGCAAGGACTCTCTATGGCCCTTCCCCTGCGCATTCTCTTCATAGCCGTTTCCGAAGACGCCGTTCTGCCCGCCCTGGCCGGCCTGCAGCGCGGCGGCTACGCGCCCCATTACGAAGTGGCCGGCTCTCCCCGTTCCCTGTCCGACGCCTTGGACAAGGCCGGCTGGGACGCCGTGCTTCACGTCGCGCCCGTTCCCGATCTGGAGGCGGAGGAGGCCCTGCGCCTCGTCAAAGAGCGAAACCCCGGCTTGCCGTTCCTGGCGGCCGCGGACGGATTGGACGAGGCGGCGGCCGCAGCCCTGCGGCGCGCCGGCGCGGGCGCCGCGTTCTCTTCGGAGGAGACGTCGCGCCTGGGCGCGGTCGTCAAGGGAGTCCTGGCCGAGAGCCGCGCCCGCCAAGAGCGCTTGGAGGTTACGGAATCGCCGCGGCGCTTGGAGGAAGCTCTGGCCCAGTTGGACATGCTGCTGGCCACCGCTCCGGTGGGCCTCGCTTTTTGGGACCGGAACCTGCTCTTCGTCCGGGTGAACGAGGCTTTCGCCGCCATGCTCGGGGTGGAAGCCTCGCGGTTCGCCGGCCGCAGCGTGCGCGAGGCGGCGCCCGAACTGGCCGCCTCGGTGGAACCCGTGCTCAGCCACGTCCTGGAGACCGAGAAACCCGTGCGCGACCTCGAAATCAGCTGCGAGACGTCGGCCATGCCGGGCGAGTGGCGCCACTGGCTGGCCAGCTATTTTCCGGTGCGCGCCCGCGGCGGCCGCACCATGGGCGTGGGCGCGGTGCTCAACGAGATGACGGAGCGCAAGCGCGCGGAGATGGAGCGCCTGAGGCTTCTGACCAGCGAGAAAGAGGCGCGCCGCGAACTCCAAGCGGCCATGAACGCGTTGCGGCGGCGCGAGGACGAGTTCCGGCTCATCACCAACGCCGTGCCCGCGCCCATCTTCACGGTGGACGCCGAGCGTCGCTTCCGCTTCAGCAACCGCGCCTGCAACGAATGGCTGGGCCACCCGCCGCGCGAGCTGCGGGGCAAGCCCATCAAGACGGTTCTGGGGGAGGCCCTCTACGAAAACCTTCGGCCCGAGATGGAGGCGGCGCTGGCCGGGCGGGAAACATCTTTTGAGCGCTGGGTGTCCGTGCGGGGCGCTTCGCGCTATATCTCGGCCACTTATGTGCCGTACCCGGGCGGCGCCGGCGGACGGCCCGAGGGCTTCGTGGCGCTGGTGAAGGATTTGACGGAACGGCAGGAGTCTCTGGAGAAAGCCCGCGCCGCGGCCGCGGTCCGGGAGCCGCGTCCGCCCGAAGAAGGGCGCGCCGGGGAGGAAGCGGCCCGAGACAAGCCTTGAAGCGCGCCGCCCGCCGCGTGCGAGTGGGCACCAGCGGCTTCGTTTACGACCACTGGCGCCGGGGCGTTTTCTACCCGCCCGATCTCCCCACGAAAGATTATCTGAAGTTCTACGGCCGGCGTTTCGATGCCGTGGAGCTCAACAACACGTTTTACCGCCTGCCCCGGCTCTCTTCCGTCAAAGACTGGAGCCGGGCCGTCTCGTCCCGGTTCGTCTTCGCGGCCAAAGGCAGCCGCTTCATCACGCACATCAAAAGGTTGAGGGACTCCCGCGGCCCGCTGAAAGTTTATTTCGGGCGGCTGAAGCCTTTGGGCGGCCAGCTGCGGGTCGTGTTGTGGCAACTGCCGCCGCGTTTCGGCAAGGACGTCGGCCGCCTCGAGGAGTTTTTGCGGGAGCTCCGGGCTTACAAGGTTTTGCACGCCTTCGAATTCCGCGACGAGAGCTGGTTTTCCGAGGACGTTTACGCGGTTTTGAAGCGGGAGCGGGCGGCGGTGTGCGAGGCCGACGGCAAGCACGCGACGCCCGGCCGGCCGGAGACGGCCCCCTTCGCCTACATTCGCCGGCACGGGCCGGGGTCCTACTCGGCGGCCCGCCTTCGCCGGGATGCGCGCCATGTGCGGGAGTTGTCGGGACGAAAAAAAGAGGTGTACGTTTTCTACAACAACGATCCCGAGGGCCACGCCGTCCGCAACGCCGAATCCCTTAAAAAATCTCTTTCCAAGACGTAAACCCGCGGCCGGCCAGGGCCTCCTCGATGACGGCCTTGCCGGGATCCAAAAGCAAATCCCGGGGCTTGAGCGAGGTGAGCAGGCCCCGGTCCTGGGTGTAAGGGTCCGTTTCGCGCTTGCGCAGGCGGCGGTTTTTCTCGGCGGCCAGGGCGTCCAGCCGCGCCACCAGGCCTTCCGGTTCCTCCAGAGCTTTTCGCTCCTCCGTTTCCTCTTCCCCGATGCCGCAGTGCTCCGCCAAAAGGTCCACCCGGGCCGCGCGGATGCTCCGCCCCAGTTCCGTTTCGGAGGACGGAGCTTCCCAAGACCAGTTCAGTTCCGTGTCCAGCCGAAGGCTGCGGTCCGTGGTGTTGGCGGACCCAACGGTGAGAAAGCGGTCGTCCACCGCCATGACTTTGGAATGGATGTATACCGGCGTCTCGGTTCCGCCGGGGCCGGGGGTGACGGTGTAATAAAGGCCCAGGTTGTGGCCCCAGTCGTCGGCCTCTTGGCGGATATCGCGGAACATCCGCGCTTGCGCCAGACCCAAACAAAGACCTTCGTAGGGAGTCCGCATTTTCAAGGGATAGAGGAGGATGATCTGCAAGCGCGTCCGGGATCGGTCCCGCAGGCGGCGCCGCAGGGCGTCGAACAGGATCTCCGAGGCGAAGTATTGGTTCTCGATATAGATGAGACGCTCCGCCGCGTCCACGGCGGCCGTGTAGAGTCTCTTGATCTCCCGCGTGGGTAAAATCCCCGTCCTGGGGTTGAGCGTTCTGGCCCGGGTGCGGCTCAGCGCCGCGGCGCGGGCCGCCAGGGGAAGCCCTCCGGAC
>JBQTIM010000139.1:0-1610 GCA_052388135.1 Elusimicrobiota bacterium
GCGGCATGGTGAAGTTGCCGAACTGAAAAAAAGCCGCCGCCGCTCCCAGGACGCCGCCCACCGTCGGCCCCAAGTAGGGCGCCAAATTCCCCGCGCCGGCCAGGAAGCCGATCAGGAGCGCGTGGTCCACCCCCAGCCACCGCAACCCCGCCCAGGACAGGACGCCCACAACCACCGCCTCCGCCAGCACCGCGCGGAGGTAGGCCCCCAGAACCGAGTCCACCTCGCAGAACAAGCCGACGAACCTTTCCACCCAGCGGCCGGGGCAGGCGTCCAAAAGGCGCTGAAAAAAACGCGGGCCGTCCTTGAGGAAAAAAAATCCGGCGAACGGAACCAGAACCGCGTAAAGGCCCAGAGAGAAAACGGTTCCCAAATACGCGGGAGCCTCCACCAGCTTCTCCTGCAGGAAAGTTCCGGCCGCGGCCAGGGCCCGGTCGAAGATGCGCTTTTCCCGAAGCCACGGCCACGCCTCCGCCAGAACGGCTTCGGCCTGGTCCGCGGCGGCTTTGACGCGGTCCAAATAACCCGGCAGTTCCAAGCGCAGGCGCGGCAAATCGCGCCACGCGACCACCGCCGCGCCGTAGAGAAGGAAGACCGCGACGGACAGCAGGACGGCATACAGGAGCAACGCTCCCGAGGAGCGACGCACGCCGCGCCGCTCCAGGAAAGACACCGCCGGGTTGAGCAAATAAGCGAAAACGGCCGCCAGCACGAAGGGCAGAACCACGGCCCGGACTTCAAAAAGGAACCGGGCCGCCGCCAGGAGGAGGCTGAATAAAAGGAGGGCTTTGAGGACTTCGCGCCAGGTCCGGGAAGGGACGGGGGAAAGAATGTCCCCGTTCAACGCGGGCTCTCGGCCGCGCCGTTGGCCGCTCCGCGCCGCAGGCGCGCGCTCAACAGCCGCGCCAAAGCGTGAAGGACCTTGACGGCCGCCGCGGGATTATCGGCGGAGAGGGCGTCCAGCTGGGACTTGTAGAGGATGTAGAGGGTCGCCGGCGACGCGGCGTGGGCGGACGCCGAACGGGGCAGCTCGTCCAGGAGCGCCATTTCACCGAAAAAATCTCCCGCCTGTAGGAGGGCGATGTCGCCGCCTTTGCCGGGAGCCTTCTTCCCTTGAGACAGCCGGACGCGGCCGCGGGCCACGATGAACAGAGCCCGGCCCACGTCCCCCTCGGCGAAGACGGTCTCCCCCTCCGCGTAGGATTTTTCCATCATGGCCCGGGCGATGGCGGCCAGAGCGCGCCCGCCGAGGCCCCGAAATAAAAAAACCTCCCGGAGGAAGCGAAGCTTCTGCCGGAAGGGCTCGTCGCGGAACGAACGTTTCCAAAGGTTTTTCAGGAGCGCGGCCATGGCGTCCCGATTATAACAAAAAGGGCGCCGCGCCTTTTCGCGCCGCGCCCTGAGCCTATTCCCGGGAAACGTTCGTCCGCCGCCCGGTGAACCGCCGGCCGCCCTTCCGCCCGCCTTCGCCGGAAAGAAACTCCGCGGCCCGGGGCGTGCGGACGGCCTGTCTACAGCGGCAAATTAAAAGACTCTCTCAATAACCCGCTTTGGGGAGCCGAAGCAAAATTTCCCGAGCCTGCTTGACGAATATGAAAGGGAAATTATGC
>JBQTIM010000140.1:0-7521 GCA_052388135.1 Elusimicrobiota bacterium
GCTGGGCCACAAGGTGGGGGAGCGCGTCACCGTGAAGCTCCCCGGCGGCACCACCGTCTACCAAATCAAGAAAGTCGCCCGGTTGCTTTAGGGAAACAACAAGGAGAGAGAGAACGCCGCGCCGAAGCCGCGGGGCCGATGGCGAAGTTCCCATCCCCCGCTCCTTCTCCCCGGACCTTCTCCGCTGACATGCCCGACGGAAACGCGCACAAAACCGAAGATTTCATCAAGGGGCTCGAAGGCATCATCGCCGCCGAGTCCGAGATCACGTTCCTGGACGGCCGTCTGGGCGTCATGATTTACCGCGGCTACAACACCGTGGACCTGGCCGGCAAGGTTTCCTTCGAGGAGGCCGTGCACCTGTTGTGGGACGGAGACCTGCCCAACAAGGCGCGCCTGGAGGCGTTCTCCAAGGAGTTTTTGCAGTACCGCGTCCTGCCGGCGGAAATCCTGGACATCCTGGGGAAATTCCCCGCCCAGGCGCATCCCATGGACGTCCTGCGCACGGCGGTGTCCGCCCTGGGCGCGCTGGACCCGGAATCCGTCCTCAACACGCCGGAGGTGAACCGCCGCAAGGCCGTGCGCTTGGTGGCCCGCATCGCCACCATCACCGCCGCCTGGGAAAGGCTTCGCAAGGGCCAAAAGCCCCTCGCGCCGGATCCGGCCCTCTCCCACGCCGCCAATTTTCTCTACATGCTCACCGGTGAAAAGCCCGACGCCCTGGCCGTCCAGGCCCTGGAAACTTATTTGGTCCTCCTGGCCGACCACGACCTGAACGCTTCCACCTTCGCCGCCCGGGTCACCGTTTCCACGCTGTCCGACGTGCACTCCGCCGTCACCGCCGCCATCGGCGCCCTCAAGGGTCCCCTGCACGGCGGCGCCAACGAGAAAGCCATGCAGATGTTCATGGAGATCGGCGAGGCTTCCCGGGCCGCGGCCTACGTGGAAAAGGCCGTGGCGGAGAAAAAGAAAATCATGGGCTTCGGCCACCGCGTCTACAAGGTGGAGGACCCGCGCTCCAAGCCCTTGAAGGAGATGCTCAAGCGCCTGAGCGACCACAAGAAGGACACCAAGTGGTACGACATCTCCGTCAAGGTGGCCCAAGAGGTTCACCGCCACAAGAACATCAACACCAACGTGGACTTCTATTCCGCGTCCCTGCTCTACTTGCTCGGCATCGCGCCGGACCTTTTCACGCCCATCTTCGCCATGTCGCGCGTGGCCGGCTGGACCGCCCACATCTTCGAGCAGTGCAAGGACAACCGGATCATCCGGCCCCTCTCCCATTACGTGGGCCCTCACTTGCGGGCCTTCGTCCCCCTGGACCAGAGAAACTGAGCTTCCGGATCCTCTGCTTCATCACGGGAACGATCGTGGGCCTGGGCGCCTGGGTTTTCTCAGTCTCCCTCCGAATCCTGAACACCAGCATCCATGAAGGGGAATACGAATATCACACCGGCAGTTCCCGCAGCCGCCTAGCCGTCCGCCCGCCCACCGCCCTACCAGAAGAATAATTTCTCTTCTTCAAGAAGAACGATCATATTTCTAGATATGATTGAGGTGGATATATTTTATAGCGATTCTGCCTACCCGCCAACATGAAACAATGTTAATATTTAATTAACATTCATCATGAGGGAGGTCTTTGCGGGATGCGCAAAGGTGGACGGACGAATTGGTCCTTCCGGTCAAATCGAGGCCGCTGGATACGCAAGATTGCCTGCGGAATTTTGTTCTACCCCTCTCTGGCCGCCGCCGATGCTCCCGCCGCTATAAATTATCAGGGCAAGCTGGCGGATTCCGCAGGCAATCCCTTAACCATTCCCGCGGCGGCCATGATATTCCGCATTTACGACGTTCCTTCCGCCGGCGCGCCGCTGTTCACGGAAACCCGCGCGGTGCCCGTGGACAACGGCGTTTTCAATGTTCACATCGGCTCCGCTACGCCCGGCGGCATTCCGCGAAGCGTTTTCCAGGGCGGGACGGAGCGCTATTTGGGAATCACGGTGGGGGCGGACGCCGAAATGACGCCCCGGGAACGCCTGCTTTCGGTTCCTTACGCGCTGGCCGTGGCGTCGGGCAGCGTGGGCGGCCTCGAGATCGCGGATTTCTCCGTTTCCCTCGTCGATTTGAGCACGGCCAGCGTGGACGGGCGCTACGTGACTCTGGGGACGGCGCAAACCGTGTCCGCGGCGAAAATTTTCGGCGGGAGCGTTGACGTCGCGTCCGGACAATTTTCCGTGGGAGGGTCCACCCTGGCGGTTTCCGGCGGCCGCGTGGGCGTGGGGACGACATCTCCCTCGAGCCTTTTCCACGTCAGCGGGGGCACCGTGACGGTGAGCGGCGCCGGCGCGGCACTCAAGCTGGGCGACTTGGGAACCCCGCTGAGAGAAATTCGCGTCTACAGCGTCACGGTGGATCCGCCCAACCTGGGGTCCGGGTCCAGCTCCTATCAAAACGTGGACGTGCCGGGCCTGGCGGTGGGCGACGCTGTTTTCGTAACTCCCGGCATTGATCTGGCTGGGAACTGCGGCCTCATCGCGGCCTACGTGAGCGCGGCCGACACCCTTCGTTTAAAGCACGCGAACACCGGGGTGGGAGGCTCTTGCAACACGGGCGCTTCCGAATGGCTCGTCATCGCCGTCCGGAGCTGATGTCCGGTGTCCATCGCCGGCCGTTTGATATAATGGGAAAATGACGTCCGCTCTCCGCCGCATCGAGCCGCCCCAAGGCGAACGCCGGGTTCTCCTCCATTCTTGCTGCGCTCCCTGTTCCGGCTCCGTCATCGAGGACATCCACCGGGCCGGCGTGGACCTTTCCGTTTATTTCTACAATCCCAACATCCATCCCCGCCGGGAGTACGAGCTCCGCAAAGAGGAGAACATCCGCTACGCGGAGAAGCTGGGCATCCCCTTCATAGACGCCGATTACGACAAGGACCGCTGGTTCGAGCTCACCAAGGGCCACGAATGGGACGAGGAGCGCGGCGAACGCTGCACGCTCTGCTTCGAGATGCGTTTCGTGAAGACCGCCGAATACGCGCACCGAAACGGCTTCAAGGTCATCACCAGCTGCCTGGGCATCTCGCGCTGGAAAAATTTCGACCAAGTGACGGCCGCCGGCGAGAAAGCGGCTTCGCTTTTTCCCGGCGTTACCTACTGGGCCTACAATTGGCGCAAGGAGGACGGCTCCAACCGCATGATCGAGATCGCCCGTGCCGAACGCTTTTACCAGCAGCAATACTGCGGCTGCGCCTATTCCCTCCGCGACTCCAACCGCTGGCGCGAAGCCAAGGGCCGGACCCGCATCGAAATCGGCAGCGACTACTACGGGCCGAAAGCGCCCGCTTCCGATTTTCCCGCCTCTTCCGCTCCCTCCGCCGGCTAGCCTCAATGCGGTTCAATTAATGTGTGTCACCCCGGCGAAAGCCGGGGCCCAGGCAGTAAAACTGGTTTTTAAGCAACTATTTCACGACCTGGATACCGGCTTCCGCCGGTAAGACGGCTTAATTGAACTTCATTGCGGCTAGCCTCTCCTTATTCGCCGCCGCGAGGGGCGATATTTTGTAGAATGGGGGGCGATTTATCGTCGGAGAAAGAGATCACTCATGGACTTCGGTAAAACCCTTGGTTTTCAGGCCGACCGCGACGCCGCCCCCTCCGGCGACGGGCAGCTGGCCCAATACATCAACCTTAAGCTGGCGGCCCTGGGCTGTCCGGCGGCCGACGACGGAGCCGAGGCGCGGCTTCTGGAGATCGCGCGGCCTCTTCTCTCCATCCACGCGGCCAAAACGGAGCTGTTGGGGAACCTGCTCTGTCCGGCCGACCAGCGCATCCAGGATTTCCTCGACGCTTACTTAAAGGATGTCTCCGGCGGGACCCCCCGTCTGCCCCACAGCACTTTCATGCTGGACCGCCACGGCCTGGCGCGGCTCATGTCCCTGCCCGCCAAGGGCGACACTTTCTCGTCGGAAATTGTAAGCTCCCACCGGGTGCGGCAGGGCGTTTTGCACAACCCCGATAAGGACCGCCGCACCACCCAGGGCGTCTTCCACATCGCCGAGGGCGGCTTCCCCATCCCCGACGACAAGGCGGCCGTGCCCAAAGCCATTTTCCGCCGCCTTCTGGCCGCGGCCGTCAGCCCGCCCAAGTCCCTGCTCCGCCTTCCCTTCACGGCCGGACAAAAACAAGAAGCCAAAACCTGGGTGTCCCTGCTCCTGCGGCCGGTGGTCTGTCCGGAAGTGCGCGGCTTCATCGAAGAAAAATCCTTGGAAGTTCGTTTCTTCGCGCCCGGCGGCCTTGTCTGCAACCTGGATTTCGTGGAATCCATCTTCGGCAACGCCGGCAACCCTTTCCTCCCCGAGAACGACGCCGCCCTGGACGCGGAGCATTGGACGGGCCACACCGGCTGCGTCATTCTGGCGCCGCACCTCATCGGCCTGAAGAAAAAGGATGTGGGCCTCCCCGCCTGGGACAAGGCGTCGGAGCGCCAGCGCCGCGACGGCATGTGCTGGAAAGCCGACGATGAGCTCTACAACGGCGGCCAGGCGTTCAAGGTGGTTTGCCGCGACGGTCGCGGCGTCATCGTCACCCTCATCGCCGACAACTATTTCGGCTACTGCAAAAAAGAGGTGAAAAGCCAGATCAGCTATTCCGCCAACCTCTACGGCCTCTGCGAAGAGGAGCATTCCGGCGGCGCCACGGTGTTCCCGAGCTACGACTTGGGCGAGGAGGCCCATCCCGGTCCCGCCGCCGCCGGCGGCTCCCTGAAGGAAAACGCCGGGCTCTATCCCGATGTGATGGAGCTTAAGCCCGAAGGTTACGCCGTGGACAAGCTTCATCCCGACATCCTCTACGTGCCGGAGGACGCCCGTTTCGACCTGTCCACCCACAGCGTCCATTGGACCGCCGGAGGACAGCCGCGCAGCGTCAAGCTTCTGGCTTCCCATGCGTACGTCTATCCCTCGGGCTACAAAGTCCGCCTGAAGAAGCAGACCGGCGGCAGCCGCTGGCACCTTTACGGCACGGTGGCCGAAGGCACCCTTTGCCACAAGCCCTGCACCGTCTCCGGCGGAGGCAAGTCGGAAATTTCCAAGCCCATCGTGGACGCCATGATCCCCGGGCCCGTTTTCGTCGCGGACTTCCGAGCCGACTTCGATCAGGCGGCGGACATTCTGCGCCGGGATTTCGGCGACAGGTTCAAGGTTCCCAAGCCCGGCCGCAGCCGACCCATTTTAAGCGAGGCCCGTTCCCTGGGCTCCGTCATCAAGCTGTTGACCCCCGCCGCCGAGTACACCGACGCCTACAACGAATGGCTGAAGAATTTGCCGCCTCACGTGCGAGAGCTCATTTTCGTGGTCAAGCGGTTCTACAAGCCGGAATGGGGCGACCGCTGGCGCGAGCACTTCAGCGTGGACGTCATCAACGGCCATCCCGGCCATGAGCTGAAATGCGACGACCGCAAGCTGGTGGCCAACTACCTGCGCGTGGGCCTGGAGCAGGACGGCTCCTGGCGGATCTACCGCGTGCGCCAAGACTACACCGCCGCCGATAAAATCCAGGCCGAGGACGACATCACCGTCTCCGTGGTGGCGCCGCGGGACCGCCTGGGAAAAGTTCCGGCGGCCTGGACCAACCCCAGCCTGAAGGTCGTGAAAAATTGCGAGTACCGGCTGTTCCAACGGCCCGACGACGCCATCCACCGCGGCTACGACAAGCAGACCGAGGCGGACCTTGCGCGCCCCGGAAACTTCCTCTCGAACTTTGAGCCCCTCACCCGGCCCCAGGCGCAGGACATTCTGGACGACGCGGCCGGCTTCGACCAATACACCGAGCCGATGAAGCGTCTCTTGCGGGATTTTCTGGCCGAATCGAAACCCGAATACGTCGTTTCCTCCGCCCACCCGCGCCTGGTGGAAGGCAAGCCCTCGAAGAATCCGCGCTATCTTCAGGACCGGCCGGATTTGGTGAACCCGCGCCTGACTTATCTGTCCCAGGCGGGGGCTCGTCTGGCCCGCCGCGTGCCGTCGGGCGAGCCGGTTTATTTTCCCGTCAACGCCGTCCTGGCCGGCCGCCGCAACAATCCGCCCGACGCCAAGGCCGGTCTCCGCCCTCTTGCCGTGTTCAACCCCATTCATTACCAGGAACTGCCCGAGCTCTTCATGGACTTCATCTGCAGCGTCACCGGCAAGTCGCCCTCCACCACGGGCTTCGGCTCCGAAGGCGCTCTCACCAAGGGTCCCTTCAACGCCCTCTGGCCCGTGGTGGACCTGAACAACGCTTTGGTCTCCTACCTTCTCACCGGCTACGGCGGCTTCACCTCGGCCGCCGGTTACGTGGGGCCCCGCGTGCGCGTGGACCACGACATCAGCCTCCTGGTGCCGGAGATCTGGTCGCGCATGTCGCCCGAGGAGCGCGAGCCGGCCCGCCTCATCGCCAACGGCCACCTGGAGAAGCTGGAGGATTTCGAGCACCGCGGCCGCCGCGTCCTGGCCGGCCGCTTGGGCTGGCGCATCACCGCGGAATTCGTCCGCACCGTCTTGGGCCGGATCTTCAACAGCCCCACCGCCGTTTTCAGCGAGGAGATGCTCAAGCCGGAGCTCCAGGACAAGGACGTGTTCGCCGACGGCGTGGACAACATCGTGGCCACGCAAAAGCGCGTGGCCGAGCATTACTTCGCCGACGGCAGCGTGGAAGCCGCCTGCCCGCCCTTGAAGGCCCTGCTCCACGTTATGGCCCGCGGAAGCTGGGAAGGCAAGGACGCCAACGCCCCCGCTTTCCGCGCCCTCTTCACCCGCGAGGCTCTGCTGGCCGGCGGCTGGTACCGGGAGCGCCTGCGCGCGCGGCAAACCCGCGAGACGGCTCTCTGGACCCGGCACGTGAAATCTTTGGAGGACTTCCTGGCCAAGAACAAGCAGTGGGAGGCCGCGGCGAAGCTGGACATCTCCGGCCGCCTCGCCCGCGCGCGCGGCACCTTGAGCCGCGTTTCCTCCCCGGACTATTTGGCTTCCCTGCAAGGCACTCTGGGAGCCGACCCCCTCGCGGGCCAGCTCGCCCCCTTTTCCGCCGCAACCGCCCAAGAACCCGTCCAAGCCTGAGCCGGACGGCCGCGGGCCGCCGGGCTTTGCTATAATTGGCTGTGGTTGGTTTTTAACGCCTGCGGGGAGAGGGTTGGCGCCGCCGGCGGATTCCGCCGATACTTTCACGCCGCGCGGGTTTGCGGCCGCGGCCGGACAATCCGTCTCCCGCCGGACCGCTTTTATTTTCGGGGTGCCGTCACCTGCGCATCGGTGCCGGCGGCGCGCCGCCGCGCCGAAACCCCGCCGGGGCTGTAGCTCAGCTGGGAGAGCGCGTCGTTCGCAACGACGAGGCCGAGGGTTCGATCCCCTTCAGCTCCACCATTTGCGAAACCACACAACTGGTGGTCAGGGCCTAGCCGTGATTCGCGGCTAGGCCCTTCTATTTTCCGGGCGGTCGTGCGGGCGGGCGGGGCCGCGCGGAGCGCGGCAGAGGAATTTTCTAA
>JBQTIM010000141.1:0-12203 GCA_052388135.1 Elusimicrobiota bacterium
CCTTCCGGTGATCACCAGCCCGAAGGCTGGTGCCCCCCATCAGCCGGAGGTTCCCGGCCAACCATTTCACCGCGATCGCGTTCCTCCGAAGAGGAGCGCGAAATCCTTACCGGGCCTTGGACCGTCCCTTGCGTCCCTTGGACGATCCGCTCCGCGCGCCGGCGGCGGGGCTTTCTTTCCGCTCCGCCATCTTCCGGCCGAGGCCCTCCAAATCCGCGTCCGCGTCCTCGAGTTTCGGGAAGAGCTCGGACTCTTCTTCCTCAATGTGGTGCTTCACGCTTTCCGCCAGCACGGTGAACTTGGCCTCGTAGTGCTCGTCGCCGGGGCTCATCTTTTCCAGCTCCTTGATGAGCAGTTTGGCCACGTGGTGTTCCTCTTCGGCCTCGTTCAGAAGGTCCTCGTCGCCCGTGATGTCCCGCGCCTCGGGATAAAAGATCTCCTCCTCCAGCGACGTGTGCGCCTTCAGCTCCGCGATGGCCTGCTCCGCGATGCGGCCCTTCTCCGAAGCGCTTTCCGCTTCTTCGAAGCGGGCGAACAGCTCCTTCACCTTCTCGTGATCTTCGCGCAGGATCGCCGTGGGCGACGCGACGTTCGTATGTCCGGGCATAATCCCTCCCCTAGTCCTTATCGCCGAAGTAGAAGTTGAGCCCCATGGTCACCATGTGTCCGCTGTCGTTGAACTCTTTTTCCGTCAGATCGGCGGCGCGGCTTTCAAAGTCCTCCATCCAAATGTAGCGGTAGGTCCCGTCCAAGGAGAGGTGCTCGCTCAGGCAGAGCTCCAGGCCGCCGCCGGCGTGAAGGCCGAAACGGCTGTCGGTGTCGTCGGGAACGCCGGGGATCTCCAGGGTGGTGTGGTACCAGCCCGCTCCGCCCAGCAGGAAGGGGCTCAAGGGGCTGTCCGGCATCAAGAACACCAGCAAGGACGCCTGCACGGGATAGGTCCTCACCTGCACCTGGCCGGGGTATTCGTCTTCCCTATAATCTATGGACCCCTCCAAGGCCATGGCCCGGGAGAAGAAAAGTCTCAATTGCGCTCCGCCGAACCAGGTGGTGTCGTCGGCGTCCTTGGGATCAAAGTAAGCCGCCCGGCCGCCCAGGGACACGCCGGAGCGGAAATCGTCGTCGTCCTCATCGTCGTCGTCCTCGATGAAGATCACATCGTCGGAGTCGTCCTCATAGACTTCCACTTCGGCGGGCGCGTCCGTTTCCTCATAATAGGTCACGGCTCCCAGCGGCGAAGACGCCAAAGCGAGGGCGACGGCGGCCGACAGCGTCCCAAAAGGCCATTTGAAGTTCATAGGGAAATTCCTCCTTGCCTAAATTTTGTCCTGTTGCGGGCCCCGCCGGCGGCGGAGGCGGCGCAATGCGCCGGTGCGAAGGGGATGTATAGAAGAATCCCCCGCGATAAGATTGGATTTGTTTCTTATCGGTTGGTCGAACGACTCGAGATGTCTGTTTCGCGCGTGGCTTTTTGGTGCGGGTCTTTGGTGCCCTGACGGTCCCCTGGAGGGGTCAGCGGCCTGAGGTCTACGTGGGTGAGGAACGGCTTTGCTTGCGTTCCCTCCTCTATCGGACGGAGGCTGCTCAGCGGTTGCTTGCGGATACAACTGCAACGTCTCTAACTATTATCCTAAAACATATCTGCCCGGCGTGTCAACACAACCGTCGTAAAAATTTTTTTCTACGTCGTAATCGTCAGGACTCCGTTGGGCGTGATGTTGATTTTATAGTTGGTTCCCGTACCGCCGATCATCGTGCCCGAGCCGCCCGCGGCGGAAAAGTTTATCGTGAACAACCAAACGCCCGTCGTGCCCGAGCCGAAGCTGCCCGTCCATTTCCCGCTTGTGGGCGTGGCCCGGCCCAAGGCCGCGTAGGCGCAATCCGTAAATTTCATTTGGAACATTTGCCCGGACGCGGAGCCTGAGATCGTCCCGTTCAGCGTCGGAGTCAGATTCAAGTTGGTGAATTTTAAATCGAGGTTGACGGTGTTGCCGAAGCCCACGGTGCCGGCCACCTTAAGCCCTATGCCGTCGACCGATACGCCGTCCAAGCAAATATCCTTCGGAGCGTTGCTCTGCAAGAATCCGATTTTGAAAATGCCCCTGAAATTCCCGCCTAACCCTCGGCTGTAAGTGTAGTAACCGTCGCCGCTGAAGATAAATCCGCCTGAGCGGATGATGCTTTGGCATTGGGCGACGTTGTGGGCTTGAGCCACGCCGGGCGCCGGCATGACCACGGTTCCGTCGGGAGCCAAACTGGCCCCCGGAGCGGTCAAAGCCAATCCGGTGTTGCTGAGGCTGGAGCCCGTCTTGGACAGCGCCCACACATCTTCTACGGCCTGGACAGCCGCCGCTTCGCCGACCACGGCGGAAGCGTCCGTTCCGCTGATGATTTTGTTGCGCGCCGTGCGGTCGCAGCCGGCCAAAACCGAGAGACTCAGTCCGAGTGAAAAAACCGTCCGGAAAAATTTATGGAAGTTCATGGCCGTCCTCCCCACCGCGTGCTGATGGAGCCGAAATAAAGGAAGTCCCCGGCCCCGCGCGCGGCGTCGAAGCTTTGAAGCCCTTCTTCTCCGACGCCGAAAGCCAGGCCGGTTTTGAAAACGGTTGTCGTGGAGCCGGTCTGGCTGCCGATGTTCAGGCCCAGGACCAGGTTGGTGGCGGTCCCGCCGGTGTCGGCCACCGTCGTCCCGGCCGCCTTGGTGTCCGCTACCATATAGGTGTTCAACTCAAGGACCCCGCCCACCTGCAGGGCGCGGGAGCCGCCGAAACGGGAACGGGAGGCCCGCGGCTTCCCTTGGACCGTGAGGGCCAGGGAAAGCGCCGTCACGTCGCCCGGGTCGCGCTTGCCGCCGAAATCCCGGTCGTATTCCGTCTTCACGATGCGGCCCAGGCCCGCGTGGAAGCCCCACGGGCCGTTGCTCGTCTCGGCAAGGAGCATGGCGCCCAGGTTGTTGCCTTCGCCGGTAGCCGGGACGTCGTCCGCGTCTCCGGTGGCCAGTTCCAGGAAACCTTTGACGCCGAAGTTCTTGGAAAGGGCCGTCTTGGCGGCGAAGCTGACCTGGCCCAGGCCGGCGGAGGAGTCGTCTTCAACAAGGACGCCCGAGGTGCCGCCGTAGGTCATAAGTTGGAAGAGGAAGGGCACACCCATGGAGAGCTCCAGCTTTTTGTTTGGGGCGAACCGGTAGCCCAGGGCGCCCAAAAGGCGGAGATAGGTGACGTTGAAATCGCTGGAATCCACGCCTTCGGGATGGAACATGTCCACGGCCATTTCCGCGCCGAAGTCCAGGCGGTGGCGGTCCGCCAGCCGCACGGGTTCCAAGAACGAGGGCTCGTGCCGGAGGATGTCGTCGGGAAGCGGCCCGGAATAGGCTTCCGTCTTTTCCTCCTCTTCGGCTTCGGCGGCCGGCGCCGGGGCGGAGGCCCCGGGCGTGAAAAACTCCACCTTCTTGACGCGGGATTGAGGGTACGTCACGCGGCCGCCCTCGGTTTCAAAGACGACCTCTTCGGAATTCTGCTGGATGAGGCGGCCCGCCAGGCGGGAGCCGTCTTTCAAATAAAGGGTGGCGTTGGGTTCAAAGGGTTTTTTGGAGGAGAAATCGCCGGCGGAAACGAAGGCGGCCAGGGAAACAACGGCGCAGAGGCAAAGCAATAGGTGGCGGGGGGCCATGGAGTCAGTCTCTCTTTCGTCAAGTCAAGACGCCTATTCTCACTAGGTTAAGGGATGCTAACTAATGCCGCCGGCGCTGTCAAGAAGGGTTGTTGTTCAGGAGGGAATTAATTTTTTCCACCAGCTCCGAAGGATTCACCGGCTTGCTCAGGAAGGCGTCGGCGCCCACTTCCTCGGCCTGCCGCCGGTCGGCGGGAAAAGATTTCGCCGAGAGCATGAGGACCTTGATGCTCCTCAGCACTTCGTTGTTCTTGATCTGATGGCAGACGGAGTAGCCGTGGACCTCGGGCAGCATCACGTCGAGCACCACCAGGTCCGGCTGCTTGTTCAGGATTTCCTTGAGGGCGGTCTGCCCGTCTCCGGCGACGTCGACTTCGTGGCCCGCGCCCGAGATGATGAGCTTGAGCAGGCCTTGAGTGCTGTCGTCGTCTTCAACCACCAGTATCCTCGCCATGGCGTGGAAAGTATACCGGTTCGCCCGAAACCCGTCAATCTTTTCCCACGAGGGCCGGCTCGGCCGGGCTCAACAGCTCTTGGAAAAGCCGGTTGGAGAGCAGCCAACCGCGCCGCGTGGGACGGACGCGGCCCGACGGATCCGCTTCCAGAAAACCCAGCGACTGAAAGCGGCCCAGCGCGGCGCCGTAAAGGGCCCGCGTTTTCGGCGCGGGCAGGGCGCCCTCCCGCAGGCGCAGGGAAAGCATGAGGTCCTCCCCCAGGCGTTCCTCGTCCGTCAGCGCTTCGTCTTCCGCCGCCGCGGACTCTCCGCGTTCCACGGCGTCCATGTAGGCCGCCAGGTCATCGGTGTTGGCGCGGCGCCGCCGCCCGTCGAAGGACGCGGCGGAAACGCCCGCGCCCAGGCAGGGAAGGTTTTTCCAGTAGCGCAGGTTGTGGCGGCATTCGCGCCCCGGCTTGGCGAAATTCGAGATTTCGTAATGGACGTACCCGGCCGCCTGAAGGCGGTCCGCCGCCTCGTCGTACATATCGGCCTGCAGGTCGCCGTCGGCCCGCACGCCGGCGCGGCCGAAAGCGGTCTCCTCCTCCACCGTGAGGGCGTAGGCCGACACGTGCTCGGGCTCCAGGTCCAGGACGCGGCTCAGGGTGTCGCCCCAGCCGGCGCGCGTCTGTCCCGGCAGGCCGAACATCAAGTCCACGTTGACGTTGGCGAATCCGGCGGCGCGGGCCTGGAGGTACACGCTTCGGAAGCGAGCGAAGTCGTGCAGCCGGCCCAGGGCCTTCAGCACGCCGTCCTCGGCCGATTGCAGGCCGAAGCTGAGGCGGTTGACGCCCAGCTCCGCCAAGGCGCCGAATTTCTCCGGCGAGGAGCTTTCCGGATTGCATTCCACCGTGGCTTCGAGGCCCGGCGCAAAGCGGAAGGCCCGCCGGACGGCGCCCAGCAGGGATCGCCAATGCTCCGGTTCAAGGACCGAAGGCGTGCCTCCGCCGAAAAAAAGCGTCTCCAGCTCGCCCCCGCCCAGGCCGGCGATTTCCGTTTCCAGCGCCGCCAGATAACGCGGGATCTCGCGGCCGCGCCCCGCCCACGCGGCGAAGTCGCAATAGCGGCACTTGGCGTGGCAGAAGGGAATGTGGACGTAAAGACCGGTCACGGCGCGGTCAGCGGATGACTTTCATGCGCTTCAGCGGGAGGTAGAGGAACCAGGCGCGCCCTTTTAGGTTTTCGTCGGGCAGGGGGCCCCAGAACCGGGAATCGAAAGATTGGTCGCGGTTGTCTCCCAGGACCATGTAGTGCCCCGGGGGAACCGTCACGGGACCGAAGTTGTCGCGCACGAATTCGCCCGAAACGCGAGCCAGACGGCCCGCCTCCCATTGGTTCTGGAAAGCCGCCGGGTCCAGGGGGGCGGGCGGAGCCGTCATGTCGTCGGCGTGGTGCGCGTAGGCCTCGTCCCGCGGGCGGCCGTTGACGTAAAGCCGTTTGTCGCGGATCTCCACCACGTCGCCGGGCAGGCCGACGGCGCGCTTGATGAAGTCCTTGCCGTAATGCGGATTTTCCTTTTCTTTCGTCGGGAAACGGAACACCACAATGTCGCCCCGGGAAACCTCGCGGAAGCGCCACACCCTTTTTTCCGTCAGGGGAATCCGCACCCCGTAGATGAGCTTGTTGACGAAGAGGTGGTCGCCCTCCAGAAGCGTGTGACGCATGGAGCCCGAGGGAATTTTGAAGGCCTGAACGAAGAAATACATGATGAAGGCGGCCAGGAGGATGGCCGAAAAGCCCGTGTCGGCCCATTCCACGTCCTCCCGCAGGACGTCCCAGGAGTTTTCCTCCGGCTTCCGGAACGGAGGAGGCGGGATGAGGAGTCCCGCGATGAACCCGGCGGCGGCCAGCCCGGCGATGAGAGGAATGGCCAGGTCGGGCCTTTTGACATAGACTTGAAGGAAGAAACCCGCGGCGGCGCCGACGGGGAGATAAAACAATCCTTTGGAAACGCGCGGGCGACCGTCCCGGAAAGCCCGCCATAAAAACCCGAGCAAAAAACCGGCGGCGCCCAGGCCCGCCATGAGGCGCCAGGACCATTCCGGGCGCTCCCAATACGACGTCGATAGGGAGCCGGCCGCCGCTCCCACCAAAAGGCAGAACAGGCCGTGCATGAACGCGGTGGGCAGCCAATCGGCCAGCCTTTCCTCCCGTCGGCAGAACCGCCGCAGGAGGAGGGCGTAGCCGCCGCAGGCCATGGATATCCAGAACAATTTCGCTTCCATAATCTCCTTAACGGCGTGAATCGTGAATTTTAACCAGGGAATCGAAAGGAACGAGAGTATATATTTTCACGAGAATTTCGGCTTAACCGATTTCCTGTTCACGATTCACGGTTCACGTTTTTTGTTTTGACGGTTCCTCCATCTTCAGAACGGCCAGGAACGCCTCTTGCGGGATCTCCACCTGGCCGAACTGCTTCATGCGTTTCTTGCCTTCCTTCTGTTTCTCCAAAAGCTTGCGCTTGCGGGTGATGTCGCCGCCGTAGCATTTGGCCAGCACGTCCTTGCGCACGGAGCGGACGGTCTCGCGCGCGATGACGCGGCTGCCCACCAGCGCCTGAATGGGAATTTCGAACATCTGACGCGGGATCAGCTCCCGCAGGCGCTCGGCGATCTCGCGGCCCCGTCGGTAGGCGGCCTCGCGCGGCACCACGAAGGAAAACGCGTCCACGGGCTCGTTGTTGATGAGGATGTCCAGCCTCTCCAAATCGCCGGCGCGGTAGCCGGCGTGCTCGTAATCGAAGGAGGCGTAGCCCTTGGAGATGGACTTGAGCTGGTCGTAAAAATCCACGATGATCTCGGCCAGGGGCATTTCGTATTTCAGCACCACGCGCACGGGTGTGAGATAGCGCATGTCGAGGAATTTCGCGCGGCGGTCCTGGCAGAGCTGCATCACGGGGCCCACATAGTCCGACGGCAGGACCACGGTGGCCAGCACGTAGGGCTCCTCGATTTTTTCGATGTCGCCGTGGGGCGGGAACTTGGCCGGGCTGTCCACCTCGATGATTTCCCCCTGGCGCGACGTCACGCGGTAGACCACGTTGGGCGCCGTGGCCAGGATGTCCAAGGAGAATTCCCGCCGGATGCGCTCCTGGATGATGTCCAAATGCAGAAGGCCCAGAAATCCGCAGCGGAAGCCGAAGCCGAGGGCCACGGACGTTTCCGGCTGATAGAAGAGGGCGGCGTCCTGCAGATGAAGCTTTTCACTGGCCTTCTTCAAATTCTCATAATCGGACTGGGCCAGGGGGTAGATGCCGGCGAAGACGAAGGGCTTCATCTCGCGGTAGCCGGCGTGGGGCCGGGCCGTGGGGCGGGCTTCCTCCGTCAGCGTGTCGCCGACCTTGATCTGGTGGATGTCCTTCACGCCGCAGACCACGTAACCAGCCTCTCCGGCGGAGAGAGCTTGGGCTTTGACGTACTTTAAGCGAAGGTGGCCCACCTCTTCCACCACATAAACCGCGCCCGTGGCCACGAAGCGCACTTTCATGCCGGCGCGCAGGACGCCGTCCGCCAGCCTCACGTAAACGATGACGCCGCGGTAAGGATCGAAGACAGAATCAAAAACCAATGCCGACAAAGAGGCCCCGGCGTCGCCGACGGGCGGCGGGATGACGTCCACGATGGCCTGGAGGATTTCCGGCACGCCTTTGCCTTGCTTGGCGCTGGCGAGGTAATAGGGCCCTTCCAGGCCCACGGATTCCTGGAGCTGGCGCTTGACGCCTTCCGGATCGGCCGCGGCGATGTCTATTTTGTTGATGACGGGGATGAGCTTCAGGCCCGCCTCCTGGGCCAGCAGGGCGTTGGCCATGGTCTGCGCCTCGACGCCCTGGGAGGCGTCCACCAGGAGGAGAGCCCCCTCGCACGCCGCCATGGCGCGGCTGACCTCGTAGGTGAAATCCACGTGGCCGGGCGTGTCGATGAGGTTGAGGATGTAGTCGCCGCCCCGCGGGTCCTTCCACTCCATGCGCACCGCTTTGGCCTTGATGGTGATGCCGCGCTCCCGCTCCAGTTCCATCCCGTCCATGATTTGGTCGCGCATGTCCCTGGCCTGGACCGTGCCCGTGGCCACCAGCAAGCGGTCCGCCAGGGTGCTCTTGCCGTGGTCGATGTGGGCGATGATGGAAAAATTGCGGATGTTTTTAATGAGCAAGGGCTTACCGGTTCTTCAGCTGGCGCAGGAGCCGGGAGGTGGCGTCGCGGGCGGGGTTTTTTAAAACTTGCTCGGCGAGGGCGCGGCATTCCTTGAAATCGAGGCCGCGCACGCTGTTCTTGATCTTGGGCACGGCGGCGGGAGACACCGAAAGCTCGTCCAAGTCGAGCCCCACCAAAATCGGAGTCAGGTCGGGATCGGCCGCCATTTCGCCGCACATGCCGACCCATTTGCCGGCCTCGTGGGCGGCGCTCACCGTCTGGGAAATGAGCCGCAGAATGGCGGGGTGCAGGGGGTCGTACAGCTGGGCCACCTCTTCGTTGATCCGGTCCACGGCCAGGGTGTACTGGATGAGGTCGTTGGTTCCCAGCGACATGAAGTCGGCCTCCTGAGCCAGGAAATCCGCCACCAGGGCGGCGGCCGGCACTTCGATCATGAGGCCGATTTCCACCTATTCGTCGAAGGGCACGCCCTCGGCCCGCAGCTCCTTCATGACGTCCTGGGCGGCCTGCTTGGCGGCGCGGAACTCGTCGAGGCCCGAGATCATGGGGAACATGATCTTCACCTTGCCCACGGCCGAGGCGCGGAGGATGGCCCGGAGCTGCGTGCGGAAGACGGAAGGGTGCCGAAGGCACAGGCGGATGCCGCGCAGGCCCAGGAAGGGGTTCCGCTCGGCGGTGTTCACGCCGTCCACGCCGAAGTCGGCCAGCTTGTCGCCGCCGATGTCCACCGTGCGGATGATGAGATGGTAAGGCAGGACGGACTGGGCCACCTTGGAATAGAAGGCGAAATGCTCCTCTTCCGTCGGCAGGGTGGAGCGGTTGAAGTAGAGAAACTCGGTGCGGTACAGGCCGACGCCCTCGGCGCCGTGGGAGCGCACCGACTCGATATCGTCGGGCGAATCGATGTTGGCCGCCAGGGTGAGCCGGTGGCCGTCCCGGGTTTGGGCCGGCTGGTCCCGCAGGCTCTCCAGGCCGCGGGTTTCGGCCAGGCGGATTTCCCGCTCCCGCCTGTAATTCTCCACCGCCGCCGCCGGCGGATTGACGAGGACCGTGCCCGTGTTTCCGTCCACGATCAGCAGGTCGCCGGGCTGGACGTGGCGCGTGATCTCGTGCAGGCCCACGACGGCCGGGATTTCGAGCGATTGGGCCAGCAGGGCCGTGTGCGACGTCTTGCCGCCGATGTTGGTGGCGAAACCCTCGCAGAGGCTGGCCCGCAGGTGCACGGTGTCCGACGGCATGAGGTTGTGGGCCACCACCACGGCCTTTTCGTGAAGGTTCTCCAGCGTCTGCCGGGAGCGGCCCATGAGGTTCATGAGGATTTTGCGGCCCACGTCCAAAACGTCGTGCCGCCGCTCGCGGAAATATTCGTCGGAAGCCGCCTCCAAAGCGCGGACCGCCCCGGCCACGGCCTCGGACAAGGCGAACTCGGCGTTCACTCGGCTTTGGCTGATGTTCTTCACCACGTCCTTGGTGATGAGCGGGTCCTCGAGGATGAGCAGGTAAGACTCGATGAGCCGCTCGTGGGATTTGCCCAGCAACTTCAAGATCTGCTGCTGCGTGGCGAGCATCTCCTTGCGGGTTTCCGCCAGGGCGGAGCGGAAGCGCGCGATCTCGGCCCGGACGGCCTCGGGAGGCACCTGCCAGCGGCCCACCGCCAGGTCAGCGTCCTCCAGCACGAACGCCTTGCCGATGGCGATGCCGGGCGAAGCCGGAATGCCGTTGAACACCTGCGTCGGGCGCGCGGGGGGTTCCGCCGGCCGGTGGGACCCGCGGCTTTTTTCCGAATCGTGCTTCCTATGAGGGTGTTCGCTGTCAGCCATTCATGACCTCGGGCGCTGCGCGCCTTCCTCTTTATTCTTCATCAAACTTGCGCTTGAAAAGGGCCTCCAAGCTGTTCAGCAGTCCCTCTTCGTCGGGTCCGTCGGCGGAGATGTGGAGCTTGGATCCTTTTTCGGCCGCCAGCGTCAAAATTCCCATGATGCTCTTTCCGTCCACGCTGTCGCCGCCTTCCTTTTGAACGGTGACGGAGCTGCGGTACTTGTGCGTGGTCTGCACGAAGGCCGCCGCCGGCCGGGCGTGGAGCCCCAGCTTGTTCTCGACGATGAAGGTTTTCGTCGTCACGCCCGCGCCGCCGGCCTTCTCATTGGTTCCCCCGCATGGCTTCCTTCATCCGCTGCAAGGGCCGGATGGCGGCCCGCGGGGCGCCCTCCACCAGCTTTTGCGCCAGAGCTTCCAGGCCCAGGTAGGGGCGGTTGGTCAGCGCGGAGACCAGCATGGGAAGGTTGACGCCCGTGACCAGCTCAAAGTGTCTTTTGGCCCCGCGGCACTGTCGCAAGGCGGCGTTGCAGGGCGATCCGCCCATCATATCGGCCAGGACGAGGACGCCGGCCGGAGCGTCCATGGACCGCAGGGCCTCCCCGATTTTTTCTTCGAAGGCGTCCCGGTTGCCGGTCTTTTGCTCGAGGCCCAGGACCTGCACTTTTTCCTGCCGGCCGACGATGCCTTCCGCGCAGTTCAACAGCTCGCGGCCCAGCGCCCCGTGGGTGATGATGAGAATGCCGATCACGGCCGGCGCGGCGCGGCGAAGGAAGCCGCTTTCCCTCTCCGGCGCTCGCGGAACAAATTCATGACGGCGCGCGCCAGGCGTTCCGGGGAATGCCGGACCCGCCGCCTCTGTTCCTCCAGGCCGCCGGCGGGCGGGCCGAAACCCTCCGGGCGCAGATCCGTGCGGACGATGCGGACGCCGCGCCAAACATCGTGCTCCGGCGGCGCCACGGGGAAGGAGCGGTGGCGCGCGTAATGCTTCAGCACGGCCTCGGGAAAAACGGCGTCGTTGGCCAGCATGGCGTCCACGCCGGCCCCCGCGCCCGTGCGGGAGCGGGACGGCCCGGCCAGGTGACCGAGGAGAGATTCCAGGTGGTCCAAGGCGCCGTGCCCGTCGGTCTCTCCCGGCTGCGTCATGAGGTTGCAGGCGTAAACTTTCAGCGCGCGGGACCGGCGCAGGGCCTCCGCCACGCCGCGGGCCAGAAGGGGCGGAATGACGGACGTGTAAAGGGAGCCGGGGCCCAGAACCACCACGTCCGCGGAAGCGATGGCCTCAAGGACGCCCGGGGAAGGCTGGGGCGACGCGGGCAGGAGCCCCACGCGGCGGATGCGGCTGGAGCTCTTCGAGATGAGCGTTTCCCCCACGACGCGCCGGCCGTCCGCCAGCCGCGCGTAAAGCCGAACCTGGGCCAGGCTGACGGGCAGGACGCGCCCGCGGATGGCCAGCACCTGCCCGGCCGCGGCGATGGCCTCGTCGAACCCGCCGCACACGGACGTGAGGGCCGCCAGAAAGAGGTTGCCGAACGAATGGCCCGCCAGGGAATTCCCCCGGGCGGCGGAGGCGCCGCGCGGAAAGCGGTATTGGAACAAGCGCGAAAGCAGGGCGCCGTCCTCCGCCAGGGCGACGAGACAGTTGCGGAGGTCCCCCGGCGGCGGCATGCCCCAGGCGCGGCGCAGTCGGCCCGAGCTTCCCCCTTCGTCGGTGACGGCGACGACCGCCGTGAGGCGATCGGTGTGAGCCTTCAGTCCGGCCAGGAGCGCCGACAAGCCGCTCCCGCCGCCGATGACGGTGACGGCCGGAGCCGCGCCTTCGCGGGCGCGCGCGCGCGACGGGAGCGCCCGAAATGCGCCGGCGACGGAGGGCCGCGGTCTTGAACGCGAAATTTTTTCCAAGGTCTTCATGCCCCGCGTCGGCCTAGGCCCGCTTGTCCGCGTCGCGGTGCACGACGCGCACGTCGGACAGGCCCCTGCGCCTCAAGGAAGCGGCCAGGGCCTCCGCGATGGCCACGCTGCGGTGGCGTCCTCCCGTGCAGCCCACGGCCACCGTCAAATAGCTTTTCCCC
>JBQTIM010000142.1:0-2230 GCA_052388135.1 Elusimicrobiota bacterium
GCGCGTCCAGGGCGAAATGCCGGGTCTTCACAGCGCCGTCGCCAAGCACCCGGCGGTACAGCGCCTTCGTGGCGTCGTTGACGGGAAACCGGGCCAGGATGAATTCCAGCGCCTCTTGCTGGGTGAACCGCAGGGGGGGGAGGGCGGTCTCGAGGCCGGCGATGGTCACCGCGACGGCTCGTTCTTCACGGGCGGGCGTTCGGACCGAGGACAAGAGAGCCATTCTTAAATGATATCAATTGCGGCGCGGCGCCCTTTGAAAAATCCCCGGGAAATTGATAACGTCTGGCCGTGTTCCGTCTGAGGAAATCCGTTCCGCCGCCGCGCCCTTCCCTTGCGCGTTCCGCCGTTCTGGCCGCGTTGCTTCTCGCCGCCGCTTCCGCGAGCGCCGTGGATATCAAGAAATTAATCCCGTCTAAAAAGAAGCCGGCCCAAGGCCCCGTCGGCGCCGCCGGCGTGCGCGGCCTGGACGAGCCCGGCTCGGAAGGCGATTTGGACGCCCGCGATTTCGAAGCCGTGGCCTGGATGGAAGCCCGGAAAACGTCGGAGGCGGAGCTGAAGGCTTTCCTCAAAGCCGGCGGCCTGGAGCCCTTGCCGTGAGGATTTTCCGTCTGGGAACGGCCTTCGCGTGCGCGGCCCTGGTTTTTTCCACGGCCGGCGCTTTCAAGCTCAAGGACATGACGGATTTGGACGCCGGCAAGGTGCTTTCGGGCTCCAAGAAGGTGGCCGAAGGCGCGGCGGGGATCTCGGACAAGGATGAGGAAGCCCTGGGCCGGGACGTGGCGGCCTACCTGTGCGCGCGTTACGGCGTCTACAGGAACGCCGCCGCCCACCGCTACGTGAACCTGGTGGGCCAGGCCGTGGCGCGGCGTTCCGAACGGCCGGGGATCGTTTACCGTTTCGGCATCTTGAACACCGACGAGGTCAACGCCTACGCCGCGCCGGGAGGATACATTTTCATCACCAAGGGCCTCCTGCGTTTCGTGGAGGACGAGGCGGAGCTGGCCGGCGCCCTCGGCCACGAGGTGGCCCACGTGGCCAAGCGGCACGTGGCCAAGGCCGTGCGGAAAGGCAAATTCCTGGAGGGCGGCATCGAGCTGGCCCGCGCCCGCAAGGACAACCCCGCCGCCCTCAAGGCGGCCAGCGATTTCACCATACAGCTGTTGTTCCGGGGCTTCGACCGCAAGGACGAAGTGGAGGCGGACCGCGAAGGCCCTCTCTACGCCTGGCGCGCCGGCTACGACCCCGCGGGGCTGGAGCGCGTCCTGGAACGCATGGCCGCCGGAAAGAAAGGCGAGAACGCTTTCGCCGCCCTGGACAAATCCCACCCCCCCGCGCGGAACCGCCTGCGCGTGGTCCAGGGGGAAATCTCCTCCCAAGGCTGGGGCGCCGACCGCCCGGCCCAGGCGGAGCGGTTCCGGCGGGAAATGTCCTCCCTGCCTCCTCCCGCCGCTCCTTGAGCGCCGCGTCCGCGCGCGCCTCTTGACCCGGCCTTTCGACCTCGCTAAGACCCGGAACGCGCTCCGCCGCCAAGGCCTCGACGGCTGGCTCTTCTATTATTTCCAGCGTAACGATCCCATCGCGGAAAGAGTTTTGGCGCTGGACCCTTCCCGGCTCTTCACGCGCCGCTGGTTCTATTACGTCCCGCGCGCCGGGTCCCCTCAAAAACTGGTCCACGCCATCGAGCCCGACGCCCTGGACGCGCTTCCCGGCGGCAAAATTCTCTACGCTTCCTGGCGGGACCTTCACGCCGGTCTGGCGCGGATCCTCGCGGGGCGGCCCCGCGCGGCAATGCAATATTCTCCCCGCGGCGCCGGGCCGTATATTTCGCGCGTGGACGCCGGCACCGTGGAGCTGGTTCGTTCAACGGGCGCGCGGGTCGTTTCCTCCGGGGACCTCGTCCAGGCCCTGGAATCCGTTCTCACGCCCGCCCAGGAGCGCCGGCACCGGCGCGCCGCCGCCGCCCTGCGCGAAACCGTGTTCGAGGCTTTTCGCTTCATCCGCTCGGCCGTTTTCGCCGGCCGCCGGGCGGGGGATGGGACGTCCAGCGGAAAATCCTTGCCTCCTACCGCCGGCGCGGGCTCGTTTCCAACGCCCCGCCCATCGTCGCTGTCAACGAGCACAGCGGCCTGCCGCATTACATGCCGCCGGCCGGCCGCGGGCGATCCATCCGGCGGGGGGACTGGGTGCTGCTGGACATTTGGGCCAAGGAAGAGGGACGCGACGGCGT
>JBQTIM010000143.1:0-13382 GCA_052388135.1 Elusimicrobiota bacterium
CCGGTGCTGATCCAAGCGGGATGCCTCGGCCTCGAGGGACCGCCGGTGGCGGTCGACCATTCCATGTTCAACGGCGTCCCAGAAAGCCCTCACCACCGCCCAGCGATACGGCGGGATGTCGTCCGCATGCGCTCGCCTTTCAAGGTCCCGCGCTTCGTGCTCCATCAGTTCGATCTTGGGGTTGAATACGGGTTCTTCTCTGACCACGGGTCCGGCCCACGGCTCTAACAATGCCTCCAGAGGCAAATAAATGGTTTTGCGGCCTTCTGCCTCAGTCCCGCGGCCGCCGTGCCCCAGCACACCCCGGTGCGCCAAGCCGCGGATAAGGACCAGCCTCAAATCCGGATCGTCCAGAAGAGCGCTGGGGACGAGGCCTTCGCCCTCCAGCCGGCGACGGGACCCCAGCAGGCCCCGCAGCGTCGTCAGGCTCCTGCGATATTCATCTCCGAAGGCCTCGAGGTGGGCCGCCACTCTTTCCGCCAGTTTCTCGGCCGTGTCGCCCGGACCCAGAAGCGTTTCGGGTTGATCAACGTTGCCGACCACAAGGCGGGCCGCCGCCGGAAAATCCCCGCGCCTGAACATCTCAAGCAACTCCTGCCTTTGGTCGTTCCTGACCGCCAATAATTCGCCTCGCTCCAGCGCCTCCCTGATAAAAGCGTTTTCTTGGCCTCGAACTTCTTTCCGAGCCAGGTTGGTTTGATTTGATGATTTGGACCCGCGTGGATCATGACCTGCATTAAGGGGAACATGATCCGCCCAATTAATCGAAGACTCAACGACGACCGGCACCGGGAATGACTGTCCCGGCTCAGGCGGGAGCCACATTAAGTCAAATTGGCCGAATACATTCATGGAATGATGAATGCCGGCTGCCCGCAAACGCTCTGCGAGATAGGAGAATTCATCGGCTATAAGTCTATCGATATGAGCCTCAAAGCGGATCCGGCTTTCCCGATCAACCATATTGAGCGTCTCATAAAGCGGCCCGTACATATCCGGCCAACGTATTATCTGAGCTGATTCGCGGCCTGTCCAGTTGGAAAAATATTCCGAAGAACCAAGCCGGGCGAACCAGCCTCCTTGACCCATATGCGCCGGCACTTTGACCAAATCAGTCTCTCCTGTAGACAGGCGGCCGTAGAATTGGTGTCTGGTTTCATAGGCTTTGCCTCCGTACGTCAAGAAAGGCATTTTGGTTTCGATCATGCCGGAGTCGTAAGGACCGGTCCCCCATCGGCCAGAGGAGAGGCGGGCCCATATGCCAAAAAGGATCTGGGTTAAGTCCGGCCTTTTAATATCCAAGGAAAAACGCACTACGTTCCGGCCTTCATGGTCTTCCAAAGGCTCGCCTATGCTCTGTAGTAATCTCCTGATGCCACGCGTATTGCTCACGGGAGCGCCGTCTTCTACAGCGTTGGCCAGGGTCACCTGGACTCTCTTCCCATCGGGAGTCATCTCGAAAAAAGCGATGTCGGCTCCTATACGCCCTTGGTTGGGCTTGAAAACCAGCGGAAGGAAACCAGTCGGCCGGGAGGCGATTCGTTCCGCCACCTGTTGAAAGTCCATAATTCGCGCCGGATCCGCCAAAACCTCGGGATAGCTTTTATCCGAAAAGCCCCCTTTCTCTCTTACGGATTCAAGCACAGCCGGATCCCTTTTGAGGGCGGCGAACATATATGGCTGCATTATAGGTCCGCCGCTGAGAAGCACACGGAACACGTATTTCCCGGCAAAAAGCCTCCGCAATTCCCCAAGAGTAAGGGTCCTTCCCATAATCGCCGGAAACGGATTTTGCACGGCCGCGGTCAATTGGCCCGTTGGTAACGCCGGCGCGTCTTGAAGAACCGGAAGCAGAGGGCGGGCCGGTTTATCCGGACCGGCGGAACTCCTCCCCGAGGCCGGGATGGGAGAGATCAGGTTGAACAAGGCATGGCCCGCCATGCCCGCCACGCGGGCGGCGCCGTAAGACAGAAGGCCGGCGGCGGAGCCAAGGGCCAGAAATCCCGGAAACGGGGAGCCATAGAAATCCAGCAGATATTGAAGCAGGACGGCATTCAGGTGGACAAAGGAGAGGACTGTGAACCCGCCGAAAAAGAGAAATCCGGCCCCTACGAAAGATTTGTAAACCCATGGCCACGCTTTGGACGCGGGTCCGGACGGAACGGGGTGCTCTTTGAGGAACGGAAGAATTTGCGTCAAGAGGAAGAGGCCTCCCGCTTTTTGCCCCAAAGCGGCGGCTTCGGGCAGGCCGAAAAGGCCCGCCAGCAGCATGGCCGCCCCGGCCGCCAGCACGGGAAGGCGGAGAAAGCGGGTTTGTTCCGATTCGATTTTCCCTCCCCGCACGTAACGGACGAATCGCTCCCGCAGGATCGGCAGGAGGGAGCCCGGGCCGGCCGGCGAGGATAAAAGCTCCCGTCCGGGCTTCGTGGGCGTGAGAACGTTTTCCATCCGCCCGTCCGGCCTAAAATTCATCCTGATCAAGAATTGATCGCCGCGGGGTTCTACCTTTAGGATTGAGGCGGCCTGCTGGGCGAGATGGTCGTAGATCCTTTGCGACGCGGTTTCCACGCCGCGCAGGGCGCCCAACGCCACCGCCCGCAGCGCGAATTCGACCCGTTGTATCCGGCCCGGAAAAACCTCCGGCGCCACGAACAGTTTGTCGCCCTCGAAGAGCCTGTCCAGGGATGTCTTCTCCCGCGTGAAAACGCTGAGGTACTTGGCGCCGCCTTCGGCGTCTATTTTGGTTATCTTGGGAACGAAGGAAATAGTCGCGGCGCCGGCGCGGTGGAAGCGCTCCTCCAGGCCCGGAGCGTGGAAGCCGCCGGTGACCAAAACCGCCGCCGAGATTTTCGCGTCATCCATGGCTTTGAGCAGGTTCGCCGCCATGGCCTCGTCCCGGAGCTCGGCCTGGCGGTAAAACGACTCGAAGGAGGAAACGTCCCATCCTTCTCCATCGTTCCCTGTATCCGCCTTATGGGCCGCGAGAGTTTCGTATTCCTTCCACTCCTGGGCGGTCAGGGAAAAATTCAAAAGCTTTCGGACCAACTGCAGGCGCTTCGACCGGGCGGCGAGACGCTGTTCCTCGGGTGTGCGGGCCAGGGCGCGGTAACCGTCGTCTTCCAAGCGGTCGATTTCCACCAAGAGGTTTTCCGAACGGATGGCGTCGGCCGAAAGGACATATTGAATGTAGGCCTCCATGTCGGGGAATTGGGCCAGGTCCAAGCCGGCGGCGCGGCAAAGGCCGCGCAGGAATGCGTAGAAGTCTCCGTAGGACGATTGTCCCAGCCGGTAGGACGCGCCGCGCCGCATGAGTTCCGCGACGTCGTTTTCCCCCAGAGCCGGGACCAGGCGCTCGATCAGGAGGGCGCGCTCCTCCTCCACTCGCCGGAAGTCCAGGGAGGATTCCATGGCCAGGGTTTTGAGGAACGCTTTCACTTCTGCGCCGGGTTCGGCGGCGGCCGCGCCGGCCAGGAAACGGACGTGCTCCCCCAGGGAGACGCGCCCGGCGTGGTGGGCGGCCATGCGGGCGTCGAAATCCAAAAGCGCGGGAGAGAAGACGCGGGCCTTATCGGAGGCGAGGTGCTTTTCGAGGGCGGCCAGCTTTCCTTTGTATTCTTCGATCCGGCCGGCGCTTTGCCTATAAGCCTCGACGTTGGCGTCGTAGGCGGCCCTGTCGTCGATGCCCACCACGGGCAGGAGGGGCGAGCCGCTGGTCAACGCGGCGTGGACGGCGCCGGAAATTTGCCGGTCTTCCAGCAGATGGTCCGCCACTTCCCGGATAAGTTCCGGGTGAGGGAAATCCTTGAACCGCCGCAGGTCCAGCGGCCCGAAGGCTCCCTCCAAAGCCACGAGACCGGCCTGGTTTTTTTCCATGAGTTCCCGCACGGTTTTCCCGATGTTGGCCTGGGCTTCGGGGTGAAGGTGGACGTCCTGGATGTGGATGACGGTTTTCGAAGCGGTTTTCTTCGGCAGGGTGACTTTGCGGACGGTGCCGTAACGATAAGGGAGGGCGTTTAAAAGGGAGGCCCGTTCTTTTTGGAAAGCCGCCGGAAGATCGCGCCGGGCCGGCGCACCGGAGGACGATAAGCTATCTAAAGCTGGAAGCCCTTGCAGGATGGCCGTCTGCGTCGCGCCCCCGGTTAAACCGGCAAGGCTCGCCAAGCGCAGGGCGTTGCTTTGCTGTTTTTTGGATTTGTCGATATGTCTCCGGCGTTCGGCCCAAAACGTCGCCTCCGGCGTATAAGCCAGGGCGCAGTTGGTCGCGAAATAGACGAGGCAGAGAGCGGCGACGCCTGCCTTTCGGAGTGGAATCAAGTTAAAGTGTTTATGTCCCATAAGATAGATGTAGAGATTCTAATTAGAAAGGATTAAGGAACCCTTAAATTCCGGTAAATTATTTGTAAATGCCGGATGGATTGACAAACGGCGGCTCGGGGGGTATCTTTAATTCAGGCGGATTTTTAGGTGAAAACGGGAGGGCTCATGAAGGCCACGGACAAAAAGATCGTATTGTGCGGCGGCGTTCGGACGCCCATCGGGCATTTGGCCAAAAGTTTGGCCGGGTTCCTGCCGGAGGATCTCATGCAAATCGCCATCCAGGGCGTTTTGCAAAAGACCTCCCTTTATCCCCACGCGGTGGACGGGGTCTTGGTGGGTTGGGTGGGGCAGGGCTCCCACGCGCCCAACATCGCCCGCGTCTCCGTTTTGAAAGCCGGTTTGCCGGAGAAGGCCCACGCCTACACCATCCAGGCCAATTGCGTCTCCAGTTTGGAAAGCGTTTCCTCGGCTTACCGCCACATCGTCATGGGCGAGGGAGAGGTTTATTTGGCCGGCGGCACGGAATCCATGTCCACGTTCCCCTTCGCCATCCGCGGTTCGCGGGCCAACAAGATGCTGCGGTCCATGGAGGCCGTGAAAAACAATTGGAACGACCTGCCGGGTTCCGCCGACGTGTTCATCACGGACACCACGGAAGAGGGCCTCAACGACCCCGTGGAAAAAATCAACATGGCGGCCACGGCGGAAATTTGCGCGCAGACCTATTCCATCACCCGCGAGGCGCAGGACAAATACGCGGCGGAAACTTTCCGGCGGTGTTTGGAGGCGGAAAAAGCGGGATTCTACAAAACGCACACGGTGCCTGTCCTCCGGGACGGCCGGACCGTTCTCGACAAGGACGAATACGTGTTCCTCCGCGAAAGCCTGGTGGAAAAGCCCCAGATGATCGGCAAGGCGCCGCTCCTATTCGACGGCCCCTCCTACGGCATCAAAGATTTCTACCGCGACAACGGGAAGCACATCCTGGGAAAAAAGTATGAGGAAGGGAAGACCAAGGGCACGGTGACGCTGTTCAACGCCTGCGCCCGCTCCGACGGAGCGGCGGTGATCGTGGTGACGTCGGAGGAGCACGCCAAGGATTTGGGCCTGGAGATACTGGCCACCATCAAGTCCTGGGGTTTCTGGGGCTCCAGCCCGGCCCACATGGGGATTTCCCCCGTCTTCGCCACGGCCGTGGCGCTGGAGCGGGCCGGCATCCGGTTTTCCGACTTGGACCGCGTGGAACTGCACGAAGCCTTCGCGGCCACGTGCCTTTCCATCTTCAAGGTGGGCAAGGAGAAATACAAGCAGGACTGGGAAGGGTTGTGGAACGCCGGCAAGCTGAACCCCCACGGCGGCAGCATTCCCCTCGGACATCCCTTGGCGGCCACGGGCGTGCGGCTCCTGCTGAACTTAGTCTACGATATGAAGCAAGACCCCAATGCCCGCCTGGGCCTGGCCACCGCCTGCGCCTCCGGCGGTCTGGGCGGCGCCATGATCGTGGAGAAATACGAGGGGTGAGCAGTCAGCTGGAAAAAGTTTCGCCCCTTCTAACCCCTCGCCCCTAACCCCTGCTTAGATCGGCTTGGCTTGGTCTATAAGCATCACGGGAATGTCATCCCGGATGTCGTAGGCCAGGCGGCATTTGTGGCAAAGCAGGCGGTTTTCCTTCTCCCGGTGCTCCAGTTCCCCTTTGCATTTCGGACACGCTAATATTTCCAGCAAGTCTTTGCTGAGCGGCATGTTCCCTCCCTTTCCTTATGAAAGTCTTCTGATTTCGCCGGCTTCTTTGGGCGTGAGATTTAACTCCTGGTCTATTTTGTCGAGGGTCGGCCTGGAAAATCCATAGGCCGCCAGCACGACCAAATAGAGTCCCAAATAAAGGCGTTGGCCGGTGAGCATGGCGGCGGCGTTGAGAAGGTTGGCTCCTTCCAGGAACGCCCAGGGGATCACGGAAGCGGCCAGGTAATCTCTGAGCTTGGCCTCCAGGCCCGCTTTCCGGGCCGCGGAGCGAAGCAGGACCACCCGGAAGGATCGTCCGATGAAAACCGCCGCCAAAGTGACACCCGGCGCCGCCCAGCGCAGGACGTCGTGGGCCTGGGCCGGCAAGCGGATGAGCCCGGAAGAACTCAAATAATAAGCGGTGGCGAAAATCACGAACTGGCTGGCCATGAGGGCGAAGAAAACGACGGTCATGCTCTTGAGGATTTGCGCCGGGGGAACGGTTTCCATGCTTTCTCCTTTCACCCGCGGGGGTGGAAGCGGCGGTGGGCGTCCTTTAAATGCCCCTTGTCCACGTGGGTGTAAATCTGGGTGGTGGCGATGTCCGCGTGGCCCAGCATTTCCTGGAGGGAGCGCAGGTCCGCGCCGCCTTGCAGGAGATGAGTGGCGAAAGAATGGCGGAGCATGTGCGGATGCAAAGGCTTGGAGAGGCCGGCGGCGAGGGCGCGTTTTTTCAGCTGCTGCCAGAAGGCCACGCGGGACAGAGGCCGGCCGCGGTTGCTGAGGAACAGCCAGCGCCCGCCGCCCGGGAATTTCTTCCACTTCGCGTCCAAATAGGTCTTCACCGCCGCCGCGGCCCGGCGGTTGACGGGCACCAGCCGCTCGCGGCTGCCCTTGCCGAAAACCTTGAGGAACCCCGCGTCCAAATCCAATTGAGCCTCCTCCAGGTTGACCAGCTCGCTGACCCGCAGGCCGGCCGCGTACATCAGCTCCAGCATGGCCCGGAAGCGCAGGTCGCTTTCCCGCGGGCCGGCGGGATGGTTCAGCAGGCGCGCCGCTTCCTGGGCCGTGAGAAATTGCGGCAGACGGCGGGGGATGCGCGGAGAGGCGAGGTCCTGGGTGGGATCTTTGTCCACGCGCTCCTCCAAAAGCAGAAAGCGGTAGAATTGCCGGATGGACTCCCGCATGCGGTAGATGCCGGCGGGCTTGAACCTTTTTTCCAGGCGTTCCAGGAGGACGTCCGCCACGGCGTTTCTGTCGGCGCGGAGGGCGCCCATGCCGCGGCCGGCCAAGTAAGCGAAATAAGTTTGAAGGTCGTAGCGGTAGGACCGGGCGGTGTTCTCGGACAGACCTTTCTCCACCCGGATGTGCCTGAGGAAGTCGTCGAGGAGAACCGTTGGAGAAGCCAAGTTCAAGCTCAAAGCCCGAAGTTCAAATCAAGCCCGAAACAGCAAGTCCAAAGTGAATATCTAAAGCGTGAATTTGGCTTTGGGACCTGGTGTTTGGTTTGACCTTTGAACTTTGGATTTCGGATTTTTCTTCAGCCTTTGGCTCCCCGGCCGGCCTTGGCCGGCTCTTTGGCGGCGGCTTTATCGGCGGCGGTTTTGTCGGCGGCGGCCTCGCCGTTGGCGGCGGCTCCCGCCGGCGCCTTGACGTACTTGGCGCGGATGGCTTTCTCCAGCTCGTCGGCCACGGCGGGGTTGTCCTTCAGGAACGCCTTGGCGTTGTCGCGGCCCTGGCCCAGGCGCTCTTTGCCGTAGAGGAACCAGGTGCCGGTCTTCTCCACCACGCCGGCGGCCACGCCCACGTCGATGAGGCAACCCGTGCGGGAAATGCCCTCGCCGAAGATCATCTCGAACTCAGCCTGCTGGAAGGGGGCGGCCACCTTGTTCTTCACCACCTTCACGCGGGTCCGGTTGCCGATCACCTGGTCGCCCTGCTTGATGGACTCGATGCGGCGGATGTCCAGGCGGACGGAGGCGTAGAACTTCAGCGCCAGGCCGCCGGGCGTCGTCTCCGGGTTGCCGAACATGACGCCGATTTTCTGGCGAAGCTGGTTGATAAAGACGACGCAGGTCTTGGACTTGGAGATGGTGGCGGTGAGCTTGCGCAGGGCCTGGCTGAGGAGCCTGGCCTGCATGCCCATGGAGGCGTCGCCCATCTCGCCTTCGATATCCGCCCGGGGCGTCAGCGCCGCCACGGAGTCTATGACGATGATGTCCACGGCTCCGCTGCGGACGAGCTGGTCCACGATCTCGAGGGCCTGCTCGCCGGAATCCGGCTGGGAAATGAGGAGGTTGTCCGTGTCCACGCCCAGGTTCTTGGCGTACTGCGGGTCCATGGCGTGCTCGGCATCGATGTAGGCCGCGTTGCCGCCCAGCTTCTGCGCTTCGGCCACCACGTGCAGGCACAGGGAGGTTTTGCCGGACGCTTCCGGCCCGTAAATTTCCACCACGCGGCCGCGCGGCAGGCCGCCCACGCCCAGGGCGATGTCCACCGGCAGGGCACCGGTGGGGATGACGGTCACGTTGGCCAGAGAGGACTTTTCCCCCAGCTTCATGACCGCTTCTTTGCCGTATTGTTTTTCGATCTGGGAAAGGGCCATCTGGAGGGCCTTCTGCTTGTCTTCTCTGGACACGGAACCACCTCCTGAAATTGAATGGCTCATCTTATCAAAGTTGCCGGGGGGCCGCAACGCGGGGCGCCGGCCTACTTCGACGGAGAAGACGGCTCCCTCTTCCCCCAAAGGCGCACCCGCGGGTGGTGCGGGAAAGCGGGACCGGGGCCGCGCACCGTGAGGACGTCGCGGGCGAATTGTTCCCACGCCGCCTCTTCGGGCATCGTCGCGGCGGTGAAATAAGAGGCCAGGACGTAATCGAACTCGGCCAGGAGAACGTCGGGGCTTTGGCCGGCGCGTTTTCCCTCCCAATCCACGCGCACTTGGTAGGGATCGGCGCGGGTGAACTCGGGCGTGTGGGGAAGGCGAAGAATTTTCGCTCCGGCCGGCGCGAGGCCGCGGATTTCCCAAAGGGCCGTCAAACGCGCGTCGGGAATGGAAACGTAGCGGCCGAAGCGGACGCCGGGCCACAACAAGAGCAAGGCGGCGGCCGCTCCCAAAACCGGGACCCACGGTCGTCCTCTCCGGCGGTCCAACGCCGCGCCCGCCGCCAGACACGCCGGAACGACCAGCGGCAGGAAATAACGGTCCGTGTGGATGGTCCAGAACGCGACGCCGAGGAAATAGGTCAGCGCCGCCCAGGCGAGGCTTCGACCCGCCCGGTCCCGCGCTAAAAACGACGGCAGGGCCAAAACCAGCAAGACCGGATGCACGGATTGGACGGCGGCCCAGAGTCCCCCCGCGGCGCGGCGGCCCAGGGACGGCGCGGCTTCGCTCCCCACCACCCAGGACGAAAACAGATGCGCCAGCCTCGGTAGGAATTCCCCCGCCGCCAGTAACGAATAGGGAAAACCGGTTAGAAATCCGGCGACGGCGGCCGCGGCCAAAAGCAGGGCGGCCCGGGGGCGCCTTTCCAGCAAAAGCCACGCGCACAGGCCGGGCGCGAACAGTGCGGGGGTGTATTTCGCCGCCGCCGCCAGCCCCAAAGAGAACCCGGCGGAAAAACACCAGGCCGGGCGGTTCTCCTCCAAATAGCGGAGCCAGAAATAAAACGCCGCGCCCGCCAGCGTGACGGAAAAGACGTCGGGCATGGCGTAATGGCTCATGCGCACGTGGACGGGATGCACGGCCAGCAGGAGGGCGGCCCAAAGCCCCGCCGCGGGCAGGCCCGAGGGCCGCCGCGCCGAAAGGTTCGGCCACCGCCGCGCCGCGCGCCAAGCCAAAGCCATGCCCCCCAGCGCCGACAGGACGGTGAAAACGCGGCCCGCCAAAATCGGCGTCGTGGACCCGCCGATCAGGCTTTGGAAATCGAAACCGGCGCCGGGGAACAGAAGCCGCGGGACCGCCGTCACGAACCAGAAGGAATAAAGGAAAAAAGACGGGTAATCGAAAAAATGCGGGTGCGGTCCGGCCTCGGACAAATGGAGGGAATAAAAAACGGTGACGTATTCGTCGAGGTAAGCCTTCTGGAGGGGAAAGCCCCAGTCGAGGCCCCAGGAGCGCAGGGCCGCGGCCGAGAGGAGCAAAAGCAGGAATGGAAAAGCGGAGAAAAACGGCCGGCGGAAGGACAAACCGCGGCCCGCGGGCTTCATCTCAGCGGGTCCGGCCGCGCCCTAACGAAAATAAACGGGTTCGTTGCCCGGCTTCCACTTGATGTTGCAGCCGGCGCTGGGGCGCTGTTCCTGGGGAACGGGCTTTCCCGCCAGGGCGGCGTCGAGGGCGGCCCTCAGGTCCCGGCCGGTGACGGGCTTGCCGTTGCCGGGCCGGCTGTCGTCCAGCTGGCCGCGGTAAATCAACCGCCGGTTCTTGTCGAAAAGGAAAAAATCCGGCGTGCAGGCGGCGGTGTAGGTCTTCGCGGTTTCTTGGGTTTCGTCGAAGAGGAACGGGAAGTTGAATTTCTCCTCCCGCGCCATGGCGGCCAGGGACGCGGGCGCGTCGTCGGGATATTTGGCGGCGTCGTTGGCGCTGAAGGCGGCCACGGCCACGCCCTTGGGGACGTAATCCCGACCGAGGCGTCCCAGCTCCTCCTTGACGTGCTGGACGTAAGGACAATGCCGGCAAATGAACATGGCCAGAAAGAGGTCCTTGCCGGCGAAGGAAGCGAGGGTGAAATCTTTTCCCGAAACCGCGTCGGGCAGGCGGAAATCCGGCGCCGGCGTGCCCAGCTGCATCATGGTGGATGACGTCAAGACCATGCGATCTCCCTAACGGACGGGCCCTTCCCGCGGCAGGCGCCTTTAAAAGACGCGGACCGCGCCCCGATCTCCGACACCGCTCAGGGAAAGACGGACGAGGCCTCTCTTAGGGTTTATCAAAAAGCCCCCCCCGGCGCAAGGCGGCGCCGCGCCGGGCGCCGCCCCGGGGGCGGGAACCTCAGTCGTTGATCTCGATCTCGGTGCCGCCTCCCGACTCGTAGCGATGGCCGTGGCTGTGGCCGATGTCGTTGTCGTCGTCATCGTCGTCGGCGTCGATGCCGCGGATGAGCCAGATGACCAGCGCCAAAGCGCCCACCGCCGCCAGAACGATGAGAACGCCGTCGCCTCCCGCTTGACGCAAGTCCGTCTTCTCCAGCTGGGCCAGCTCCGTCTTGTCCAGAGAGCCGGAAAGGCCCGCGGCCGTGGACGGGGCGCCGGCGGGGACTCCGCGCAAGTCCGGAGCCGCCGGCCGGGCGGCCGCCGTCTCGCCGTGCGGAATGGCCGCGGCTCGCGCCGAACCGGGGATGGACGCCGCCAACAGGGCGGGGACCAGGATACCGCTGATGATTTTCCTCATGGCATACCTCCCTTTTTGTCTATCGTTGTGTCTTGAAAAACCGTCGCGCGGCGGCGTCAGGGTTTCCGTTTCGCGCTGAAAACGAGAACGCCCAGGAGCGCAAGCCCTATCAACCCGCTCGGATAATAGCCCCAGCCCGCGCTGTGGGGCCAGGCGGGAATAGTGCCCACTAAGGCCAGGATCAACGTCAGAATGACCAAGCCGCCGGTGGGCGCCGAAGCCTGCGCCCCCCGTTTGATCACAACACCACCGGCTCGCGCCGCTCCGGAGCGGCGGGCGGCGGGTTTTGCGGAGCGCGGATTTTGGGAGCGGGCGGCGGCGCCTTCGGGCCGGCTTCCACCGCCGGCTCCGCCGGCGCTAACCCCCAGCGGATAAACACGCCGCTGTACGCGATGCAGACCACGACGGCGAACACCCCGGCCTTGTAGGCGGCGGGGACGGCGCCGTCGCCGCGCACGGTGAGGGAGCGCCTCAAGAACGCCCGCGGCTTATTGCCCACGGGCCGCCTCCTCCTCGCGCTCGGCGGCGTCGGTCCAGCGGTCCACGTCCTCCCGCGACATGGGGCCTCCCGGCGACAACCGCGCGTCGCGATAGCCCCACCTCTCCACGTCCACCCGGTATTGGGCGCGGGACAAAAACGTTCCCCGGCACAGAAGGTCCGCCGGCGCCGCGCCGTCGGCGTCGGCCCGCAACAGGTCCAGCAGACCGCCCAGGACGGCGGCCGGAATTTCGCCCCGGTCCGCCGGATAGACGTAGCCGAAGAGGACGAGGTGGCTGAGCAGGACGCGCCAATGGACGCCGAACCTTCGGAGCAGATGCTCCCAATTCAGGCGCGGGCCGCAAGCTCTCAGCATGTGGAGCACGTCGGCCCCGTCGTAACGCTCCCTTTCCATGACGAAGGATTTCTGCCAAATCATCTCTTCGGGCGGCGCCAGCAGGACGGGAGCGCCCAGAGCCTCGCCGGGCACGGCGCGCCGGAACCATTCTTCATCCACCGCGCAGAGGCCGTTGCCGGAGGCGTAAATGAGATCGATATAATTCGGCCCCTGTGTCACCTTTCCCAGCCAGTGCGGAAACGTGAGCTCGGTCCGGTAGCCGGCGGCGGAGAAGAGATCCAAGGCGCGGGTGCAATCGTCCGCCCGCAGGAAAATATCCAGGTCGCGCGTGTCGCGGACGATGCCCGTGTAATAGCGAAGCGCGTAGGCGCCGCCCACCAAAAACGGCACGGCGCCTTCCTGAAGCAAAGCGAAGGCGTGCCTGTAGAATTTGTGCGCGGGAGAGTCCGGCGTCATCGGGGGAGGCCGCCCGCGGCCGGCTCGGGCGCGGCCCGCACTTCCAGCACGCGGAAAGGAGGGCGGTCCGGCGCGTGTTTTTGCAAGAGAGGCATGGCCACGTTGTAGACGGGAACGCCGCTCATGGTTTTCCCCTCCAAGGCGCCGTGGTGCGCGTGGCCGTGGAAGACCGCCGTCACGGGATAGCGGTTCAGCGGCTCCTCCAGGCGGCTGGAGCCCAGGAACGGCATGATGTCGGCCGGCTCGCCGTCGGCGGTGGCGGCGATGGGCGCGTAATGCATCAGCACCACCTGCCGGGGCGTCCGCAGGCGGGCGAGGGCCGACTCCAGCTTCACCGCCTCGTCCACGGCCTCGCGCACGAAGGCTTTGATGGTGGCCTCGCCCCAAGGCTGAAGGGCGCGGCCGCCGAAGCCGCCGCCGAATCCCTTCACGCCGGCGAAGCCCACGCCCCGCAGCTCGCGCGCCTCTCCGTCGAGAACGGTGACGCCCGCGTCGGACAGGATGCGGCGCACCTCGTCCTCCTTGCCTGCCTCGTAGTCGTGGTTGCCCAGAACGGCCAGCGTCGGGATTTTCACCCAGGACGTCAGCTCCTTGGCCAGACCCTGAGCCTGCCCGGGCAGGCCGTCGTTGACCAGGTCCCCGCACAGCAAAAGGACGTCCGC
>JBQTIM010000144.1:0-8815 GCA_052388135.1 Elusimicrobiota bacterium
GCCGCTTTTGATGACGGTGCGGACGCCGTCCACCAACGCAAGACGGAAGGGCTCGCGGCCGCCCGGCTCCCCCAGCACGCGGCAGGTTTCGTAAAAACGGTGGTATTCCCCCGCCAGGTTCAGCAAATAGGCCGTCAGATGGTGGGGCGACAAATCGCGGCCGCATTGCTCCACGGCGTCGGGAAACGAGGCGAGGCGGACCAGGAGGCCGCGCTCGCGCGGGTCCAGCTCCGCCGGGACGGGCTCGATTTCCAGGCCGGAAACCGTTGCGCCCCGCTTGGCCGCCTCCCGGAACAACGAGCAACAGCGGGCGTGGACGTATTGCACGCGGAAGACGGGGTTCTCCGGCGCCTGTTTTTTCGCCAGGTCCAAATCGAACTCGAGGTGGCTGTCGGGGCCGCGCAGGGCGAAAAAGAACCGGCAGGCGTCGCGGCCCACTTCGTCCAAGACTTCCCGTAAAGTGACGAACTCGCCGGTGCGGGTGGACATGGCCACAGGCTGGCCGCCGCGCATCAGGCTGACGAGCTGGTAGAGGACGATGGTGAGGGCGTCGGGTCCGCCGCCCAGGGCCGAGACGGCGGCTTTCAGGCGCGCCACGTAGCCGTGGTGGTCCGTGCCCCAGATGTCCACCAGCTTCTCGAAGTTCCGGTCCAGCTTGTGCGCGTGATAGGCGATGTCGGAGGCGAAATAGGTGGGCCGCTCGTCGCTGCGCTTGAGAACGCGGTCTTTGTCGTCGCCGAAGGCGGTGGAAAGGAACCAGAGGGCGCCCTCCTCCTCTTTTAAGTGGCCGGCGGTCTTGAGCTTGGCCAGGGCCTTGTCCACGGCGCCGCGCTTGTGCAGGTCCGATTCCCGGAACCAGGTCTGCATCTCCACGCCGAAAGCCTCCAAATCCCCGCGGATGCTTCCCAGGATTCGGACGATGGCCCGCTCCTTGAAAAATTCCCAGCCCTTGGGCCGTGCCGCCCGGTCCGGGAATTCCGCCAGGAGTTCCCGGGCGATGTCGCGGATGTAATCCCCTTTGTAGAGATCCTCCGGCTTTTTGCCGGCGACGAAGGTTTTCTCCGCGTCGTCCAGGGATTCCGGCGCCAGTTCCCCGCACCGCCACATGACCGAGGCGCCCAGGTTCTCCATCTGGTTGCCCATGTCGTTGACGTAATATTCCGTGGAGACGTCGTGGCCCAAATGGCGGAGGATGCGCGCCAGGGAATCTCCCAGCGCCGCGCCGCGGCCGTGCCCCACGTGCAAAGGTCCGTTGGGGTTGGCCGAAACGAACTCCACCAGCGTGCGCTTGCCTCCGCCGGCGCGGCGGCCGTAAGCCCCGCGCTTGGACAGGAGCGACCGCAGTTCCCCCGCCAGCCAGGAAGGTTTAAGGAAAAAGTTCAGGAAGCCCGGCCCCGCGATCTCCACCCGCTCCACCACATCCTGGGCGGGCAGGCGGGCGATGAGCTCTTTGGCCACGTCCCGCGGCGCGCGTTTCGCCCATTTGGCCGCCGCCATGGGCAAGTTGGACGCCAAGTCCCCCGCCACGTTGCCCGGCGGAGATTCCACCGACGCGGCCATCCCCTCGGGCGGCGGATTCCCCTGCTCCCGCGCCCAGGATTGGAAACCCTGGAACAATATTGTTTGGACTTCTTCTCTCATGGAAGGGAGGTTTCGGCCGGGATCAGCCGAGGATGTCCTGGATCAGCTTCTCGCGGGAAATGAGGAAATGCCCGGCGACGAGATCAAGGACGGCGGCGAGAGTGCCGACTCTGAGAGAATCATGGCGGGGGATGGTGACGTGGTGCTCGCCGCCGCGCGAGGTGGTCAGGCGCATGTGGCTTCCTGTCTGGCGAGTGACTTCGTAGCCCATCTTGCGAAGCGCTTTGGCGAGGTCGGGACCGGAAAGGTCCCGCGGCAACTTCACGCCGCGATGACTTCTTCTTTGACGAAGTGCAGGCGGATGAGTTTGGGAACCAGGGCGGGCTCGAAATGGCAATGGACGGCGTCCCGGACCTGCCGATGCAGAGAGGGCATGTCGTCCGCCTCCGTCACGATGGGAACGCCCGCCGCCTTGGCGATGTAGCCGCCTTCGGGCGCTTCTTCAACGATGAAAATGATCTCGTTCATAGGTCCAGTATAGACAGAATTCCCCGGAAAGGCAATACGATGGATGAGGCGCGCTTTTCCCTCTTTTCATCTCTTTTTCCGCCGGGCGGGTTTTTTGCGGGGCGCGCGTTTTTTGGGGGGCGCGGCCTTCCATTCGACGGCGCGGGCGCCTTCCCACAGGCGCTCCAGGCCGTAGAAGGCCCGGGCGTCCCGGCGGAATAGGTGAACGACCGTTCCGCCGTAGTCGAGCACGGTCCACTGGCCGCTCCCCACGCCGTCCCGGTGCAGGGGCGACAAACCAAAAACTTCTTTGATGCTTTTCGCCACGTGGTCCTGCACCGCGGCCAGCTGGGGCTGGGAGTCGACGGAGGCCAGGACGAAATAATCCGCCAGGCCCGTCACTTTGCCGACGGCCAGGACCGCCACGTCCAGGGCTTTTTTATCGTCGGCGCAACGGGCGGAAAGCCGGGCCAGCTCGAGGAAATCGCGGGCGCGGAGCGTCATGCGGAGGCGTAGAAGCCGGACCGGCCGCCGGAGACTTCCGGCAGGCCGCCGTCCGTCCGGCGCCGGACGGAACCGATGCGCGGGGCTTTAAAATTTCTCAATAGCGGTACTGCTTGGCCTTGTGCAGGCGCTCTTTGAGCTCGGCTTCCTCGCGCAGGGAGGCGTTGACGACGGCGGTGGAGGCCAGGTGGGCGACTCCGGAAATGACCTGGCGGTGGGACGAGGTGAAAAAGCCCGGCGCCGCCTGGCCGAACACCAAAATGCCCGCCAGGCCCTTGGCGCCCAGGATGGGCGCCGCCAAAAGGGAGCCGAAAGCCGGCCAGCCGGCGCGCTCTTCCTCGGCGATGGACGGATTTTTGGCCCACTCGGACGCCAGGAAACATTCCTTGGCCGACGCCAACCGCCGGACCAGGGGGTCGGCGGGCTGGCGGTTTCCGCGCAGCTCCGACGGCCAGCCGCCCTCGGCGGCCAGGAATTCGTATTCCTCCGAGAACTCGTTCCAGCGCCAGAAGGCGCCGGCGGCGGTGTCCTCGAAGGAATGCGCGATCTGGAAAAGGATGCGGGCGGCCAGGGTCTTGGCGTCGCCGCCCTCGGCGATGATGCGGCCGACTTCGAAAAGGGCGGTCATCTCGCGGGTGGTCTGGCGCAGGCGGGCGCTCAAGGTGACCACGAGGCCGCGGAAAAACTCCAGCGCGACCTGGGGATCGCCGCCCAGAAGGCTCTCGAACTCTTTGCGGGGCAGGCGGAACAGCGTGGAGGGCCCGCGCGACACGGCCTCGGCGGATCGGCGCGTCTGCTCGAGCAGGGCCATCTCGCCGAAAAATTCGCCGGGACCCAGAAGCGAAATCACTTTGTGCGCCCCCGCGGGCCGCTCCAGGGCCTTGCGGATCATGACCTCGCCCGAGGCCACGAGGTAAAGCGCGTCCCCGGAATGGCCCTCGGCGAAGACGACGGCGCCGTCGGCGTGGCTTTCCTCGGCGAAGTTGTCGGCCAGCTTCGAGAGCACGCCGGCGGGCAGGCGCGCGAGGGCGGGGAATTGCTTGAGCTTGTCTTTAGGAACCATGGGAGGCCCCGCCCTGGGCCGCCCGCAGGCCCGGCGGCATGTCCACGGGGATTTCGGCCTTGGATTCCACCATGCCCTGGGCCTGGAGCTGGATCTTGAGGTCGTTGGGGTTGGTGGAGAACACCAGCGCCTCCTCCAAGGAAATGGTCCGCGCCTTGACCTGCTTGAGGAGGGCCTGGTTGAAAGACTGGGTTTTGTAATAGGACGCGGAATCCTCGATGGCTTTGCCGATGGCCCCGATCTTGTTGTCTTCGATGAGCTTCTGGATGGTGGGCGTGTTGATGAGGATTTCCTGCACGGCCACGCGGCCCCGGCCGTCCTTGCGCTTGAGCAGGCGCTGGGAGACGATGGCGTTCAGGCACTTGGCGATCTGCAGGCGGATCTGGTTCTGCGCTTCCGACGGAAAAGTGTCCACCAGGCGGTCTATGGTCTGTTTGGCGTCGTTGGTGTGGAGGGTGCCCAGCACCAGGTGGCCCGTTTCGGCGGCGGTGAGGGCGGTGGCGATGGTGTCTTGATCCCGAAGCTCGCCCAGCAGGATCACGTCGGGGTCCTGCCGCAGCGCGCGGCGCAGGGCCTCGGTGAAGCTGACGGTGTCGGAGCCCACCTCGCGCTGGTTGACGACGGCCGTCCTGTCCTGGTAGATGAACTCCACCGGGTCCTCGATGGTGACGATGTGGACGGGCCGGGTGGCGTTCACGTAATCAATCAGCGCCGCCAGGGTGGTGGTTTTCCCCGTGCCCGTGGGGCCCGTCACCAGGAACAGCCCCTGCTGTTTGTTGACGAGCTCTTTCAGCACGTCGGGCAAGCCCAAAGAATCGAAATCAGGAATGACGGACGGGATGAGGCGGAACACGGCCCCCACCACGCCGCGCTGGAAGAACGCGTTGCCCCGGAACCGCGCCAGCCCGCGCACCTGGAAGGAAAAGTCCAGCTCCTTCTCCTCCTCCAGCCGCTTCTGCTGGTTCGGGGTGATGACGGAGTAGACGAAGGTCTGCACCTGCTCGGCCGAAAGGGCGGGCGCGCCGTCCAGGGGGGTCAAATCGCCCGACAGGCGTATCATCGGCGGGCGGCCGGCTTTCAGGTGCAGGTCGCTGGCGCCCTTTTCGTGGATGGTCTTGAGGATGTCCTCCAGGCCGGCGATGGACTCGCTCATCAGTAGGTGGATCCGCCGGCGGCGGCCGCGGCGCCCGCGGCGGCTCCGCCCCGGGCCAGCTGGCGGAACTTTTCCGGATCGGAAGACTTGGACTCGGCGTCCTCGTAGCGCACCAAGCCGTCGTTCGCCAGGTCGGCCAGGGCGCGGTCCAGGGGCACCATGCCGAACTTGGCGCCCGTCTCGATGGCGTTGTAGATCATGTGGCTCTTGCCTTCCCGGATCAGGTTGGCGATGGCGGGCGTCACCACCATCACTTCCCGCGCCGCCACGCGGCCCTCCCCCTCGCGCCGGGGCAGGAGCGTTTGGCAGACGACGCCCTTGAGCGCCGTGGAAAGCTGGACGCGCACCTGCTGCTGCTGGTGCGGCGGGAAGACGTCGATGATGCGGTCCACCGTCTGGGCGGCGTCGGTGGTGTGGAGGGTGCCGAAACAAAGGTGGCCGGTTTCCGCCGCCGTGATGGCCAGGGAAATGGTTTCCAGGTCCCGCATCTCGCCCACCAGGATGACGTCCGGGTCCTGCCGCAGGGCATGCTTCAAGGCCTGGTCGAAGCCCTTGGTGGACTGGCCGACCTCCCGCTGGCGGATGACGCACTTTTTGCTTTCGTAGACGAACTCGATGGGGTCCTCGATGGTGAGGATGTGCTCCCGGCGGGAGGCGTTGATGATGTCTATCAAGCAGGCCAATGTGGTGGACTTGCCGGAGCCCGTGGGCCCGGTCACCAGCACCAGGCCGCGGGGCAGGCGGGCGAACTCCAGCACGGAGGGCGGCAGGCGCAGGGTCTCCGGGTCGGGGATTTTCGACGAGATGATGCGGAGGACAGCCTCCACACCCATGCGCTGCATCAGCACGTTGACGCGGAACCGCGCCAAGCCGGCCACCTCGAAGGAGCAGTCCAATTCCAAATGCTCCTCGAAGCGCTGTTTCTGCTCCTCGTAAAGGATGGAGTAAACCAGCCGCTTGGACTCCTCGGCGGTCAAAATTTCGAAACCCGGCAGTTCCGACATTTCGCCCAGAACCCGCGCCATGGGCGGCTTGCCGATGACCAAATGCACGTCCGACGCCCCTTGCTTCACCGCCAGCCGCAGTATGTCGATGAACTCCATCGAACCCCCTTCTGTCGCGCCCGGCGGAAAGGCCGGGGCCTATGGCCGGCTAACCGGCTCGGACCGGACGTCCGCGCCGAGACCCTCCGGGGAGGGTCCCTCTCCGCGCGAAATCCGCCATGCGGCTTATTCTACATTCTCCCCCGTCAATTCTCAATTGATTTGTAGTCCTCGCCCAGCACCACCTCCACGTCGGCGCGCAGCTTGGGATGGACCTCGCTGAAGACGGTTCCTTCCCCCAGGGCGCGGGCCACGGCCTGGGCCTTGGCGAAATCGCCGGAACGGTCCAACACCCGGGTGCGGGTCTGGCGCGCCTCGTAATTGCCCCACTCCAAAACGTCGAAGCCGGCCGCCCGCAGGCGGCGCGTCACCTCCAGCGCCAGGCCCGGCCGGCCCGTGCCGTTCCAAACCTTGACGGTGGTGGCGCCTACGTCGGAAAGGACTTCGCTGGAGACGGTGGGCGCCGCCTCGCCCTTCATCTGCCGCAGGGCCAGCGCCGTGCGCTCCGAATCGCGTTCCCAATAGGGGCCCGCGGCGCGGCCCGGCAAGAGCCGGGGCTGAAGCTTTTCCGGCGGCACGTGGCGCGCTTCCAGGACCAGCGCGGCGGCGTCGGCCGCCGACAGGTTCGTGTGCAGGCCCGACGACGCGGCCCGCAGAAGTCCCGGCCCGCGCAGGAGCAGGACCGGATTGGACAGCCTCGCCGCCAAGGACCGCAAAAACTCCATCTGGCGGAGGATGCGGCCCCGGTCGCCGCTGCGGCCGCGGAAACGGGCGTAGTCCAGAGCGTCGCTCCCGTTCATCAAATATTCGCCGGGCTCGCGGTGGATGTGGAGGTTGCCGGCGTTGTCGTCGTAGTGCATGGGCTCGTCCACGCGCACGCGCACGCCGCCCAGAAGGTCCACCAAGCGGCGGAAGCCGTCGTAATCCACGTGGACGTAATAGTCCGAACGGAACGACGCCTCGGGCCCGCTTAAAAACTCGTCCACCGCCGCCATCACCTCGCGCGAGGCCCGGTGCGCGTCGCGGCTCATCTTGTAATGGTAGGCGAACACCTCGTTGATGCGGTTGAAGCGGTAGCCCGGCAGGGTGATGCGGATGTCGCGGGGAATGGACAGCAGGTCCAACTGCCGCCGCACCGGATCGTAGTGCCAAACCATGAGCGTGTCCGAATGGCGGATGGACTCCACCTGGTCCGTGCCCAGAAGGATGCCGGCCAGGGGCCGGCCCTCGCGAAGCGCGGCGGCCACGGGCGAACGCTGGACGGCGACGGCGCAAAGAACGGTGAGACCCGCGCCGGCCAGGGCCACCGCGCGCATGGCGCGGGCGGGCTGGGAACGCAACGGGCCGAGGAGGGTGCCGATTTTCATTTTAAAAACTTTCCCGGCCGCCGCGCCGCCCGACGGCGCGGCCTTCCGCTTCCCGCGCCGGTTTCCGCCGGTGAACGGCAACAGGAGGAACCGCGATCTTCGCGCGGGCTCCGCCCTTCGGGACCTTCAAACATTCTCCCGCGTTTTCAGCCATGCCTTTTCATCCTCCGCTTGCCGCTTTCCATTTCGCCGTTCCACAACTCCACGGCCGCCGGATGCAAGGCGCCGCCGCGCCGCAGAACGAACATGAGCTTGTGCCTCAGCGTCTCCCGGAAGGCCGCGTTTAAATCCCGCAGGGCCAGGCGCCGAACTTCGGCGGCGGCGGCGTAGGCCCGCTGGGGCGCGGCGAAATCCGCCACGAACAACAGCTTGTCGAAAGGCGACATGGGCGCCGCGCCCAGGGTATGGCGCTCCACGGCCCGAAGCACCGCGTTATCGCGCACGCCGAACTCCCCGGCCGCGCGCCAGGCCGACACATGGGCGTGGAGAAGGCCGTACTGTTTGCGGCGTAAAATAAAATCCATGCCCGGGACGGGCAGGCGGTTCCGTCGGGCGATGTCCGCCAGGCGCCGGCCCGGAAACTCCTTGGCGCAATCGTGCAGAAGCCCCGCCAGGCGGGCCCGGCCTGGATCAAGCTTATGGCGGCGGGCCAGCTTCGCCGCCAGGCGGGCCACGCTCAAGGTGTGGCGCAGGCGCGCCGGGGAAAGCTCCGCCGACAGGCGCCGGCGGATGTCGGTTTCCGTCACGGCCGGCAGAGCCCGCGACGGCGGATGCGGGCCGCCACCGCCGGGGGAACAAGCCCCGCCAGGGACCGCCCGGCGGCGGCGCGGCGGCGGATTTCCGACGAGGAAACCCGCGGCGGCCGCGCTTTCAGGAAAAGGACCCGGCCCCGCAGTTCCCGCGGCAAACGGCCCGAGGACAAACCGCGCCGCCGGGCCGCCGTCAAGCGTGCGCCGGCCAGCAGGCCGCGCCAGTTCCGCCACGCCGTGAAATTTTTGAGCGCATCGCCGCCCACCAGCAAATGCCATTGCGCCCGGGGAAAGCGCCGGCGGAAAGCCCGCAGGGTGTTTTCCGTGTAGGAAACCCCCGGACGCCGCAGTTCCCAGTCGCTGACCAGGAACCCACGCTCGCGGCCCACGGCCAGCCTCAAGAGCTCCAGGCGAAGGGCCGCCGGCGCCATGATTTTATCTTTTTTGTGCGGCTGGATTTTCGCGGGGACGAAATAGACGCGGTCCAGCTTCAGCTCCCGCCGCGCCGCCCGGGCCAGAGCCAAATGCCCGTTGTGCACGGGGTCGAAGGACCCGCCGAACAACGCCAGCCTCAAAGCCACGCGGGCGGCCTAGGCGGGAACAAGCGTTTCATCCAAAATCGCTTCCGCGGCTTTGCGGCCCGTCTCCGCCCCGCCGTTCATGTAAGCCTGGAACTCGGAACTGCAATGCTCCCCGGCGAAAAACAGGTTGCCCACGGGCTCGCCCTCGGCGCCGGCCAGGGACGTCCACAGCCCCGGCGTGTAGCACGCGTAACTGCCCCGGGAAAA
>JBQTIM010000145.1:0-4338 GCA_052388135.1 Elusimicrobiota bacterium
GGACGGGCGGCTTCACGCCGTGCCCGAGGGTTTTTATCTTTTGGCGCCGTCGCGGGTGCTGCCTTTCGCCCGGGCGTCTCTTTTCACCCTGCGCGGAAAGCTTCGCATGGCGGCGGAGTGTTTCGTCCCTCCCCGCCGCGGCGGCGGCGACGAAAGCCTGGCGGATTTCGTCCGGCGGCGGTTCGGCCGCGAGGCCCTGGAGCGGGTGGCCCAGCCCATGGCCGCCGGCGTTTACGCCGCCGATCCGGAAACATTGAGTTTGCCGGCGGCCTTCCCCCAGTTCGCCGCCATGGAGGGCTGGGGCGGCGTCATCGGGGCCCTCCGCCGCCGGGGAACGCCGGGCGCCGCGGGCCGCACCGGCGCCGGTTCCGCCAGCGGTCCGCGCTACGGTCTTTTCATGACTTTGAAGTCCGGGCTTTCCGCTTTGGTGGAGGCCTTGGCGGCCCGGGTTTCCGTTGATCGGCTGACGACCCTGGCGCCCGCGGAATCTTTGCGGCGTGAGGGCGGCGCTTGGCGCGTGAGGGCGGCCGGCCGCGATTGGGAGGCCGACGCCGTTTGCCTCGCCCTGCCGGCGCCTCGCGCCGCGCAACTTTTGCGCGGCGTGGACGAGCCCCTGGCGGACGCTTTGGCCGGCGTGCCCCACGGCGATTCCGCCGTCCTTCATTTGGCCTACGATCGCGGGGCGGTGGATCACCCCTTGGACGGCTTCGGCTTCGTGGTCCCCGCCGCGCAGAGGCGGTTTTTCACCGGATGCAGTTTTTCCAGCGTGAAGTTCCCGGCCCGCGCGCCGGAGGGCAAGGTCCTCTTCCGCCTGTTCTTGCCGGACCTGCCTCCCATGGCGGAGGAGGAGGCGGCGCGGCGGGCCCACAAGGACTTGGCGGAAATTCTCTCGATTCGACGGGAGCCCGTCTTCTCCGCCCTGGCCCGCCACGGGGCTTCGATGCCGCGCTACACGCTGGGCCACTTGGATCGAGTCCGGGCGGCGGAGGACCGTCTGAAGGACCTGCCGGAACTCTTTTTGGCAGGGAACGGATTGAAAGGCATCGGCCTGCCGGATTGCGTCCGTTCGGGCGAGGAAGCGGCCGAGCGCATTTTCTCGCGCGTCGTCCTGGAGCGCGGGCGGTAACCCGGGGAATTCGGGTAACCTTCGCCCGTCGGCGGAAGGATCATTCGGATCACGAAGGAAGAAAGGAACACACCATGCCCGGCGAATACATCTTCACCATCGAGGACCTGAGCAAAAGCTACGGGCCCAAATCCATTTTTAAAGAGATTTATCTTTCCTTTTACCACAAGGCCAAGATCGGCATCGTGGGAGAGAACGGCTCCGGCAAGTCCACTCTCCTGCGCATCATGGCCGGGGAGGAAAAGGATTTCCACGGCAAGGCCGAGCCCAAAAAGGGCGCGCGCATCGGCTACCTGCCGCAGGAGCCTCGCCTGAACCCGGACAAAACCGTGCGGGAGGAAGTGGAAGAAGCTTTTTCCGGAATCAAGGCCATGGTGGAGGAATACGAGAAAGTCTCCGAAAGCCTGTCGGCCCCCATGTCCGAGGCGGACATGGAGAAAGCCATGGAGAAGATGGGCCGCCTGCAGGAGGCCATCGAGGCCGCCGACGGCTGGGAGCTGAAACGCCACGTGGACGTGGCCATGGACGCCCTGGTCCTGCCGCCCGACGACCAAAAGGCCGGCACCCTTTCCGGCGGCGAAGCCCGCCGCGTGGCCCTCTGCAAGATGCTCCTGCAAAAGCCGGACATCCTTCTGCTCGACGAGCCCACCAACCACCTGGACGCGGAAACCGTGGGTTGGCTGGAGGACACGCTGAAGGAATATCCCGGCAACGTCATCGTGGTGACCCACGACCGGTATTTTTTGGACAACATCACCAAATGGATCCTGGAGCTGGACAAAGGCCGCGGCATTCCCTTCGAGGGGAATTATTCTTCCTGGCTCGAGCAGAAGTCGAAGCGCTTGGCCCTCGAGGAAAAGAAGGCCTCGGCCCTGCGAAGCCACCTGGAGCGCGAATTGGAATGGATGCGCCTCACGCCCTCGGGCCGGCGCGGAAAGAACAAGGCCCGCGTGCGGGAATACGAAACACTGGCCGCCAAGGAAACGAAGATGGACGCCAACTCCCTGGACATCCAGGTCGTTCCCGGCCCGCCCTTGGGCGCCAAGGTGATCGAGGCCAAGGGACTTTTCAAAAGCTACGGCGGCGCGGAGCTGCTGAAGGACGTGAGCTTCGACATTCCCCGCGGCGGCGTGGTGGGCATTGTGGGTCCCAACGGCGTCGGAAAGACCACCCTGTTCCGCATGATCGTGGGCCAGGAGAAGCCGGACAAGGGGGAACTGAACGTCGGCCCGTCGGCGGTGATTTCCTACGTGGACCAGCGCCGGGAAACTTTGGACGGAAGCAAGACCGTTTACGAGGAAATCGGCGGAGGCTCGGAGCAGTTGAGCCTGGGCGGGAAAATCGTTCCGGCGCGGGTTTACCTGTCGCGGTTCAACTTCCGCGGGCAAGACCAGCAGAAAAAAGTGTCGGCCCTTTCCGGCGGCGAGCGCAACCGCCTCCACTTGGCCAAGCAGATGCTGAACGCCTCCAACGTCCTCCTGCTGGACGAGCCCACCAACGACCTCGACGTGGACACCCTGCGTTCCCTGGAGGAAGCCATCCTGGCCTACAGCGGCTGCGTCCTGGTGATCAGCCACGACCGGTTTTTCCTCGACCGCGTCTGCACCCATTTGCTGATCTTCGAGGGCGAAGGCAAAGTCCGCTGGTTCGAGGGCAACTTCGAGGAATACCGGGAAAAGCGCCGGCAGGAGATGGGCGGCCGCGACGAGTCCCGCCGCTCCAAGTACCGGAAGCTGACGCTGCGCTGATGTCCTTCCTGAGAGCGTCGGGGTTGTACAAGTCCTTTCCCGTCGGGAAAGGCGTCGTCCAGGTGCTGCGCGACGTGAACCTCTCCGTGGCGAAGGGGGAATACGTTTCCGTGCAGGGCGCGTCGGGCAGCGGAAAATCCACGCTGTTGTCCATCCTGGCGGGCCTGGACCGGTCCACCCGCGGCGAAGTTTCCCTCGGGGACGATCGCTTGGACCGCATGGCCGAGCGCGACCTGGCCCGCCTTCGCCGGGAGAAAATCGGCTTCGTGTTCCAGTTTTTCCATCTCGTTCCCAGTCTCACCGTTCTGGAGAACGTCTGCCTGCCCCTGGCGTTCCGGGACGGAACGTTTTCCCTGAAAAGAGGGCGCGAGCTCCTGGAAGAGGTGGGCCTGGGGCCCCGCGGGCGGTTCTTTCCCGACCAGATTTCCGGCGGGGAGAAGCAGCGCGCCGCCATCGCCCGCGCCCTCATCAACGACCCGGCCGTGGTTTTCGCCGACGAGCCCACGGGAAATTTGGATTCGGTCAACGGCCGCAACGTCCTGGATCTTCTGGAGGCCAACACCGGCCGCAAAGGCCGCACCCTCATCCTGGTCACCCACGATCCCGACATCGCCCGCCGGGCGGACCGCCGCGTCGTCTTGAAGGACGGCGAGGTTGCGGCCTAGGGCGGGAGCGCCCGAGCCGCCGCTATGACACCCCGGATTTTCGCCCTGCGGGAAATGGCGCATCGTCCCGTCTACGCGGGGCTTTTCGCCGTTTCCGTGGGTTTCGGCGCTTCCGTCCTCATGGCCCTGGCGGGTTTCGGCGCGGCGGTCGAGGAGGCCGTCACCGGCCAGGCCCGGGAGTTGGGCACGGCGGACCTGTGGGTCTCCGGCTCGGAGCCGCTTTTGAACGAGCTGGAAAACTGGGCGTCGGAAAGATGGCCCGGCGTCTCCTCCGCGCGAAGCGTGGAGACCATTTCCATGGCGCTCGTTCCCGCCACGGGCCGGGCCGGCCAGGTGAGCCTCCACGCGGTGCGGCGTTATCCCCTTTACGGAAAAATTCGCACGGGCTCGGGGCGCTCCCTCGGCGACGCGCTGGCGCCGGGGTCGGTGGTGGCGAGCCCCAAGATGCTGGCGGAGCTGGGCGTCTCCACGGGCGCGGCGGTGCGGCTGGGCGCGCTCGATTTGAAAGTGGCCGACACCATCGCCCTGCGGACGGACATGATGGGCTCGTTCTTCGAGCTGGCGCCGACCGTTTTCATGACGCCGGAAGACCTGGCGGCTTCCGGTCTGCTGGCGCCGGGCAGCCGCGCGCGCCGCACCCTTTACCTGAACCTGCCCGAAGGCGAGAATTTGCGGACCGCCGCGGCGGAGGTGAAGGCGCGCGCCGGAGCGGAGGTCGGCGAAGTTTCCACGTGGCAGTCCGACCGGCCGGGCGTGCTGACGTTCATAAAGAACACGCTGCTGTTTTTGTCGTTCCTGG
>JBQTIM010000146.1:0-2134 GCA_052388135.1 Elusimicrobiota bacterium
CCCCCTCCGGCCGCGCTCCGGCCCGCCTCCTAGGCCCGCCCGCGTGGATGTCTCCGAAGGCGTCCAGCGGTTCCTCAACCACCTGCGCGGCGAAAAAATCTGCTCCCGCGAAACCCTGCGCGCCTACGCTTCGGACCTGGCCGTTTTCTCCCGCTTCCTCGCCGACCGCGGTCTGACGCTGGAGCGCGCGGACCGCGCCGCGCTCCGGCTTTACCTGGCGGAGCTGGGCTCCAAGAACTACAAGAAGAACACCCTCGTCCGCAAGCACGCCTCCCTGCGGGCGTTCTTCCGGTTCCTTCTGCGGGAAGGCGCCGTGCCGCGCAACCCAACGGAAAATCTCGGCTGGCCCAAACGGGAGCGGCGGCTTCCTCTCGTCCTCTCGGAGAAGGACATGGAAGGCCTGCTGTCGGCGCCGGCGGCGGGCCCCTCGGCCAAAAGGGACGCGGCCGTGTTGGAACTGCTTTATTCCAGCGGCCTGCGCGTGGAGGAGCTGGCGTCCTTGAACGTGGAGGACGTGGATTTTTCCCTCGAGCAGGTGCAGGCCATGGGGAAGGGCGGCCGCGAGCGCGTGGTTCCGGCCGGCGGCAAGGCGGTCTCGGCGCTTTTGGCCTACCTTCGGGAGCGGGGCGAAAACCCTTTGGCCGCCTCCCGCTCCGTGCGGCCCCTGTTCCTCAACCGGCGGGGCGGGCGGCTCAGCTCCCGCGGAATACGGAACGTGGTCTACGCCTGGTCCCGCCGCACGGCCTTGCGCCGCCGCGTCCATCCCCACGCGCTCCGGCATTCCTTCGCCACCCACCTTCTGAACCGCGGCTGCGACCTGCGCTCCGTGCAGGAAATGCTGGGCCACAAAAGCCTGTCCACGACGCAGATCTACACGCACCTCTCCAAGGAGCAGCTGAAAAAAGTGTACGAAAGCGCCCACCCCCGGGCCTGACCGCGCCGCGCCCGCCGCGGGTTTCCGTCTGCTACAATGTACTCCGCCGCCATGACGAAAGAAACGGCCGCTCAAGACAAGATCCGCCTGCTGATGGAGGAGACGGGCTGCGACCAATGGCAGGCCGAACTCGCCCTCACCTCGGCCGCCTACGACGTTGAGAAAGCCGTCCGCACCATCGGCACGCTCCTGCGCAACATCGTGGTGGCGCGCGCCAAGTTTTCTCTTCCCGAACGAAACCTCTACGGCCTGCTCATCCTCATCGCCGACGTGAAGCGGCGTAGCCTGTTCCGCGGCCGCGCCGTGGTGTCCTACAACCCGGCCCTGTTCGAGACGCCCCTGGGCATGAACTGGTACGATTTCGAGCGCGGCCTCTACGCCTTCCGGCTCTGGGAGGGCACCCTTCAGCAGGTCACGCAGGACCTGGAGCGCGCCCTGCTGGAGCGGCTCGAATCGCCGGAAGGGGAGGACCTGTACGACCTCCTGCGCGACGGGCCGGAGGAGGGAATTCGGGAGCGGCTGCGGGGAATCCTGGCGGCCCATTTTCCCGGCGGCAGGACGGAGCTGTCGGTCCTGCGCGAGGAGCTGAACCTCGACCAGTTCCGCCGACTGCGGCCCGAGGAAGAGGCCCACGCGGCGGCGGGGGCGGACCGGCCCCAGGAGCTTCCGGGCGGCGGCCTGCGCCTGTCCGTGGATTTGCAGGAGGCCGCCGACGGCGTGCCGGCCCGGGAGGTGAAGGAAGGGGATTCGGTCTACGTGCTCATCACCGACGAAAGGGACATCGCCCAGTACCTGTCCAAGCTTCTGGGCGGCCGCCGCGGCGAGGGGTGGAACCCCCTCACGGCCACGGTGGAGCACGCCGGCCGCCGCGACGGCGCGGTGGTCTTCCACATCCGCCTGGCCGCGGGCATCCTCGGCGTGGCCCAGGCTCAGGAAGGGAGCCTCCTGCGCGTCCAGAAAGCGGGGGGAGATTCCTGGTGGCGGCGCTGGCTGTCCTTTTCGCCCTTTGAAAAATCGAAACCGGGCGGCTGAGCGGCCCCGTGGCGGTAAAAGCGCCGGTGATCGTGCGCGACAAGATGCAGAGGAATTATCGCTACGAACGGACCCGCCCCGCGGGGCGGGATTATCATCCTGATTTCCGTCCTGAACTGACGCCCAAGCAAATGCTGGCGCTGGGAGTTTTCGGCGGGGTTTATATGC
>JBQTIM010000147.1:0-2202 GCA_052388135.1 Elusimicrobiota bacterium
CGCCGGCAAGCTGGAGGAGGAAGCCCACTTTTTGGACCGCAACCCCGGCGTCCCGTTGGTTTTCTCCAATTTCGAGAATTTCTCCGGAGGCCGGCGCGGCTACGACTTCCTGCGCGACCACGGGCCCTTCCACCGCATGCCGAAAATCCTTCTCGGCGGGCCTGTTCCCGCGGCCGCCTGGGGAGACCGCAACTCCGAATTCCGCGGGAACGGAGCCGGCGCCTGGTACCGGATCCGTTCCGATGATGCTTATGAGACTTTGATCCCCGACACGTTCATCGGCACATCCAGCGTGATGTTTCGAAAGCACTTGGCGGAGGACGTCGGGTATTTTGACGAAACGCTCTGCAACAGCGACGACGTGGATTTTTTCTTCCGCGTCGCGCGGGCCCACGACATCGGCTACATCGACAAGATATTGCATCGGCGGCGCCTCCACGGCGGAAACATTTCCTCCCGGCCCGCCGCCCTTCGGGCGCGCCTCCGCGTGTACGAGCGCCAAAAATCGGCCCCCTTGTCCCCCAAAGCCCGCCGCGACCTCGACCGGTTCCTCGCCTCCGTTTTATTTTCCATCGGCTACGCCGAGAAGCTGGCCGGCCGCCGATCCCAAGCCGTCCATTATTATTTAGAAAGTTTGCGGCGGCGGCGCGCCAACCCCGCGGCCGGCCTGGCGATATTGAAGGCTCTGGTGTCGTGAGCATGCCGGACCGCGAGCCTTATGTCAGCGTGGTCGTTGCCTGCCACAATTACGCCGGTTACGTGGGCCAGGCCTTGCGTTCGGCGTTGTCGCAAACTTTTCAGGACTTGGAGGTGGTGGTGGTGAACGACGGCTCCACCGACGGATTCGACGGCGCTTTTCGGCCTTTCGCGTCGGAACCGCGCGTGCGCCGGCTGGACCAAGCCCGGGCGGGCCAAGCCAACGCCAAAAACAACGGCGTCCGGGCTTCCCGGGGATCCCTGATCGCGTTCCTGGATGCTGACGACGCGTGGGAGCCCTCCAAGCTGGATAAACAGCTGAAATTGTTCGCGGACCCGCGCGTGGGCGTGGTGTATTGCAGGAAGCGCGACGTCGGACACGACGGCTCGTCCGTCGTCTCCGAGATGGGCGGCCTCCGGCCCAGGCGCGGTCGGGTGTTCCGGCATCTCCTGTTGGACAACTTCGTCCCCTTTTCCTCTTCCGTGGTGCGCCGCCAATGTCTGGAGTCGGCGGACCCCTTCGATGAGTCCTTGGAAATGTCCATCGATTGGGACCTTTGGCTGCGGCTGTCGGCGGATTGGGATTTCGATTACGTGGACGAGCCGCTGGTTCTTTACCGACGGAACCACCCCGGCCAGATGTCCAAAAACCTAACGACCCGGCAAAAGTGCTGCGACCGCATTTACGAGAAGGTCGCCGCCGCCGCGCCGCTCGCGCGGGCGGACCTGCGCCGGGCCCGGACGTACACCCTGAACTCGAGAGGCTATTATCACCGCGCCCGAGATCCCCGGACCGCCATCCGGCATTACCGGGACTCCCTGCGGGAAAACCCCTTTCAATGGACGGCTCTCAAGGGATTGGCTTTGTCCTGCCTCGTCCGCCGGCCCAAATCCGCGGAGGTCTCTCCGTCATGAGGAGCGCCGCCCCGCCCGCCGTTTATCCGTCCACCGCCGCGCCGGTGATTTGGCTGTTCTGCGTTTACGTGGTGGCTTGGTTCCTTCAGGTCGGAGAGCGAAAAGCTGTGTTCGCCGCCGTCCGCTTCGAGTTCGTGCTGGGGGCGCTCCTTTTGGGGGCGGCCGTGATCCGGCGGATGGCCGGAAGCGGCCGGCGGGAAAGAACGTCGGGCCTGCATTATTACGTCGTGGCGTTTTTTCTGGCAATGTTGATTCAAATTCCGATTTCGCAGGCGCCCGCGGCCTCCATGTTCATCTTCTGGGAGCGTGTGGTGAAGTTTTCCTGCATGGCGGTTTTCATCGCCACCTTCGTGAAAAGCCCGCGGGACCTGCGGGCGTTCCTGGCCGCGTTTTTGTTGGCCTGTTTTTACATCGTGCAGGAGTCCTTCCGCGGCGCGCTCACGGGCTCCATGATGTGGATGAACCAAGGCGTCATGAGGCTCCACGGAGACACCTCGATGTTCTTCCACCCGAACTCCTTGGCCGGCGTGTCTTTGGGCGTCGTGCCGTTCGTTTATTTCCTCTACCCGGTGGTGCGACGGAAGGCCCTCA
>JBQTIM010000148.1:0-8251 GCA_052388135.1 Elusimicrobiota bacterium
CCAAAAACAGGAGCGATGAATGACTGCCTCCCCTAAACCCACCGCCATCCTTCTCCTTCATTGCCGCGACCAGAAAGGACTGGTGGCGTCGGTGTCGGACTTCCTGTATAAGAACGGGGGGAACATCCGCCACGCGGACCAGCACACGGACATGGAGAAGGGCGTGTTCCTCCAGCGGGTGGAGTGGGAGTTGGAAAATTTCAAGATTCCCCGGCCGGAGCTGGAGGGGGCTTTCAAGCCGCTGGCGGAAAAATTCGGCATGGCCTGGAAAATCCATTTTTCCGACGAGAAGGCCCGGGCGGCCGTCCTGGTGACCAAAGAGGCCCATTGCCTCTATGACCTGCTGGCCCGCTGGCGGCTGGGGGAGTTCCGGGCGGAGCTGCCGTTGGTGGTGAGCAACCACGACGACCTGCGCTCCGTGGCCGAAGGCGCGGGCTTGGAATATTTGCACATCCCCATGGAGCCCGGAGCCAAGGCGGGGCAGGAGAAGAAGCTTCTGGACGAGTTCGGGAAGCGCGGGATAGATTTGGTGATCCTGGCCCGCTACATGCAGGTGCTGGGGCCGGACTTGGTGGGCGCCTATCAGGGCCGCATGATCAACATCCACCATTCCTTCTTGCCGGCTTTCAGCGGGGCGCGGCCCTACCATCAGGCTCACCAGCGGGGGGTGAAGGTCATCGGCGCCACGGCCCACTACGTGACCGACGATCTGGACCAGGGGCCCATCATCGATCAGGACGTGGCCCGCGTGAGCCACCGCGACGCGGTGGAGGACCTCATCCGCAAGGGCCGCGACCTGGAAAAAATCGTCCTGGCCCGGGCCGTGGGTTTGCACTTGGCGCGGCGGGTCATCGTTTACGGCAACAAGACGGTGGTGTTCGACTAGGGATGTGAGTCGCAAGTCCCTTGTCATTGCGAGCGCAGCGAAGCAATCCCAGGTTTCGCGTTAAGAGATGACATCTTTCGGAGCTTGACTAACGGGATTGCTTCGTCACGAACAGCGTTTCTCGCAATGACAAAAATAAAGTAGCGTTGGAATCACTGCACGAGAACTCAACTCATAAATTTCTTTCGGGCCGCAATTCGGCTTTCGGCCTGCGCCTCGGCGGTCCCCGGCTTACACACCGCCGACGGAGTTTTCGCCTCGGCCCGCGTCGGCTCGGCCCGAAATCTGAATTTCGCTCCGAGTTCATTTGTGAGACGAGCTCCGGACTTTCGCGGCGGGCCGCCCGGATCTTCGGGGGGCGGGGCAATTTCAGAAGGGAAGGGAACATGGGCTGGAGGGAACGGACGGACATTTGCCGGCAGTTGCTGGCGTTCTTGTGGGCCCAAAAACTTTGGTGGCTGGTGCCCCTTGTGGCCGTCCTGGCCCTGCTGGGATCGCTGTTGTTCCTGGCCCAGGGATCGGCCCTGGCGCCCTTCATCTACACTCTCTTTTGACCGAACCTTTTTCCCGCCGGCTCTGGTCCCTGTGGAAGAAGGCCGCCCGCGCCCTGGGCGTCTTCCAAACCCGGCTGATCCTGGGCGTATTTTACTGGATCCTCCTGCCGCCCTTCGCCTTGGCGGCGCGGCTGTCGCGCCCGTCCCGCGATCCGCGCCCCGACGGAAAGACGGGCTGGCGCCCCCGCGCAACCCGCGATAAAACCCTGGAAGACCTGCGCCGCCAATCGTGAACATCCTGGGCCTGAGCTGTTTTTACCACGACGCGGCCGCCGCCCTGTTGACGGACGGCCGCCTGGCCGCCGCCGCCGAGGAGGAGCGCTTTTCCCGGGTGAAGCACGACGCGGACTTTCCCGCCCGGGCCGTCCGGTTTTGCCTGGACCGGGCCGGCCTTTCGCCCGCGGACCTGGATTATGTGGTCTTCTACGAAAAACCCTTCCGCAAGTTCGAGCGGCTGTTCCTGGGCGTGCTGGAAGGCTGGCCGCGCTCGGGCGAGGTGTTCCGGGACGCTTCCGTCGCCTGGCTGGGAGACAAGCTGTGGATCAAGGACATCATCCGGTCCCGGCTGGGCGTGCCGTCCGAAAAAATACTTTTTTCCGAGCACCACCTCTCCCACGCGGCCAGCGCCTTCTTCTGCTCGCCCTTCGACGAGGCCGCCGTGCTCACCGTGGACGGCGTGGGCGAGTGGAGCACCGCCACCCTGGGCCGGGCCGAGGCCCTCCGCGACGGCCGCGGGCGCAACGCCGTGGACATTTTCTCCGAGCTGCGCTTCCCTCACTCCGTGGGCCTGCTTTATTCCGCTTTCACGGCCTTCCTGGGTTTCGAGGTCAACGAGGGGGAGTATAAGGTCATGGGCATGGCGCCCTACGGCCGGCCGCGCCACGAGGATAAGGTCCGGCGCCTCCTGCGGATTTTCGACGACGGCAGCGTGGAACTGGACATGTCCTATTTCAGCTTCCATTACCACCGCCGGCGCACCTTCAGCCGAGAATTTTTAAGCCTTTTCGGCGAGCCCCGGGACCCCCGCGCGCCGTTCCTGGCCGACGGCGCCGGCCCCGCCGAAAGGGAGCGCGATCAATATTACGCCGACGTGGCGGCCAGCGTCCAGAAGGTGACCGAGGAGATCGTCCTGGCCATGGCGAACCATCTCCACCGCGCCACGGGCCTCAAGAAGCTCTGCCTGGCCGGCGGCGTGGCCCTGAACTCCGTCGCCAACCACCGCCTCCTGCGCGAGACGCCCTTCGAGGAAATCTACATCCAGCCGGCCGCCGGCGACGCGGGCGGCGCCCTGGGAGCCGCCCTCTACGTCCACCACGCCGTCCTGGGGAACCCGCGCCGGTTCATCCTGGAGCACGCTTATTGGGGGGAAGAGATCCGCGAAGAGGAGGCCCGAACTTTTCTGAGGGAGGAGAACATCCCCCACGTTTCCTTCGAGGACCCGGAGGCGCTGACGGACCGGGCCGTGGACCTTCTGGCCGGCGGCAAGGTGCTGGGCTGGTGCCAGGGAGCCTTCGAGTGGGGCCCCCGGGCCCTGGGAAACCGTTCCATCTTGGCCGATCCCCGCCGGGCGGAAATGAAGGACGTGGTGAACACGAAAATAAAGTTCCGCGAGCCTTTCCGCCCCTTCGCGCCGTCTGTGCCCGTGGAGCGTGCGGCGGACTGGTTCGATTTCCCGGACCCGGAGAAGCACTACCCGCCCCGCTTCATGCTCATGGTGGCGCCCGTGAAACCGGCCGCCCGGGACCGCCTGCCGGCCGTGACCCACGTGGACGGCACGGCGCGGCTCCAGACGGTGGCGAAAGACACCAACCCTCTTTACCACGGGCTCATCGAAAAATTCGGCCGCGCCTCGGGCGTGCCCGTGCTTCTCAACACCTCTTTCAATTTGAAGGGCGAGCCCATGGCCGCCTCCGCGCGCGACGCCTTCCACACGTTCCGCCGCAGCGGCATGGACGCCCTGGCCCTGGGGCGCCACCTGATAACGCGGGACGCCCTGTGAAAAAAGCTCTGAAGGTCACGCTGGTTTGGACTTTGCTTTTCCTTATTTTGGGCGAGGCCGGCCTGCGCTTGTTCGCCTGGGCGGACCGGCGCTGGCTCCTTTCGCCGCGGGCCCAGGCGGCCCTGGCCAACGTGTTCCAGTCGCCGGAGGTGGTCCGGCAAATGCGCCGCCGCAGCCCATCCCTCCTCTATAAGAACGCCCCCGGCTACCGCACGGGCCGCATCTCCATCAACGATTTGGGTTTCCGGGGCCGCCCTATCTCCGTGGAAAAAACCCCCGGCGTGCGGCGCATCGTCTGCCTGGGCGACTCCTGCACCTTCGGCGCCACCGCCGACGCCGACACCTACCCCGCCCTCCTGGAGAAAAACCTCAACGCGGCGGGGGCCGGCCCCGTGGAAGTCATCAACGCCGGCGTGCCCGGCTATTCGTCCTGGCAGGGCCTGGTGTTCTGGAGGGAGGACGTTGCGCGCCTGAAGCCCGACGTGCTCGTCCTCTACCTGGGCTGGAACGACATCTTCGAAGCGCGGCCCGAGACCGGCGAACCCTTGGACCCTGGCGAAAAACGCCGCGCCCATTTCCTGCGGAGGAGCCTGCTGGCCACGCAGGTCCGCGCCGCCCTCGTCGCCCTCCGCCGCCGCGGGGAGGGCCGGCGCGCCGCCGAGGCCGACCTCTACCGCGGCTTCGAGCCCCGCTATTTCCTTCGGCAGATGGAAACGCTGATCCGCGAGGCCCGCGGGAGCGGCGCCCGCGTCGTCCTGCTCACTTTGCCCGCGGCCTACGCGCCGGGCCGGACGGCGCTTCTGCCCTCCGATTACGCGGCCTCCAACCCGGAAAAGTTCCGGCGGCTCTACGACGCCTACGACGCCGCCATCCGCCGGCTGGCCGCCGAGCACGGCGCCGAGCTGGCGGACGCGGCCGCGCTCATGAACGGCCGCCGCGAGCTTTTCGCGGACTTCTGCCACCCCTCCGAGGCCGGCAACGCCGTGATCGCGGGGGAGCTGGCGCGCCGCCTGGCCGGGCCCCCGCGGTCTTGAGCCCGCGCCCTCGCCGCGGGCCAAGAAATGGAATTTTGCACGCCGTGGCCGGATTCCCCGGGCGAAATTTTTTTTGAGCGCGGATTTCCCCAGGCGATCCGGCCGTTTTCCGACGGAGAAAAACGGATTGACAAGCCCCGGCTTCTGGCTATAATGTACGCTGTCATCACGCTTTCAACTCGCGCCCGGAAAAATTTTCCGCTTCTTCAGGAGGAATGAATGCCCACCGCGACCAACCCGAAGTCTTCCCAGCCCCAAGCGGAACTGAACCTCCAGGCGGACGGCGCCCCCGGCGCGACGGTCCCGGTGCCGGGCGGCCTGGGCACCATGCACATCAAGAAGCGCAACGGCTCCTTCGAGCCGGTGGACGTCAACAAGATCGTCCGGGCCGTGGCGCGCTGCTGCGCGGGCCTGCCGGCGGTGGACTCCATGAAGGTGGCCACCAAGACCATCGGCGGCCTCTACGACGGCGCCACCAGCAAGGAGCTGGACAACCTCTCCATCCAAACCGCGGCGCTCCTCATCGCCGAGGAGCCGGAATACTCCCGCCTGGCCGCGCGCCTGCTCAACACCTACATTTCCAAGGAAGTTTCCAACCAGAACATCCACTCCTTTTCCCAGTCCATCGAGGCGTCCCACAAGGCCGGCCTGGTCTCCGACGAGGCGAAAGCCTTCGTGGTGGAGAACGCCCGCAAGCTCAACGACGCCATCGACGAGCGCAACTCGGACCTTTTCGAATATTTCGGCCTCCGCACCGTCTACGACCGCTACCTCCTCCAGCACCCCGTCACCCGCGACGTCATCGAGACGCCCCAATATTTCTACATGCGCGTGGCCTGCGGCCTGTCCCGCACCGTGGCCGAGGCCATCGACCTCTACCAGCTCGTCTCCGCCTTCGAGTACATGCCGTCCACGCCCACGCTTTTCAACTCCGGCACGCGGCACCCGCAGATGTCGTCCTGCTACCTTCTGGACTCGCCCAAGGACGACCTGTCCTCCATTTACAAGAATTACACCCACATCGCCTTGCTTTCGAAGTATTCCGGCGGCATCGGCGTGGCCTACCACCGCATCCGCTGCCGGGGCTCCCTCATCCAGTCCACCAACGGCCTGTCCAACGGCATCGTGCCGTGGCTGAAGACGCTGGACTCGTCGGTGGCGGCCGTGAACCAGGGCGGCAAGCGCAAGGGCGCCTGCTGCGTCTATTTGGAATGCTGGCACGCCGACGTGGAGGAGTTCCTGGAGCTCAAGGAGAACACCGGCGACACCGCCCGCCGCACCCACAACCTCAATTTGGCCAACTGGATCCCCGACCTCTTCATGCGCCGCGTGGAGGAGGACGGCCTGTGGTCCCTCTTCGACCCCAAGGCCCAGCCCCAGCTCACGGACCTTTTCGGCGAGGCGTTCGAGAAAGCCTACACCGAGGCCGAATACAAGAAGCAGTACGTGCGCCAGGTGAAGGCCCGCGACCTCTACGCCCGCATGATGAAGTGCCTGGCCGAAACCGGCAACGGCTGGATGACGTGGAAGGACGCCTGCAACCTGAAATCCAACCAGACCGGCGTTAAGGGCAACGTGGTCCACTCCTCCAACCTGTGCACGGAGATCGTGGAGGCCACGTCCTCGGCCGAGACGGCCGTCTGCAACCTGGGCTCCATCAACCTGGCCCGCTACCTGAACGACGACGGCCTCTTCGATTTCGACAAGCTGGCCCGCAACGTGCGCCTGGCGGTGAAATACCTGGACCGGGTCATCGACATCAATTTCTACCCCACCACCATGGCCGCCGACTCCAACAAGCGCTGGCGGCCGGTGGGCCTGGGCGTCATGGGCCTGCAGGACCTCTTCTTCCAGCTCCGCCTGCCCTTCGACGCCCGCGAGGCGCGCCTGCTGTCGGCCAAAATCCAGGAAGAGATTTATTACCACGCGCTGTCGGCCTCCCAGGAGCTGGCGGTCCAGCACGGCCCCCACCTCTCTTTCCCGGAGACCCGGGCGGCCAAGGGCGAGCTTCAGTTCGACGCCTGGGGCGTGAAGCCCGAGCACCCCGCCCGCTGGGACGCCCTGCGGGAGAAGATCAAGGCCACGGGCCTGCGCAACTCCCTGCTCATCGCCATCGCGCCCACGGCCACCATCGCCTCCATCGTCGGCGCCTACGAGGCCATCGAGCCCCAAATCTCCAACCTTTTCAAGCGGGAGACGTTGTCCGGCGAGTTCCTTCAAGTGAACAAATACCTCGTTCTCGAGCTCAAGAAGCTGGGCTTGTGGAGCGAGGAGATGCGCAACGCCATCAAGATGTCCGAAGGCTCCGTCCAGGACATGGAATCCATCCCCGAGAACGTGCGGGCCATTTTCCGCACGGTCTGGGAGATTCCCCAGCGTTCTCTGATCGACATGGCCGCCGACCGCGGGCCCTACATCGACCAAAGCCAGTCCCTCAACCTCTTCGTGGAGAACCCCACCATCGGGAAGCTGTCCTCGATGTACATGTACGCCTGGAAGAAGGGCCTGAAAACCACCTATTACCTGCGCTCCCGGCCCGCCACCCGCATCGCCAAAACCACGGTGTCGGCCGAGGCCGCCAAGCCGGCCCCGGCGCCGGCCGCGCCCGCCGAAGCCGTCGCATGCTCTCTGGAGAACCCGGAGACATGCGAATCCTGCCAATAGGCGGCTCCCGACGGATGGCGCCCGGCGTCGTTATTTAGGATAATCTCGCCATGCCCGCCGCCGCCGAGAAAAGAGTTTCCATGATCCTGGACCCGGGGTTTAACCTCACCCTGCGGCCCATGCGCTACCCCGTCTTCTTCGAGATGTACAAATCCGCCATCAAGAACACCTGGACCGTGGACGAGGTGGACTTCTCCTCCGACGTCATGGACCTGGCCAAGCGCATGTCGCCGGCGGAGCGGCACCTCATCAACCGGCTGGTGGCCTTCTTCGCCACGGGCGACTCCATCGTCTCCAACAACCTGGTCCTCAACCTCTACAAGCACGTCAACTCGCCCGAGGCGCGCATGTACCTGTCGCGCCAGCTTTACGAGGAGGCCCTGCACGTCCAGTTCTACCTCACGCTTCTGGACACCTACATCCCCGACATGCAGGAGCGCGCCAAGGCCTTCGCGGCCATCGAGAGCATCCCCTCCATCAAGAAGAAGGGCGATTTTTGCTTCAAGTGGATCGACTCCATCTACAGCCTGCAGGAGATCCGCAGCCGCGAGGACCAGAAGAATTTCCTGCTGAACCTCATCTGCTTCGCGGCCTGCATCGAGGGCCTGTTCTTCTTCGCGGCCTTCGCCTACGTTTATTTCCTCCGCTCCAAGGGCCTCCTGAACGGCCTGGCCGCCGGCACCAACTGGGTCTTCCGGGACGAGTCCTGCCACATCGCCTTCGCCTTCGAAGTCATCAACATCGTGCGGCGCGAGGACCCCGGCCTCTTCGACATCGACCTGTCGGACCGCATCGTGCAGATGATCCGCGAGGCCGTGGACTGCGAAATGGCGTTCTCCGAGGACGTCCTGAGCCAGGGCGTGGCCGGCCTGTCCTCCCGCGACATGCGCACGTATTTGGAATTTGTGGCCGACCAACGCCTGATCGCGCTGGGCCTGAACCCCCTCTTCCGGTCCAAAAACCCCTTCTCCTTCATGGAGCTGCAGGACGTGCAGGAGCTCACCAACTTCTTCGAGCGCCGCGTCTCCGCCTACCAGATGGGCGTCACCGGACAGGTGGGGTTCGGCGAAGATTTCTAGACGTCCGCCGGCCGGGGCGGCGCAACGGCCGCCCT
>JBQTIM010000149.1:0-14627 GCA_052388135.1 Elusimicrobiota bacterium
GCGGTGTCCAGCGTGTCGAACTATCCCAACCCCTTTGATTCCCGGAGCGGCCAGTCTACGCTCATCAGCTACCTGCTGAAGTCCGACAGCGACGTGACGATGCGTCTCTTCGACGGCTTCGGCCGCCTCATCCGGGAGATGAAATATTCCGCCGGAGGCGAAGGCGGCCGACAGGGCGCCAACGAAGTGCCCTGGGACGGCTCCGACGATTCCGGGAAGAAAGTCTCCACGGGAGCCTACATCCTCGTCCTGGAAGCCGCGGGTGACAGGGTGACGCGGAAGATAGGGGTGTGGCGCTGACATGAAACGTAACCCTCGCCCCATGAAAATTTACAAGACGCGGGCCTTGGCGGGAGCCGCTTCTCTCCTCCTGCTTTCGGCCTCTTCGCCGCGCGCCGAATCCGGCGCGGGCTCGGCCGACCAGGTGTTCCGCTACGGAGCCGGCGCCCGCGACATCGCCATGGGCCAGGCCATGATCGTGTCCGCCCAGGGGGCCTCCGCCCTCTACTGGAACCCGTCGCTCCTGGCCGAAACCGGCCACCGGGAAGTCCAGCTGTTCCGATCCCAGCTTTTCGAGGGTTTCAACTATTCCTATTTGGGCTACGTCCATCCCTTCCGCGACGCGGCGGGCATGGCCGTCCAGCTTCTCTCCTACGGCGTGAGCGACGGGGAAACCCGCGACGTCAACAACGTGGCGGCCGGCTCTTTCTCGGACCGCCAAACGGCCTTGGGATTGGGCGCGGGCGTCAAAGGCATCGTGCTTCCGGATCTGAACCTGGGCGTGTCCTTGAACGTCCTCAACCGGTCCCTGGCGGGACGCTCCAGCTCCCTGTTCGGCGCCGACGTGGGCGTGACCCATTCTTTCCTGCACGAACGCCTCGACCTCGGCCTGACGGTCAAGAATTCCCTCGCCTTCTCGTCGGGTCCCACCGATGACGAGCTGCCCCTTCGCGTGCAGCTCGGCGCCGGCTACGAGGTCCTCCGCGGTTTCCGCATCGCGGCCGACGCCAGCGACACCGGCGACTTCGGCGCCGGCGTTGAATACGCTTTGGGCCGCCACTTGGCCCTGGCCGCGGGCCGCGCGCCCGACGGCTCCCTGAGCTTCGGTTCCGGCTTCCTCTATAAGAACGCCCGCGTTGATTTCGCCTACACCCCCGACCCCCACGCGGGCCTGGGGTCTTCCCTGGCCACCTCCATGGGCCTGCGGTGGGGCACGGACCGCTCCGCCGGACGCATCCGCACCGGCGCCGCCCTCCTGGCCCGCGCCCAGGAGTCCGTGAAACGCGGCGATTGGACCGCGGCCACGCGGACCTTCAACCGCGTCATCTCTTTGGACCCGGCCAACCTGCAGGCCCGGGAAGGCGCCGCCCGCCTGGCGCGCCTGATGGAGCCCCTGGGCGTGCGCCGCGCCCGCGACGAGCAGCGCCTGAAGGAAAAATCCGTCTGGCCGCTCCTGCGCCAGTCGGTGAACGCCTCCCTGGAGGGGTCCGACCGCCAGGCCCAGCTCTTCGCCGGCTACGCGTCCCTCAAGGATCCGGGCGATCCCAAAATCCGCGAGCTGCTCAACTTCTACGAGATGCATTCCTCCGTCCGCGTCCTCTCCAAGGAGGAGCAGGACATGAGCCCCGAGGCCTTCATCGAAACCAAGCGCAAGCGCGTGGAGGCGAAGTTCTACGGGAAGGAATACGGCGTGGCGCTCCTGGAGTGCCGCGAGATCCTCAGCCTCGAGCCCCAGAACGCCGACGATTGGGAACGTCTGGGCTCCATCTACTTCGTCATCGGCAACAAGGAAAAGGCCCTGGAGGCTTATCAGGCGGCGATCAAGCTGAACCCGTCCAAACAGTCTCTGCAGCAGTTCCTGCAGAACCAGATTTCCTACCAGGAATTCCTGGACAACAACTCTGCAGGCTTCAAATCGGAGGATAACGAATAATGAAGCGCACATTGGCTTGCCTCACGGTCCTGGCCCTGGCCTCCGCGGCCGTGGCCGAAGGAACCGCCCCCATCGCTCAAAGCCCGGCCCTGCGCCGGCACCTGGCCCAAGGACGCGTCGTGGACGTCACCGTGGCGAAAAAGCAGGTGGGCAGCCGGAAATTTTTCATGAAGACCAGGGGCGTTTACCGCCCTTTCCTGGAGGGCGCCATCGTGGGCACCGCCGTGGAATGGGACGGCAAACCGGCCGCCGGCGTGGTGGTGCGCCTGAGCTGGGACGCCCAGGCCGACCCTTTCGCGGCCCGGGATTCCATGGAGGTGGAGGAGCCCCTTCTCGATGAGGACGCCTCGCCCGTGGAGGACGCCCGCGGCGGATCGGCCGTGACGGACAAGAACGGCGCTTACCGCCTGCCTTTCTCAGTGCCCATCGTGCGGAACCGCGTCGAGCTCAAGGGAAAAATTTCCTACAACCCCGAATGGGAAACCCAGCTCTCCCAAACAGGGCGGGCCCACGAGCCCTGGGCGGCGGAGTCTTCCGTCGAGCTTTATTACTACAAAGACAAGGCCCTGCTGGCTCTCTCCGAAGGCCCGCGCAAGGCTTTGTTCCGGGCCCGCCAGAGCCGCACCCAATCCGCCGCGCCCGAGGCGGCCTCGCCCACAGGCCGGAAGGCCCAGGCCAAACCGGCGCCCGAAATCGGCCGTGCCGGCAAGAACGCCCTCTTTCTGGATCTCCAGCTCCTGCTGGTGAGCCAGCGCCTGGAGAAGCACGTCGCTCTCAAGAACTCCGACGCGGGCCTCGAGTTGGACTTGGACGAGGAAGGCTTGTTCGTTCCGGGCCGCGCCGAACTGGCCGGCGACATGGAAAAAAGGCTGGCCCCCCTGGCCCGCTGGCTCGGGTCCCAGGGACGTCCCCTGGACCTGCAAGCCTCCCCTCGCCAGGACGGCCTGGAGCAGGAGAGGGTCGCCAAGCTGGCGTCCCTTCTCATGAACCAAGGCGTGGATTCCAAGCGCATTTCCAGCCGGACGGCGTCCGCCTCCGACCTTCGCGGCGTCCGCATCGTTCTCACGCTGTAACCCGGCCGCCCCTCCTTTCAACGCCGTAGCCGAACGCCCGCCGGTTGTCCTTTTGACAACCGGCGGTTCCTGTGTTAGACTCAAGCCCATGAGACGAATGGCCTACAGGCTTATTCCCGTCCTGCTCTTGGCCGCCGTGGCGTTCAAGGGCCTGCACAGCCACGATGTCCACTCCGGCGGCCTGACCGCCGCTCATGTGGACTGCGCCGTTTGCGCCTGGGCTCCCGGCGGGCACGCGCCCGCGGCGGCCTCCGGATCGGTTCTTCCCAAGAACACCTCAATTCATTCAGCCCGGGCCGCGGCCGGCTTTCCTTCTTTTTCCTCTTCTCCTCTTTCCTCCGTTTCCAGCCGGGCTCCTCCCGCTTCTCTCCGTTAAATCCGAATCCGTGCCGCACACCGCCCGTTGAGCCGCTTTTCGCGGCCCGGGCGGCATCCATCCTAATCGGAGGACTCTATGCGCCGTAAGATTTCATGGCTTTCCACCGCCGTTGTGTTTCTGTCCGGCTCCCTCTTCGCCCAAGACAGCGCCTCTTGGATGCGGACCCGATCGGCGTCCGCTTTGAACCCCAACCTGAGCGTCATCGCCGATTTCACCGGCGTGGCGGGCCCGCGGGGAGACGCGTCGTCCAACCGGTTCGCCCTGCGCGAAACGGAGATCGGCCTGCAGGCCGCCGTGGACCCCTACGCCCGCGCCGATGTCTTCATCGCCATCCACGAAGGCGAATCCGCCGAGTTGGAGGAAGGCTACGTCACGCTGTTGGCTCTGCCTTGGGGCGTGCAAGCGCGGGGAGGGAAGCTCCTGGCCAACTTCGGCAAGCTGAACATGGTTCACGGGCACGAACTGCCGCAGGTGGACCGGCCCCTGGCTCTGTCCGCCTTCCTGGGAGAAGAGGGCCTCGGCGACGCCGGCCTGGAGGTCAGCCGGATATTCGCTCCGCTGGGCGTTTTTACGGAGCTGACCTACGGCGTATTGAACGGACTGGGCGGCGGGCACGGCCACGGGGAAGACGGCGAGACAATCCTGGTGCCGGTTTTCGACGAGAACGGCCTTCAACGCACGGACGCCAGCGGCAAGCCAATGTTCGCAGAGGTCACGGTTCGTCCGGAAGAAGAGGAAACGCCCCGGACTCTCCGCAACTTCGCCCACACGGCCCGCGCGCGCTTCTACAAGGACCTGACCGCTTCCTCGAATCTCGAGCTCGGCGTGTCCGGCGCCTGGCATGAACCGGAAGGCCTGGAGCAAAGAAGGCTGGGCGGCGCGGACCTGACGTTCCGCTGGAAGCCCCTCACGGAAGGCCTGTACAAGTCGTTCCTGTGGCGCACGGAAGTTCTTCATTCCCACCGCGCCTTAAAGGAAGAGACGGACCTCGCCGGCGCCGTCACGCGGCCGGAGGGAAGCGTGAGCCGCAAAGGCGGCTACTCTTACGTGGAGGTTCAGCCGGCGCGGCGCTGGCGGTTCGGCCTGCGCGGCGACTACTCCGAGGATCCCGAAGCCAAGGACGAGGTTTTTGCCCTGCCCGACGGCTCCGCGCGGCAAACGGCGCGCTCCATCACGCGGGCCGTTTCGCCCTACGCCGTCTTCGGTCTCTCGGAGTTCAACCGCTTCCGGGTGCAATATTCCCGCACCCATCTGCCGTCCGGCGAGGATGAGCACAGGGGCTTTTTCCAATGGACCATCGTTCTCGGCCCCCATGGCGCGCATCCCTTTTGAGGCGGCCGGGGGCGCTCCGATGAAGGCCGGGAACAGGACGCCGGAGCGGGACGGCTGCTCGCGCGCGAACGAATTTTCTCTTTCTGCCGCGCGCTTCCCCGAGAATCGAATATGAAAAAATTCAGCCTGGCCTCGGCCGCCCTGCTGGGGCTTTGCGGCTCCGCCCTGGCCGGATCTCTGAAAGTGGTGGCCACCACTCCGGACTTGGCGTCCATCGCCCGGGCGGTGGGCGGCGACCGCGTCCGCGTGGAAAGCCTGGCGGCCGGCGCGCAGAACCCCCACTTCGTGGAGGCCAAGCCCTCCCTCATGGTGAAGCTTATGAAGGCGGACCTCTTCGTCCAGACCGGCCTCGACTTGGAATCCGGCTGGGCTCCGCCTCTGGTGCAGGGCTCCCGCAACCGCAAAATCCAGCCCGGCGCGCCGGGACACCTGGACGCTTCCGCCGCCGTGTCGCCCTTGGAAATCCCCGCCGACGTGAGCCGATCCGGCGGCGACGTGCATCCGGGAGGCAATCCCCACTACCTCCAGGACCCGGAGAACGGCCGGCTGGTGGCGCGGCTCCTGGCCCAAAAAATGGCCGAGCTGTCGCCCGAAGACGCGGGCGTGTTTCAAAGCCGCCTCGCGGCCTTCGAGACCTCCCTGGACGAAGCGCTGGCGCGCTGGCATCGGGCGCTGAAGCCCCACGCCGGCGCCAAGTTCGTAAGCTATCACCGCACGTGGCCGTACTTCGCCCGGCGTTTCGGCCTGGTCTCGGCCGGGGAGATCGAGCCCAAGCCCGGAATTCCCCCCACCGCCGAGCACACCGCCGCCCTCGTCTCCCGCATGAAAGCCGAGAAGGTCCGCATCGTTTTCACGGACCCGTGGTACGAAACCCGCACCCCGGCCTTCATCGCGCGGCAAAGCGGGGCGGCCCTGGCGCCCATGGCTCTTCAGCCCGGGGCCCGGCCCGGCACCGCCGATTATCTCGACATGCTGGACCACAACGTGAAAACCGCGGCGGAAATTCTGGGCAGCTCCCGGCCGTGAACTTGATCCGCTTCGAAAACGCCCGCCTCGGCTACGGCGGCCGGGCCGTCCTGGAGAACGTCTCCTGCTCCGTCGAGGCCGGGGAGTGCGTGGGCCTGGTGGGCTCCAACGGATCGGGAAAATCCACATTCCTCCGCACGGTGGCCGGCATCCAGCCGGCGCTGGCGGGTCGCGTGGAGGTGGACCGTTCCCGACCCTTCGCCTACGTGCCCCAAAGCGAAGAGCTCAACCTGGCCTGGCCGCTGACCGTGCGGGACGTGGTGTCTCTTCCCTTGCTCTCCCGCCGCGCGCCGGGCCGCCCGAAGGACGCGGACCGCCGGGCCGTGGAGGAGTCTCTTGAACGCATGGGCGTGTCGGACATCGCGGACAAGCTTTTCCGGGAAATATCCGGCGGGCAGAGGCAGAGGGTGATATTGGCCCAGGCCCTGTCGCAAAAGCCGGCCGTCCTTCTGTTGGACGAGCCCACCAAAGGCCTGGACGCCGCCGCGGAGCGGGACCTGCTTCGGACCGTGCGCGACTTAAGGGGCGCGGGCATGACCATCCTGCTGGTGGCGCACACCCTCCACATCCCCCTGAACGAAACGGAAAAAATTTTTCTCTTCAAAGACGGCGTCGTGCTTCCAACCACCCCCGAAGAACTGACCCGCCCCGGGCGTTTGGAAGAGATCTACGGCGTCCCGTTTCTGCGGGCCGAGAAGGACGGCGTCCGGTTTCTGTGGCCGCGATGATCGTTCCGGCCGTACGTCCGCTTCCACCGGGCTCCGCCGACGCGTTTTGCTCAGGCCGCCGCGGCGGCTTCACCGCCTCCCGGCTCCGCGGCGGCTCCGTCGGAAAGAAGGGTTTTTGACATGAGTCCCTTTTCTCTCCCCTTCATGTGGACGGCCCTGGCGAGCGGCCTTCTGGCCGGAACGGCGCTGTCCCTCATCGGCGTTTTTCTCACGGCCCGGCGCGCTTCCTTCGCCGGCCTGGCCGTTTCCCAACTGGCCGCCCTGGGAGCCGTGGCCGGAATCGCCTGCGGCCTGGAGCACGGGCTCATGGGCGCGTCTTTCCTTCTGGCCTGGGCGGGCATGCTCCTTTTGCCGCGCCTGGCCCGGCGGCGGCGGGCCTCGGAAGAATCCTGGACGGCCTGCCTGTACGTGCTGGGGGCCGGGCTGTCCGTGGCCGTCCTCTCCAAGACGCCCCACGGCGAGGCCCGGGCTATGACCGTTTTTTTCGGCAACGTCCTGGCCTTGGGTCCGTCGGAAATTTGGGAGTCGGCCGCCATGCTGGCCGCGGCCGCCCTTTTCCTGGGCCTGTGGTTTCCGCGCTGGATTTGGATGTCGTTCGATCCCGCCTCGGCGGCGGTTTCCGGCCTGAAGACCGGGCGGTGGGACGCTTTCTTCTTCTCTCTTTTCGCCGCGCTCATGGCGGCGGGCATTCACGTTCTGGGGGTCCTGCTGGCTTTCGCCCACCTCGTCCTGCCGGCGGCCCTGGGGTTCCTGGCCGCCCGGCGGCCGGCCGCCGTCTTCGGCATTGCCGCCGGCTCCTCCGCGGCGGCCACGGCGGCGGGGCTCTATCTCTCTTTCCGGCTCGACGTTCCCGCCGGCCCTTTCATCGCCTCGCTCCTGGGAGCCGCCGTTCTGGCCGCCGGGGCCTTGCGCTGGCGCCGTCCGGCGCCCTGACGCCCGTCCCGGGCCGCCGGGCCCGGGGCCGTCATCCCGCCCGGTTTTCTCCGCGGGCCGGCGGCGGGGCCACGATCTCCCGGCCCGCGGCCTCCACGCGCTTGATCCCGTCCCGCGTGAGCACCAGGCGCGCCCTCTCGTAGCGGCTCTCGCCGCCCGACGAAAACTTGATCACCAGGTTGACGTGGTAAACCCGCCGGCCGGAGGCCACCTCGCTGCGCCCCTCGTTGAGCCGGAAAATTTCCGCCTGAGGCTGGTCCATTTTCAGGAGGAAGCTCCGCACGTTGAACCGGGTGATGTCGGTCAGGGCCGTCTTGCGCGACTCGGTCTGCCCGGCGCTCCGCGGCCGCAGGGAAATTTCCTTCACGTAGGAGATCACCCGCTCGGCGCGGAAATCGTTTTCGATCTCGGTGATGTGGTCGCGGTCGCGCAGGGATAGGACCCGGGGGTCCACGGCGTCCTCCGGTACGAACCGCACGCTCTCCCGGCACAGGCCCAGGCGCGCGCCGGTGAACGGATCGTGCAGGGTCGTCTGCTGGTCGAAAAGCCTTTTCGACAGGAGCACCTCGAAATAGTGCTGGAAGAACGCCTTGATGCGGTCCTTGAACATGTAGCTGACCACCCAGGCCGCGAAAAACGACAGCGAAACGGCGCCGTATTTTTTTTGGTAATAAAGCGCCACCGAGGCCGCGAACACCATGGCGATGCCCGCCGCCGCCGCCAGCGCGAACTCCTTGAGGCCCCGCCCTTCCTCCTCCGTGCGCACGGACAGGTGCAGGATGCTCGAAACGTATTTCTTCAGCACGCCCAGGCGGAAGAGGAACACCTCGGCGTCGGCCTCGTCGGCCAGAGACGGGTAGCCGGTGTCCCGGCGGTAGCGGTTCTCCTCCCGGATCAGATCGGCCAGCGCCGGCCCGAACTCCGGGAACAGCGCCTCCGCTCCCGGCCCGCCCAGGAGGCGCAGAAGGCGGTGGGCGCTTCCCTCGATGAGCAGGCTGATGTATTCGTCCGTGAACGCGTAGGCCGAGCGCAGGCGCTCCGGCACCCCGCCCGGCCGAAACAGACCGCCCAGAGCGCGGAAGGCGCGGGCCGCGTCGCGGACCCGGCGCGGGTAATCCCGGAGAACCCGGCTCGCCTCCTCGACGCCGCCCGGCTTCCGCAGCGCCCTCTCTACGCGCAGGGCCGACTCCCGCAGGGCGCTCTTCAAGACGCATCCCTCCAGCTTGATTTCGTATTCCAGGCCCGCCGCGTTCAAGGAAGGCTCCTCCATCTTCGCCCGAATCTTAAAGAGCGGCGACCGCGTGTGGCCCGGATCGGCCAGCTCCGGCAAGGAGAACGCCGGCGTCTTGAACCGGATGTAAAGCAGGAGGTCCCGGTAAAATTGCTTTTTGGAGTAGGTGGACTCGTTGACGTCCAGGTTGTTGGGAAGGAAAAAAAAGGTCTCCACGCGGTAGCGGTCCTCCGCGCGGTCGCGGTCCAAATCGTAGTCCAATTTCAGCTCGAACTGATAATCGTCGTGCTTGCGGACCAGCTCTTCCGGCTCCCTCATAACATCAATTATAGGCCCGGCGGGCCTTATCTTCAAGCGCATTCAAAAGACGCGGCGTTTTTCCATCCGGCGATTTCCGTTGACAGGCGGCGGGGATTAAACTAAAATTTGCCATCCAATCTTAGGAGAAATTCATGGTTCGTTTACGCATGCAGCGGGTGGGCAAGCCCCATCAGCCTCATTTCCGCCTGGTCGCCATTCACGGGACGAAAGCCCGCGACGCCGCCGGTTTGGAGATATTGGGGCATTACCACCCGCAGGAAAAAAATTCCCAGGTCACCGTGAACGCCGAACGCCTGAAATATTGGCTCGGCAAAGGGGCTCAACCCTCCGACACGGTCCGCACCCTGCTGAAGTCGGCGGGGTTTTTCAAACAAGTCCCAACTTAGTTCGATCAGCGGAGCGCGGACGGGCGCGGCGGATCATCGCCGGCGCCTTTGTTTTTGCCGCAGGGCCCGCGCCGCGAGGATGGCATGGCCACGCCCACGGACCTCGTTGCGTCCATCGTGAAGCTTCTGGTGGACGACCCCGCCCAGGTGGAAGCCCGCTGGGTGGAGTCGCCCGAGGGAGGGCGCGTCGAAATCAAAGTGCCGGCCGACCAGCGCGGGCGCGTCATCGGCCGGCGGGGCCGCACGATCCGAGCCCTGCGCGCGCTCGCCACGGCGGTGTTCGGCAAAGAGAACGAACCCGTCGGCGTCGAGTTGACAGAACAATAAAAGCGTGAATGGTGAATCGTGAATAGTGAATCGGGAACCCAAGTCCACATCTTATCTTTGCCATTCCCATTCACCATTCACGATTCACGCCGTTAAGGTTTTTGAACGAGCCGGTTTACCGCGTCCAAGACCTGGACGGCTGCGCGGTCCAGACGGAAGAGGGCGAAACCCTGGGCCTCCTGCGGGACGTGTTCTCCAACGGGGCCAACGACATTTTTGTGGTGCGGGGCGCCGCGCGGGAGTATTTGATCCCCGCCCTAAAAACGGTCGTCATGGGCGTGGACCTGGCCGCCCGCCGCATCACCGTGAGGCTTCCCGCCGGCTTGCGGGAAGTGTATGAAAGCTAAGAAACCGGTTTTACGGATAGACGTCGTCACGATCTTTCCCAAGATGTTCCAGGGCGTCTTCAGCGAGAGCCTCCTGGGCAAAGCCTGCGCCAAGGGCTTGGCGGACCTGAGGGTCCACGACCTGCGGGACCACAGCGACGACAAGCACCGCACCGTGGACGACCGGCCTTTCGGCGGCGGGCCCGGCATGGTGCTGAAGGCCGAGCCGGTCTTCCGCGCCCTGCGCGCCCTGGGCGTTCCGGCCCGCAAGACGGCCCGGCGGCGGGGGCCCCTGGTGATCCATTTGTCGCCCCAGGGCCGGCCCTTCCGGCAGGCCGACGCGGCGGCGCTGGCGCAAGAGAAGCGGATCGTCCTCCTCTGCGGCCATTACGAGGGGTTCGACGAGCGCCTGTCCCGCTGGGTGGATTTGGAGATTTCCGTCGGCGACGCGGTTTACACGGGCGGGGAGATTCCGGCCATGGCCGTGGCCGACGCCGTGGTCCGGCTGGTGCCCGGCGTGGTGAAGGAGCCGGCCTCCCTGGAATGGGATTCTTTTTCGCCCGGCTGGAAGGGCCTTTTGGACTGCCCCCATTACACGCGGCCGGCGGTTTGGCGCGGCCTGCCGGCTCCGGCGATCCTGTTGAGCGGCCGGCACAAGGACATCGAAGCCTGGCGGGCGAAGCAAGCCCTGGAGAACACCCGGCGCAAGCGGCCGGACCTTTTAAAATCAGAAAGGCGTGCGTAACGCCGCCGCGCCAGCGCGGCGGGAGCACAAGAAAGCCATGAACCCGATCATCGAAAAACTCGAGCAGTCGTACAAGAAAAGCGTGCCGGATTTCCGCCCGGGAGACCTCCTGCGCGTGGACGTCAAGGTGGTGGAGGGCGAAAGCGAGCGCGTGCAGAGCTTCGAAGGCGTTGTGGTGGCGCGCCGCGGCCGCGGCACGGGGGAGACCTTCACCGTGCGCAAGACCTCCTTCGGCGTGGGCGTGGAGAGGATTTTCCCGCTCTGCTCGCCCCGCATCGAAAAGATCCGCCTGGTGCGGTCCGGCAAAGTCCGCCGCGCCAAGCTCTATTATTTGAGGGAGCTCACCGGCAAGGCCGCCCGCATCGAGGAGAAGACGGCTCCGACGTCCGCCGCCTCCTCCAAGACCCCCGCCGCGGCTCCGGCCCCCGAGGCCGCTCCCACGGAAGCCAAAGTATAGGACGTGGTTTCGGCGAAGTTTAAATCTCGCAGGAAAGGCGCGGAGGAACGTTACCCGCGCCTTTCTTTTTTCCCCCGGCTTCTCTTTCCGCCGTCCCGCCGCCGTGCCGCCCCGGCTTTATAAATTCGATCAGGCCTGGCGGGAGAAGGGCTTTCCCGTCCTGGCCGGCGTGGATGAGGCCGGCGTCGGGTCTTGGGCGGGACCGGTGGTGGCCGCGGCCGTGGTCCTGCCGGCGGACGCGCGCTGGGACGGCCTGAACGACAGCAAGCGCGTGGCTCCCGAAACCCGCGAATCTCTTTTCGACCTCATCCGCGGCCAGGCGTCGGCCTGGGCCGTGAGCGTGGTGGAGCCCGGCGTCGTGGACGAGATCAACGTCCTGCGGGCCGCCCACCTGGCCGCCCGGCGGGCCCTCGAGCAGCTGGCCGCTCCGCCGGACCTGGTGCTCTTCGACGGCCACCGCCCCATCGGCCAGTGCCTCCTGCGGCAGGAAGCCGTGGTGAAGGGCGACGGCAAGAGCGCCTCCATCGCGGCCGCCAGCATCCTGGCCAAGGTCACGCGCGACCGCCTGATGCGCGAAGCCCACCGTTCGTATCCGCATTACGGCTTCCACGAGAACAAGGGCTACGGCACTCCCGGCCACCGGCTGGCGCTCCTGCGCCACGGCGTGAGCCCCCTCCACCGCCGCACCTACGCCCCCGTTCTGGACATCCTCTCCCCTTCGCTGTTCCCTCTGGAAAGCCTCTCCTAAACAATGTTCGGAACGCACGAGAAGGGCCGCTCCGGCGAGGACGCGGCCCGCGCTCATTTGGAGCGAAAAGGTTATAAGTTCCTCCGCGCCAATTACCGCGCGCGGACCGGCGAAGTGGATTTGGTGATGGAGCGGGACGATACCGTTGTGTTCGTGGAGGTGAAAGCCCGGGGAAGCGCCGCTTTCGGCGGGGCGGCCGAGGCGGTGACCGCGGCGAAGCAAGCGCGCGTGGCCAAGGCGGCTTTGCATTACATCAAGGAAAACAACCTGGCGGGCAGATCCTTCCGCTTCGACGTGGCGGCCGTGGGTCCGGACGGCGTGGAGCACATCGAGAACGCCTTCGAGGCGGGAACGCCTTACACGCTGTAGAAATTTTTCCGGCCCGGCGGAGCGCCGGGAACGCCCCTACTTTCCGGAACGATCGCCCAGCAATTCCTCGACGGCGGCCAGGAACTTGGCGGGGGCCAGCGGCTTCCCCATGAAGAGGTCGGCGCCGGCCTGGTGGGCCTGCTTGTGATCGGCGGGGAAGTTCTTGGCCGAGATGATGAACACCTTGATGCCCTGGGTGGCCGGGTCCGATTTGATGGTCTGGCAGACGCCGATGCCGTGGATCTCGGGCAGCATGAGGTCCAAAACCATGAGCGCCGGGTTCTTGGCCCGGGCCGTCTCCACCGCCGAGCGGCCGTTGTCGGCGGTCAGCACGGCGTAGCCGGCCCCCTCCAAAATGAGCTTGAGGAAATCGGCCACCACGCGGTCGTCCTCCACCACCAAAACGGTCGGCTTCATAGGACGGGCGCGGCGGCGCGCTCCCGCAGGCGGCGCAGGGCCGCCGCCGGCCGCGGGTCGCCGAAGATGGCGCTGCCGGCCACCAGGGCGTCGGCCCCGGCGCGCACGGCCAGGGGCGCCGTGTCGGCGTTGATGCCGCCGTCCACCTCGATCCACAATTTTTTCCCGCGCCGCCGCAGTTCCTTCCTCAACCACGACACCTTGGGCAGCATGTCGGGCATGAAGGCCTGTCCGCCGAAGCCCGGCTCCACGGTCATGATCAGCACCAGATCCAAATCCTTCAAATAGGGCGCCAGCTTTTGGACGGGGGTGCGCGGCCGGACGGAAAGGCCGGCCCGGCAGCCGCTCTTCTTGATGAGGCGGAGCGTTTCCGCCGGGCGGCGGCAGGCCTCGAGGTGCGCCGTCAAGAGCCAGGCGCCGGCCGCGGCGAAAGAGGGAATGTATTTTTCCGGATGGTCGATCATGAGGTGGACGTCCTGGGGCAGGCGCGAATGCTTCTTAAGGCCCTTCACCACCACGGGACCCACGGTCAGGTTGGGAACGAAATGGCCGTCCATGACGTCCACGTGCAGCCAGTCGGCGCCGGCCTTCTCCACCACGGCGGCCTCTTCCGCCAAGCGGGCGAAATCCGCGGAAAGGATCGAGGGCGCGATGCGCAGGCTGCCGTCGGGTTTCATTCCAGGGGCTTCTCCTCCACCAGGGTGCCGTTGATGAAAATCTGCACCGTCGCCTCGCCTTGGACCATCACCGGGGCCTCCACGCCGCCGCCGGCCTCCTGCATGCCGCGGTAGATTTCCCGCTCGCCCCGCTCGTCGCGGAGCATGAGGCGGACCTGGACTTTCTCCGATCCTTCCGGCACCCGGTAGCGGACCACCCGCGGGGCGCCCAGGCTCACGGTGGACTTGCTGACCACGAACTGGACGGAGGCCGGCTCCTTGAGCGTCGCGTCGGGCAAGGGCGACTGGCGCAGGATGTAGCCCGGCACGGCTTCCGACGAAATCACTTCCCGCACCTCGGCCTTCACGGCCTCTTTGTCCGCCCATTCCAAAGCGCGGCTCAAAGGCTGGTTGACGAAGTTGGGCATGAGCTTCAGGCCTTCGGGCGGCGGGCCTTTGGACACCGTCAGGTCCACCATCTGCCCGCGGCCGAGAACGGCGCCGGGGGGCGGGTCCTGCTCCACCACCCAGCCGGTTTCCAAAGCCTGGGAATAAACCTCCGACACCGCGCCCAGGGACAACCCGGCGGAGCGCAGCTGGTTCTGGGCCTCTTGCAGGGGCTTCTCGCCCAGCTCGGGCACGAAGACCACCTGTCCGCCGCTGGAAAGCGTGACGCGCACCGTCTTGCCCTCGCGCACTTTCAGGCCCGCGGGAGGCGACTGGCGCAGGACGCTTCCGGCGGGCAGCGCGTCGTTGAACTCCACGCCCTCCTTGGCCAGGGACAGCCCGGCCGGCGAAAGGGCGTCCAGCGCCTGCTCCAGGGTTTTTCCCTTCAAGTCGGGCACGGCCACTTCCTTGCGCATGTGGATGACGGATTCCAGGACGCTGAAAAAAGCCGCGGCCGTGACGCCGAGGAAAACCAGGGCCGCCAAAACCCAGGGCCAGCGGCGGGACGAGGCCGTGCGCACGGACGGCCCCACGCGCTCCGCCAGCGCCCGCAGGCGGTCGGAGGAGACCAGCCCGGAAGGTTTGTCGGAGATGGGGTCCGGCGGAGGAGGAGGCTCTAAGGGTTCCATGAATCGTCGCCCGCGGCGGCCGGGCGGGCCCGCGGCGAAGCGAAGCGCCATCTTATCATATTTGATCCGGAGCGGTTCCCGGCGCGGCCGCCGCCCGCGCGCCGGCGGGAGGCGGGGTTTTTACCCCGCACATGGGGCGCGGGGCCGAAGCCGGCCCGCCCGGC
>JBQTIM010000150.1:0-6414 GCA_052388135.1 Elusimicrobiota bacterium
AAGAAAGTATGGAGAAAGAAAAAGGACACCCCCGGTGGCCTGTGACCGAGGCGTGGGAGCCGAGGAAATGGTTGGAGGGCGCCAGCCCGGAAACCGCGCGCGCCCTTTTTGCGGCGGCCCTCCATTCAGCCCCCTCAAAAACCTATCGGGGGCCTCAGGTCGGGCCTCCCGCCTCCGCAAAAAGGGCGTGCTCGAACCGCCACAGGGGGACCCGGAAAACCACGGCATAAATTTCTCCAAAAGCAACGGAATCACGCCGGTATTTCCACCCGGGAAGAGTCACCCACCACGATGCGGTAGGCGGAGGGTTTGGAGGACGTCTGCAAAATTTCCACGCGCTGGCCGATGAGGGAGCTTTCCAGCGGGCGCACGTTGACGATGCGGGAATGCTCCAAGACGATGGAATGCTGGATCTCGGCGTCTTCCAGAAGGACGTCGTGGTAGATGGACGTGAAGGGGCCCACGAAGGTGCGGCGGACGACGGCGTTCTCGCCGATGATGGCGGGGCCGCGCACGACGCTCTTTTCGATCCGCGCGCCTTTTTGGATGACGACGTTCCCTTCGATCCTCGATTCGGCGTCGACGGTTCCCGCGACGGAGGGCGAAACCGTTTCCAGGATAAGGCGGTTGGCCTCCAGCAAGTCTTCCAGCTTGCCGGTGTCTTTCCACCAGCCGGTGACCGTGTGGGGCCGGACCACGCGCCCCTGGTCCACCATGTGCTGGATGGCGTCGGTGATCTCCAGCTCCCCGCGCGCCGACGGCTTGATGGCGTTGACGGCCTCGAAGACCGCGGAGGTGAATATATAAACGCCCACCAGGGCCAGGTCGCTGGGCGGGTCCTTGGGTTTCTCCACCAGCTTGACGGCTTTGCCGTCCTTCAAAACCACCACGCCGAACTGCTGGGGGTTGGGCACCCGCGTCACAAGGATCTGGGCGTCGGGCTTGGCCTTTTTGAATTCCTCGACGAAGGAGGAAAGACTTTCTTTGAGGAGGTTGTCGCCCAAATACATGACGAAATCGTCGCCCGCCAGGAACTTCTCCGCGATCTTAACCGCGTGGGCCAGGCCCAGCGGGGCCTCCTGCGGGATGTAGGTTGCCTTGAGCCCGAAGCGGGACCCGTCGCCCACGGCGCGCTCGATTTCCGCGCGGGTGTCCCCCACCACGATGCCGACCTCGCGGATGCCCGCTTGCGCGATGGATTCCAAGCCGTAAAACAGGATGGGCTTGTTGGCGATGGGAACCAACTGCTTGGCGAAGGTGTGGGTGATGGGGCGCAGGCGCGTGCCTTTGCCGCCGGACAGGACGAGGGCTTTCATTGGGGCCTCACAGGTTGCGGGTTGAACTTAACATGATATTTTATTCCGGGGCTCCTGATCAAGGCGTCTCGCGCGCTCTCGACGGAAAGAACTGTTCCTCCTCCGGAGAGGCGAGGCGGCGGCGGGCCTCGGCGTTGGTCTTGAGGTCCAGGCGGAGAAAGATTTCGTTGATGCCGGGCCGCCGCGCGAACTCCACGCGGGCGATCCAGCAGTGCAGGTCCTTTCTCACGACGACGCGCTGCTCGACGGTGCGGACGTCGCGGTAGCGGAACGTGCGGGGGCCGGACAGGTCGTATTGATAGACGCCGTCGAGCCGGATGCCTCCGGGAAGAGGGAAAGCCGCGCCGTGGCGGATCTGGACCTGCCCCGGCCGGCCGCTGCTGTAGCTCCAGCCGGACCCGGCGCGGAGGTCCTCCCCGCCCGCCTCGACGGAGAACTGGGTGCTCTGGGGCCGGCGGACGGGATAAAGCGCCTGGGTCTGCCGATAAAACAGGGAGACGGCCCGCCAGGGCCGGGCGTTGACGTCCACCGTCGGCGGCGTGACTTTCTCCCGGACGGAGCGCACGGGCTGGTTGTCCACGTCCCGGAAATCGTAGCCGGAGGCGGCCCGGACCCACAAAAGCGGCGAGGGACGGTAGGACAGGGCCGCCGCCGCGGCGTTGGTCTCCACGCCCTCGTCGGCGGCGCCGTGGTCCCGCTTGGCCGTGTTTTCCGTCCAGCGGACTTGATAGGTATGGGACAGGTCGTAATCCAAAGAGCGGGTGAGGCGGTGCCGCAGGGCCGCTCCGGCGAAGGGACGGCCCAGGAACACGTCTTTCCGGTCCCGGCGGGACGGGTCCGATGAGGACACGGTCCAGGACTGCCATTGCTCGGAGAGGCCCGCCCGGGGGGTGAGCGTGAGCTTTCGGGTCAGAGACGTGGTGCGGGAAAGCTGGGTCGAGGCGCCCGCCGTCTGGCGGAAGACGTCCCTGTCGGGAAAAATGGAGTCCACCGCCGGCCCGGATTCGGGCCGGTCGTATTCGTTGGCGAAGTTGCCGCTCAAACGCGCGTAGACGCCCCGGCCCAGCAGAAGATCGTTGGAGTTCACGTCCAGGCGCGGGAGCACCGTGCGCTTGCGCAGGAACCGGTTGCGGACCGGGTCGAAGAATTGATCCTGCTGGACGGAGGCGTTGGCCGTGTAAAGCGGGTTCTGATAGGTGACCGCCGCGTTGGAGCGGGTTTCCTGCTTCGTCCTCTCCAGGGGGTTCAGGAGGTGGATGTTGCTGAAGGAAGAATCGCTTTGGAACAGTGTGTTGGCCCGGGCCGTCCAGCGCGGCTTGAGTTGCTGCCAGTGGTCCAGAGAGGTGTTCCAGCGCTGCCTTTGAGCCTTGCGGTCCTCGGTCCAGAAGCCCTGGAGGGAGCCTTTTACGACGGGCGTGTAATAATGATATTCCCCACCGTAGCCGTTGCCCGTCTTTTGATAGTGGTCCCATTTCAAGCGGCCGTAGGTGTTGTCGGTGAAGGGGTAATGGTAGGTGGTTTTGGCGAAAACGCCGTGGTAGCTGTCCCGGCCTGGCTCCACGCGCAGGGAGCCGCGCCGGTCCTGCAGGGAGCGCGTGTAAAAGGGCGTGTAGAGGACGGGCACGGGGCCCAAAGCCAGGGCGCCGCCCCAGAGGGTGGCCCGTTTCCCTCGTTCGTAGGTTCCCCGGCGGCCTCGGAAGTGGTAGTGCGGCGGAGTGCGCTCGCAGTTGGTCAGGGCCGCGCGCCGGACCTTGTATTTCTCTTCGGACACGCGGTCGATGCGCCGTCCCCACAGGCGCCAGGGATCGAACTCGATGTAGGCGCCGTGAAGAGCGCCGGTGCCCGTCTCCCAGGAATAATCGGCCCGCTCCCCCAAAGCGTAAAGCGTCCCGTCCGTCAGGCGCACGCTCCCGCGGGCTTGCGCCGCCCGGCTGGACGTGAACACGGTGACCTCGTCCGCAGACAAATAAGCGCCGGAGGAAACCGCCACCACCCGCCCTCGCGCCAGGACGGAGTCTTCGGCGGAGCGGTGCTCCAGGTAATCGGCGGTCACGGTCCAGGTGCTGGAGCCGGCCGGCCCGGCGAAAGGCGCGGCCCGCGAATCCGGCGGCGACTGCGAGGCGAGAAGGAAAAGGGAGACCAGGAACGCGGCCCCGGCGGACGGCGCCGGAAAGGACGGCCGGCCGAACGCCGCGGAACCGCGCGGACGGCTACTCAACAAGCAAGGCCGCGCCGATGACGCCCAGGTCGTGGTTTTTGGCGGACACGAGAAGGCGGGCGGCCCGGCGCGGGGTGGCGAAGGCGCGGCGGCGGATTTCGGGCCCCGCGTGCCGAAGGAGCAGGCGGGCCGACCCGGCGATGCCGCCGGTGAGGAGCACGACGTCCGGGTTGAAAATGTTGATGAACCCCGCCAGACCCACGCCCAGGGCGCGGCCGGCCTTTTCCCAAACCCGGCGGGCCGCCGGATCGCCGCGGCGGGCCCTGCGGGAAATTTCCAGGGGCGTGAGGCCGGGCGGAACTTTGCGGCCCAGGCGGACCAGCTCTCCGGCCATGGAGCGCACCAGGTAATCGCGGCCCAAAAAAGTCTCCAGACAGCCGCGTGCGCCGCAGCCGCAGATCTCCCCTCCCGCGTCCACCGCCACGTGGCCCAGCTCGCCGGCCGAGCCGGTGGCGCCGCGGTAAAGCTTTCCGTCCAAAACCAGCCCGCCGCCCACGCCGGTTCCCAGGGTGAGGGCCACGAGGTTGCGCGGCCGGCCCTCCAGCTCCACGAAATAGGCGCCCCAGGCCGCGGCGTTGGCGTCGTTGTCCACCAGGATGGGGGCCGGCAGTCCGGCGGACGCCAGCCGCTCGCGCAGGGGAACGTTCTTCCAGCCGAGGTTGGGCGAGATCCGAACCACTCCCGACTGAGAATCCACGTCTCCCGCGACGCCGACGCCGGTTCCGAGGCAGCGCTTGATGCCCCAGGAGCGGACGGCGTTCTGGATGCGCGCCGTCAACACCCGCGGATCCCGCACGGTGTCCACCCGGCCGGCGGCCTTCACTCTGCCCGCCTGGTCCACCAAGGCCAGCTTCACCTGAGTGCCGCCCACGTCCACGCCCAACCGCAGGCCGGGGCGAAGGGCCCGCGTGCGAACGGGCGGCGTCCGTTTCATGCCGGCGGCCTCCGGAAAAACTTCAGGGCTTCGCCCACCAAGTAAAGAGAACCGGTCACCACCACGGGGGAGCGCGGATCCCGCCGGGCCGCGCGCCAAGCCTCGGCGAAGCCGGCGCAGGCTTCCGCCGGAGTCCCGGCGCTCCACAGCGCGCGCAGGTCCTCCGGGCGCCGGGAACGGGAGGAAGGCAGAGGCACGGTCAAAACGCGGTGGGCCAGGGGGCGCAGGGCTTCCACGACGGCGGCGGCGTCCTTGTCTTTGAGGCAGGAAAAAATCAGCGTGGCGGTGCGGCCGCCCCAGGGGCTTTGACGGTAAGCCGCGGCCAGGCTCGCCGCGCCTTCGGCGTTGTGGGCGCCGTCCAGGATCACGTCGGGCTCTCCCCGGCGGCGCACAATTTGAAAACGCCCGGGCCAGCGGGCCTCGGCCAGGCCGCGCCGCAGGGCCCCCTCGGGCAGGCGCCAGCCCCTGTCGTTCAAAATCCGCCAGACCGCGGCGGCCAAGGCGGCGTTGGCGGACTGGTGGCGGCCCAAGAGCCCGATGCGCAGGTTTTTATAAACCGCTTCCGGGAGGGTCAAGTCGAACGTTTGGACGAGGCGCTTCCAGTCGGTTCGAGGCGAAGAAAGGAAAAAATCCCGGCCCAGAGTTCTGGCCGGAACGGAAAGATCCCGGCAGAACAGACGGCTTTGCTCCTCCAAGGACGGGGGCAAGGATTGCACCAGCGGCGCGCCCGGCCGGCAGACGCCCAGCTTTTCCGCCAGCACGTGACGAAGGGTCGGCCCCAGCCAGTCCAGGTGGTCGTGGCCGATGGACGCGATCACGGTCGCTTCCGGCGCCGGGAGGGCGTTGACCGCGTCCAGGCGGCCCCCCAGGCCCACTTCGGCCACGGCGATGTCGATGTTTTTCTCCCGGAAATAACAGAAGGCGGCCAAAGCATGGATTTCAAACTCCGTCAGGAACACGCGCGCGCGGGACGCCGCCGCCGCGACCCGCCGCGTCAGGCGCTTCCAGTCCGCCGCCGATATTTTCCGTCCGTCCACGCGGACCCTTTCCCGCTCGGACACCAGATGGGGCGACGTGAAGAGACCCGCGCGCCGTCCGGCCCGCCGCAGCACGCTGTCGAGGAAGGCGCTGACCGAGCCTTTCCCGTTGGTGCCGGCCACGATGATCGAAGCGAATTCCCGCTCCGGGTGGCCCAGCGCCGCCAGCGCCCGGCGGACGCGCTGCAGGCCCAGCTGGATGGCGGGGCGCGGGCGCCTTGTCAAGATTTCGCGGCGGGCCTGGCCTTGAGGAAGAGGTCGAAAAGGCGGATGAGGGCCGCCTTGAGCTTGGGCCGCTCCACCACCATGTCCACCATGCCGTGCTTGAGGAGGAACTCGGACTCCTGGAACCCCTGCGGCAGCGTCTGGCGGATGGTCTGCTCGATGACGCGCGGCCCGGCGAAGGCCACCAAGGCCTTGGGTTCGGCCACGATCACGTCCCCCAGCATGGCGAAAGAGGCCGTGACGCCGCCCGTGGTGGGATCGGCCAAGAGAGAAATGAACGGCAGGCGCGCCTCGCGCAGGCGGGCCAGGGCCGCGCTGGTTTTGGCCATTTGAAAAAGGGACAGGATGCCTTCCTGCATGCGCGCGCCGCCCGAGGAGGAAACGATGAGCAAGGGCAGGCCGTTGTCCACGGCGTGCTCGATGGCCAGGGTGATTTTCTCCCCCACCACCGCGCCCATGCTGCCGCCCATGAATTCGAAATCCAGAACGCCCAGGGCCACGCGGTGCGGCCCCAGAAGACCCTCGCCGGCGATGGCGGCGTCTTTTTCCCCGGTCTTCTGCCGGCTCTCCTTGAGGCGCTCCTTGTACGGCTTGGAGTCGGAAAATTCCAGCGGGTCCAGGGCGGACAGCTCCGCCCCGATCTCCCGGAACGAGCCCTCCTCCACCAGCAGGCGGATCCGCTCG
>JBQTIM010000151.1:0-3260 GCA_052388135.1 Elusimicrobiota bacterium
CCAATACCGCAACCGCGTCCTCACGAGCAACTCCGCTCCTTTCGCTTTGAACAAGGATTTCCGCGGACAGTTGCGCCTGGCCCGAGGCCGCCTGGAGCTGGCCCAGGAGGCCGCGGTGGAGAACCTGCCCGGGGTGCTGTCGCCGCGACGCACCGGCTTTTACCGGACGCGGCTTTACCGGACCGACCCCCAAAAGGAATGGGAACCTTATTTGCTTTTTCGGCGGCAATACGAAATGTTTCCGGAAAGCCCTTCGCAGGGGTACGCGGAGCACGGACAAGGCCTCGGGGGCACTCTGCGGCGGGACAGCGCGCTGGCGGCGGGCGGCGCGGCCGAGCATGTGCGCTCCCGCCGTTTGAGCACCGGCGAGGAAAAAACCTTTGTCAATCTCTTCGGCGAGGTGAGGGTCCGGTGGGAGCGGGAAAGAAGGCCGTTCACTCCCTCCGCCGGGCTGGACTACAGGCGTTCCACCGAACGCTTCTCCTCCGACACAAGGACGTTCGGCGGCCACCTGCGGGGCGACTACAAATTCTCCGAGGATCTCCGCTTCTTCGCTCTCGGCCGTTACGAAAGGCGGCGATCCCGGACGTCCAGCTCCGTCGTGGAAATCCGGACCGGCGTGGACTGGTCGCACGCCCTGGGGATTTTTAAGCTGCGGCCCCGCCGGCTGACGGGTTACGTTTTCAAGGATTTGAACGGCGACGGCCTCCGCCAGGAAAACGAGCCCGGCGTTCCCGGAGCCCGCCTGGTGCTGAACGGACAGCACGAGGCCGTCACCGACGAAAGCGGCCGCTACGGCTTCCGTCCGCACCGGGGCAACTTATCGGTGCGCCTGGAGATGGACACCCTGCCCGGGGAAGCGCGCCTGTCCACATCCAACCCGCAGGTGTTTTATGAAGGAGAGAACGGCTCGCCCAGCGCCTGGTTCGGCGTCGCGCACGGGGGCGAGATCGAGGCGGGCGTCTTCGTGGACGCGGACGAAGACGGCGTCTTGTCCGAGGGCGACCAACCCATAGCCGGAGTGTCTCTCGTCTTGAACGGCGAAAGGGCGGAGCGGACGGACGATCAAGGCCAGGCCCGTTTCTCCGGCGTCGCCCCCGGCGCCCACCGCTTTCAACTGGACGTACTCACTCTTCCCGCCGACACGGTGTCCCTTTCGTCCACGAGCTTTTCCCTGTCCCTGAGCGAGGGCCAAAGGCGGCGTTATGTTTTCTTCGTGGCGCCGCTGAGGTCCGCCTCCGGCGTCGTCTTCTGGGACAAGAACGGCGACGGCCGCCGGGACGCCGGCGAGCCCGGGGTTCCGGGCATCGTCGTCACGGCGGGAGACCGGAGCTCCCGGACCGACGCGGAAGGCGCCTTTTTCCTGGACCTCCCGAAGGCCAGGGCGGAACTCGCGCTCGATCCAAAATCCCTGGAGCCGCGCTGGAAAACCCAGGCGCCGCCCCGGCCGCTCCAAGCCGACGGCGACGAACCCTTCATACGCCGCGATCTGGACATTCCCCTGCGCCGGACGGAATGACATGGACGTTGAGGACGACCTTTAAAAAAAATGCTATGTTGATCAAGCGCCTCGACCCCCCTATGAAACTGCGGAAGCACGACCAAAACCCTATCTTGTCCCCCAACCCCGCCAACGGATGGGAGAGCCTGGCCGTTTGCAACCCGGGCGCCTATTACGACGGCGGCCTGGTCCGCCTTCTCTACCGCGCCGCCGGCGACGACCGCGAGCACAAAATCCATTTCGGCCTGGCCGAAAGTCCCGACGGATTCCGCTTCACGCGCGTTTCGGACCGGCCCGTGTTTTCCCCCAGCGCCGACGGCTACGACGCCGGCTGCGTGGAGGACGCACGCATCACCAAAATGGGCGACTTTTACCACGTCACCTACGCCTTCCGCCCCTTTCCGCCGGGCCGCTACTGGGAAAAACCCGGCTACATGCCCGAAATGCCTTTCAAGGACGTTCCCGACCTTCCCAAATTCATCCGGGAAAACCTCACCATGTCGGGCCTGCTCCTCTCCAAAGACCTGCGGACCTTCCATCGCGCCGGCGCCCTGACCAGCCCTCTGGACGACGACCGCGACGTCATCCTTTTCCCCGAAAAAGTAAGCGGCCGTTTCGTCATGCTGCAAAGGCCGCAGCAATGGGTCGGGCCGCGCTACGGCTGCGACCGCCCTTCCATCTGGATCGCCTTCGGAGACGACCTTTTAAATTGGACGGAGCGCCGCCTCCTGGCGACGTCGGTATTCGACTGGGAAAAAAAGAAGGTGGGAGGCTCGACGCCTCCCCTTCGCACCAAGGCGGGCTGGCTGGTCCTTTACCACGGCGTGGATGAAAAAAACATCTACCGCACGGGCGCCATGCTCCTGGACCTGCAGGACCCGCGGCGCGTCGTCGCCCGCTGTCCGCATCCGATTTTGGAGCCCGAGCACGATTATGAAACCAAGGGCGTCATGAACTGCGGCGTCGTTTTCCCGACGGGCAACGTCGTGATCGGCGACACTCTATTCGTCTATTACGGAGGAGCCGACAAATACATCGGCGTCGCCACGGCGCCTTTGGGGGAACTGGTGGATTACGTTTCGCGTTTTAAAGCGTAGAAGCTCAAAAATTTCTCGAGGAGAGAAGATGGACATGCCCGAAGCCAAGCACGGAAAGACGGATGCCCCCGGCCGACGCCGGTTCTGGTTGCGCGGAGTTCTGGCGGTTTCCATCGCCGCGGCCACCGTGGCCGCGAAACCCGCCGGTCCGGTCGTTTCCCTCTTCAACCCCGCGAAGCCTTCCGTTTCCGAATGGAAGGACAGCTGGGGCGAGGTCCCGGCCGGCGCGACCGCCAAAGTGCAGGACAAGAAGATGGTGGTCACGGGCACGCTCACCAACCAGTCCTTCGGATGCGTTTATCGGCCGCTGGAGCTCGACATAGACAAGACGCCGTACATGGAGATCGACATCGAGGCGGCCTCCCACCATTGGTACATCGTCTTTCGGGGCGAGCAGCTCCCCAACGGCTACGTAAAAGTTCAAAACGACACCGACCAGACCGGCCCCATCCTTTACGACCTCCGCACCGTGGCCGGCCTGAAAGGCCGCCAAAGCCTGGAGCTCCAGCTCGGCATTTCCACCGAGGGCCGCGCCAGCGGAAACAAGGGGCAAACGCTGACCGTCGGCCGGTTCCAGATTTCCGCCGCGCCGGAAGGATCGGGCGACGTTATCCAGCTGTACGGCCCGCAGAACCGCCGCCTCAGCGGGTGGAAGAACGTCA
>JBQTIM010000152.1:0-4690 GCA_052388135.1 Elusimicrobiota bacterium
GCCCGCGGCGGGAAACAGGTTCTTCGTGGGAGGACGGGCCCGCCAGTTCCATCCCGGACACGCCGTGGGCTTTGGACCTCGGCAAGCGCCGGGGCCTGGACCACGAGCTCATCGGCACCGACCCGAACTTCCGTCGGAGCTGGGTTTTGTGGGACGGGCGGCTTCACGCCGTGCCCGAGGGTTTTTATCTTTTGGCGCCGATGAGCTCTTGGTCCAGGCCCAGGCGCTTGCAGAGGTCCAAAGCCCACGGCTTGTCCGTGATGAAACTGTCGGGCCCGTCCTCCCACAAAAAACCTTTTTCCCGCCGCGTGCGGATCAATCCCCCCGGTCGCGGGCCCGCTTCCAGCACCCGCAGGTTCGGAACGATCCCGGCGGCCAGGCAAAGCTCCAGGAGCCGGTGCGCCGCCGCCAGTCCGCTGACCCCGGCGCCGACGATGACGATGCGCAAGACCCCCATCCGGTTAAACGCCGGGCCTTGTCATTGCGAGGAGCGCGCTTCGCGGCAAAAGAAATTCAATCATTGAAACCCGCGAACGCTTCGCCGGCGCCCGCCGCGGTAAAAGGAAATCTTCACCAACCCGGCCCTAGGCGGAGGATGCTGTTTTGCGGCGGGCCGCCGTTTGGCGCGCGCGTTCCGCCAGCAGGCGCACGAAGGCCGGGTGCGTACCCGCCGTCTTGGCCCGCAAAAAGTTCATGCCCGCTTCCTCCGCCGCGCGGCGCGCCTTAACGTCCAGGTCGAACAGGACCTCCACGTGGTCGGAAAGGAAACCTATGGGCACCGCCAGAACGTCCCGCACGCCGGTCCCCTTCCAGGAGCGGATCAGATCCCCCGCGTCGGGCTCCAGCCACGGGTCCTCGGGGCGGCCGCTGCGGCTTTGGTAAGCCGTGAACCATTCCGGTTTTCCCAGCGCCTTGGCCACCAGTTTGGCCGACAACGCCAGTTGGCGCGAGTAGCGGGACGTCTCGTCCAGGGGCACCGGGATGCTGTGGGCCGTGAAAACCCATCGCGCTTCCCGCCGGCGAGGCTCCGGCAGGGGCGCCAGAGCTTCCGCCACTCGTTCCGCCACCGTTTGGATGAAGAGCGGTTCCTTGTACCACGCGGATGCGTATGCGATCTCCGGCGCCGCCGGGCCCAACTCGGCGCGGGCGCTCTCCACGGCGGCCAGGTAGCGGTCCCAGCTCGGCTCCGAAATAAAATTCGTGAGCACGACGCCCGCCACGTTCTTGATGCCGGCTTCCGCCATTTCCCGAAAGGCGTCGGTGATGAACGGCCGCCAGTTCCGCATGCCCACGTACACCGGCAGGTCCGCGCCGGCGGCGGACAGCTCCCGGCCGAGAGCTTCCGCCAGCGCGAACGTTTGCGCGTTGTAGGGCGAGGAGCCGCCCACGTCCATGTATTGTTTCACCACTTCTTCGTAGCGGGCCGGCGGAACGGGACGGCCGCGCAGAACGTTGTCGAGAAAGGGCCGTATCTCCTCGGGCTTCGTCGGGCCGCCGAAGCCGATGAGCAAAACGGCCGTGTCACCCACGCCGGCTCAGCTCTTTGACCGCGTCCACCAAAGCCCGGACGTTTTCCACCGGCGTCTCAGGCAGGATGCCGTGGCCAAGGTTGAAAATATGGCCCAGCCGGCCGCCGGCCTGATCCAAGATGCGTTTGGCCTGGGTGCGTATTTCCTTGGGCGACGAAAAAAGGGCGACGGGGTCCAGGTTGCCCATGACGGCCACGTCCCCCAGGCGAGCCCAAGCCTTGTCCAAGTCCACGCGCCAGTCTAAGCCCAGGACGGTTCCCCCCGCCTCTTTCATAAGCTCCAACAGGTCCCCGGTTTGCGTCCCGAAGTGTATGACGGGCAAATCCGGTTTCAGCTTTTGGAAAAGGGCGCGGCTGTGGGGCAGGACGAAGCGGCGGTAGTCCGCCGGAGAAAGACAGCCCACCCAACTGTCGAAGACCTGCACGGCTTGGGCGCCGGCGTCGGCCTGGGCGTTGAGCAGGTCCGCCAAGGCCCCGGCCAAGCGGGACATCAAGCGCTCCCAGGCGCGGGGCTCCGCATACATGAAGGATTTCGTGCGGACGTAGGCCCGGGAGCCTTCCCCTTCTATTAAGTAGGACGCCAGCGTGAAGGGCGCCGCGGCGAAACCCAACAAAGGGATGTGCGGCGGGAGAGCGGCGCGGGTTTTGCGGATGGCCTCCAGGACGTAGGCCATGGATTCCTTCACGGCCGGCTCGCGCAGACGGTCGACGTCCGCGGCCGTCCGGATGGCCGGACGGATGCGGGGCCCCTCGCCTTTGGCGTATTCCAGCTCGAAGCCCAGCGGCTCCACGATCAAAAGCAAATCGGAGAAAATGATGGCGGCGTCCACGTCCAGTTGCCGGGCCGCGTCCACGGTGACTTCGGCCGCCAGCTCCGGATGCTTGCACAGCTCCAGCATGGGGACTTTGGCGCGCAAGTCGCGGTAGTTCTTCATATAGCGGCCGGCTTGCCGCATGAGCCAAATGGGCGTGCGCTCCACCGGCTCCCGACGGCAAGCCCGCAGGAAAAGACTCTCGGAGAGAGAGTCGCCCGCGGGCGCGTCCGGCCTGGGCGCGGCGACGGAAACCTCGGGCTCCCGGCGCTTGCCCTCCAGAATCCCGCGGCAGCGGCGGGCCGCCTCCACCACCAGCGCGCCCAATTTGGGATGGGACGGCTCCAAATCCACGGGAACGCCCATTTCCTTCATGCGCTCGCTGCATGTCGGACCGATGGAAAAAACGGCGGCCCGGCGCAGCGCGGCGCGGAAAGAGTCCTCCAGGCCCAGCTCCCGCGCCACCTGCAGAACGTTGTTCACCTGGGTCGCCGTGGTGAACAGGAGGGCGTCCGCCCGGCCGGCGGCCACTTCCCGCACCGCGCCTTGCAGGGGGCCGATATCCTCGGGCAAGCTCCAACGGTAAACGGGCACGCGCAGCAAAACGGCGCCTCTTTCCTCCAGGCCGTTGAGGAACTCCAGGTTGGGCACGCCGTACTCTTGGACCGCCACCCGCAAGCCCTTCACCGGCGCCTTGGCGTCCAGCGCGGCCAAAACTTCCCTCCACGTGTTGGGCTCCGGCACGGTGACGTGAGGGAGCAAACCCAGCTCGCCCAGCACGCTCACGGGCTTGGGGCCGCGGCAGACCAGCGTGACCCGCCGGAGCGCTTCTTGGATTTGAGGAAGAGGGTGCCGCGTCGAAAGGGCTTCCACCAGCGTGCGCAGGCCCACGCCTGTGGTGCAGATGAGCATATTCAACCGCCCGGCGAAAAGCTCCTCGCCGAAAGCGAAAGCTTCCTTGTTCTCCTGCAGGGGCACTTCCCGCAGAGACGGAGCCACCAAGGCCTTCCCCCCTTGGCGCGCGATCAATTCCGCGGTTTCCCGGTTCCGGCGGCTTTCAAAAGCCACCACGCGCAAACCGGCGAAACCGCCTTGCTTCTCGGCGGCGATCATGGAAGGAATTCTATGAAATCCGAGGGAGGGAAAGAAGCGGAAAGGCAGGAGGACGGAGTGGTTTTTTTACGCCGCCCCGCATGGCCGCCGCAGAACTACAACGTTCCCAGGCAGGACTCGAGGGCTTCGCGGAGGACGGCGCGGGTGATGGGCTTCAGGAGAACGCCGTGGGCGCCTTTGGCGCGGGCTTCGTTTTCCACGGCCTTGGCATCGCCCGACAAAAGAATCAAAGGAATCTGTCGAGTGGATTCATCGGCCTTCAGTTTTTCGATGATCTGGAGGCCCAGCATGTCCGGCAGACGGTTGTCCACCAAGGCCGCATCGGGTTTTTCCGAAAGGATTTTTTCCAGGGCTTGCGCGCCGTTTTCAGCGGGAACGGCGCTGACGCCGATGTCGTCGCAAAACTCCACCATCATGTCCAGCAGGAAGGGCTCGTCTTCCACCACCAGGATGCGTTTCATGACGAAATTATGCCACCTTCCCGCCGTCCTGGCAAGCCTTTCACGGCTGGTCGCAAAGTGCTAGAATAAAAAAGAGAAAGGATATAAGCCCCCACGCAGTATCCTCGCAGAGACATCCCGACACGATTCCAGTTTGAATTCCGGCCCGCGATGAGCGCGGCGAACGCGCTTTTTCGCGGGCGAACTTCGCTCCGCGGCCGTGCCGTCCGACGCCGCCGTCCGCGCGCCTCCCCCGCGCCGCAAAAATTCCACGGAGGCCTTATGCGCAAAGTCAATCCCATTCTGCTCCGCCGCTTTCGGCGCGGCGAGGAACAACCCGCGACGCAAAACCAGCCGACGCCGCCGTTCCCTCAGCAAAGCCAGGAGAAGCCGGGCGTGGAGGCGGAGATGCGCCCCCGGCCCGAATACGAAGCGCCCCTTTACCGCGGCTCCGGCAAGCTGGAAGGGCTCACCGCCCTCATCACGGGCGGAGACTCCGGCATCGGCCGGGCCGTGGCCGTCCTGTACGCGCGAGAAGGGGCCGACACGGCCCTGGTGTACTTGCCGCAGGAGAAGGAAGACGCCGAGGAAACCCGCCGCGCCGTGGAGCGCGAAGGCCGCCGGGCTCTGCTCCTTCCCGGCGACGTGCGCGATCCGGCATTCTGCCGCGCCGCCGTGGAAAAAACCGTTTCGCACCTCGGGGCGCTGAACGTGCTGGTGAACAACGCCGCCTACCAGAGCGGCCGGGACCGCCTGGAGGACATCACCGAGGAGCAGTGGGACCGCACGTTCCAGAC
>JBQTIM010000153.1:0-13221 GCA_052388135.1 Elusimicrobiota bacterium
CCGGAGGACTTTGATCAGCATTCCGCCCAGGATCCCGGCCAATGCAGCTTCCGTCACGTACACCGGAAGCCCCGCAATTTCAGCGTGGATATGGGCGGCCGACCGATCGCCCAGCAAATTCCAAACCAGTATGGCCGTCAGCCCTATGAACGGCGAGAATAAGCCGACCAGAAAGAGGGCGGACACAAGGATGCCCGCGAGCATGTGGGGCATTATCCGACCCGGCCTCGCCGAGGCGCGGACAGAGCGCCTTTCAACCGGAAGCAAAGGATGATGTAACGAAATATGGTCCGAAATACACGCATCTTGCTTTCACCCTCTTTTAAATCATACCGCAGAACAAGGGGAACCTCCGCAACCGCCCCCCGCGGCAACATTCGGGTCAACTTGATGAGAATTTCAACCATGCAGGCGAATCCTCTTTCTTCGACAAGCCTGCCGCCGTAATTTTTAAGCCCCTCCTTAAGAACCATGCCCGTATAAAGGCGGTAGCCGCATGTGTAATCGCTCACGCCATCCACGGGAAAGAAAAGCCTCAGGACAGCGCCGGCGCCCCGACTCAGGAACTTTCGATGAAAAGCCAGACCCACTTCCTTCCCCTCGCCGGCAAAGCGAGAGGCGATCACGATCGAAAAACCCTCGGTGCTTTTCCCGACCATGGCTGGGATGAGCGAAGGGTCGTGCGTGTTGTCGGCGTCCATGACCACAACCATATCGTGGTCGTTCAGCCGCGTCGCGAGCGCGGCGAAACCGGTCTCCATAGCGGCGCCCAGACCTTTGTTCTCGCCGTGCCGAATGATCTCCAGCGGCATCTGTCTCGACCACTCCTCAACGACGCGCGCCGTCCCGTCTGCGCTTCCGTCGTCCACAATCAACACCTTGTGGTCCGAGCCCGCCAATGTCCGCCGGATGCCGCCCAGGAGTGGCGGCAAACTTTTCTCTTCGTTATAACAGGGCAGCAGAACGTAAAGCATCGCTTCCTTTCCCCGTTGAGGAACTCAGCAACCCTTTGTAGAGGGACTCGTGCCCTCGGACCATGTCCGCAAGATCATAACCGCGCGCAACCGTCTCAAAGCCCCGGTCCGCCAAACCTTGCGCAAAAACCGAATCGGACAACAGGCGCTCCACGGCCCCCGCAAAGCTATCCGGTTCGCCCGGGCGGACCAAGAGCCCGTTCTCCCCGTCCCGGATGAACTCGCGATGCGCCCCGATGTCCGTGGCCACCACCGGGCGACGCAGGGCCATCCCTTCAAGAAGCACGTTGGGGCAGCCCTCATAAAGACTCGTCGAAACGATCACGTCCGCCGCCGCCATGAGATCGGGCACGTCGCTCCGTGCGCCAAGGAGCCGTATGCGTCCAGCCGCTCCTGGCAATTCAGCGATCATCTTTTCCAAGGAGGCCCTGGCCTTGCCCTCTCCTGCGATCAAGAATGCCCAATCGCGATGCCCTTCCAGGAGACGGCCGGCCATTCGCACGAAATCAGGATGGCCCTTTTGCTCCGTCAAACGGCCGACCGAGAGAATCATCTTCGCTCCCGACTCAATGCCAAGGGACAGGCGCATCTCTTCCGCCGGCCGTCTTTCCCCTGACAGCCGCGTTCGGTCGAGGCCGTTCCGGATAACGCGCACCTTCTCCCCGCCGACCCCGAACATTGAGGCAATGACTTCTTTGCCGCAGCTTGAATTGCTCAGGACCACGTCGCTGAGGCGCCGAAACACCAAGCGATCGGCCCAGCGGAATAGGAACCGCGGCGGCGGATAACCGACGTTGCGTGAGGAAACAATGACATGGGGAACGTCCGCGGCCCTCGCCGAGACGGCCCCCCAGAAGTTGGCCACCGGAAGGAGGGCATGGACGATACGGAAGCGCTCCCGACGGATAAAGCGAACGAGCCGGGGAATGTGCCACAAATTGTAGCAATGGCTCAACCCCAAGTAAACGACACGGCAGGGGAGGCGCGCGCCCGGTTCATCGAGATAACCCTTCTCATGCTTCAAGACCAGAAGAGTGACATCAAAAACGTTCCGATCGATGTTATTGCACAAATAAAGCACTTGACGCTCGGTGCCGCCGTAACCCATGGTGGGCATGATGATCAACAATCGAATTCTCTCAGACATATCGGCCCGGAAGTAATTCCAAGGGCAGGCTCATTGGGACGGGAACCGCCCGGCCGCCCACTTTGACCACAGCCCCTGGGCCGCCAGCGCGGCCAAAAGAAAAAACACCGGCATAACGGGAAGGCGATAGCGCCCGGCGGATACCGGGTTGCAGACAGCCGCGAAATAAGCCACAAAAAGGAGCAGGGCCGCCAGCGTCCATCGATCAACGGAATTGCGCAGAAGAAAAAACATTCCGCCGAACGCCAGAATATAAACGGCCGCAAGATAAAATTTCATAAAGAACCCCAGCCCCACCACCGCCTTGTACCCGCGGCTCCACATGACCCGGAATGTTTGCGAGAAGCGCGCGTGATGGACGGCGGGAAACTCCTCAAGGCGCAGGCGTATCAGTCGGTCTCTCGTCGCTCGGCTGAAAAGAAAATCGGGATGGGGAGTGCCCAAAAGCCAAACCGGAGTCCGCCTAAGCAGGACCATGGCATAGTCCAAGGGCGATGCGAAAATAAGTTTCCTGCCCACCATGCCGAAATACTGATCCTGAGCTCCGATATCGAGACGTTGCATGGCCGGAGTCATATAGAGATCCATAAGCTTCCTTTTCGCCGTGGAATAATCGATCCCTTCCTGGTACGCCACCAGATGGTTGGCGTTCCAGAAAAGCATGTGCTGCCCTTCCATGGTCACGAATTTCAAATAACCGACCTGATCAAGGTTTCTGACGGTCCAGCCTCCGATGAAGACGGCCTGAATGGCCATGAAAAGGCCCAACTTGCCAAGGCCGGCCGTCCAGGCCGCTCCTCTCAAACGCACAAGAAAGCCGCCCAGGAAAACGGCCAGAGGGGCCCAGAGAAGGTAGACCACAGGTTTGGTCAGCGCCCCAACGCCCAGGAACAAGGAACTGAGCGCGATGTTCCGATAGGAAGCCTTATCGCGGAGAAAGAGCATCAGAAAATAGAGCGACAACGTGGTGAGAAAAGCCAGAGGCACGTCCGGAAAATCCAGTTCATGGACGAAAAAAACCGCATTGAGATCGAGCGCGGCCAGCGATGCGGCCAGGCAACCGGCGCGATAGCTGAAAAACAGGCCGATCCGATAGGTCAGCCAGACGGTTCCCACGCCCAATATGGCAAAGACGACGCGCATCAGACGGTCCGCGGCCTGTCCGGTTCCAACGATTCGGAAGAGAGCGACATACATGTAGGGATAGACGGGCGTCCGGTAAGCCGTGGGAAGCAGGTTCCCTTTTAAGTCGGTCTCACCAACGGAGAACGCGCCGCGTTCATACACATTCTTTGCCACATCGTAATAGGAGGTGTCGAAAGACCGGGCGATGTCCGGAAAGTTTCGGACGATGTGGACACCCACGACGACGTTAAGTGCCGCGGAAAATATCATGACAGCTGCGATGTGCGGCCTCCGCCTCAACCGAAGCGCCACCCAGCCGGCCAACGACGATGCAGGATGCATGTTCCTCTTTTCAGCGACAGACACGTTCAGTCGCGCACCAATCGACGATAAACATCTTTATAGCCCTGCGCCACGGAATTCCAATCATACTTTTCGCTTTCCCGCAACGCGTTTTCATGCAGCCGGCCCCGCAAGTCGGTGTCCGATAATAAGCGGACGATGCTTTCCACCATTCCAGCGACGTCGTCGACGTTCGACTTCAGTCCCGTGCGTTCCTGGCTCACGAGCTCGTCCACTCCTGGAGCGTTGGTCGTAACAACGGGAAGACCGGCCGCCATGGCTTCCACGACCACAATCCCGAATGTCTCGATGCGAGTGGGAAAAACAAAAACATCAGCCGCCCGATAAGCCTCGATCAAGTCCTCCGCGGGAAATTCCAAGGCGGCGTTTCCCAGAGCGGATGGCTCATGGATGACCAGGAACCGCTCCACACCCTTTGCCGAAACCGCCGGCTGCAATTCCCGAGCGCCCGCCCCTGCCAGAAGCCATTTAAAATCCGTCCTTTTTTCCGCCAGGCCGGCGATGAGCCTGGGCAGCAGATCGAAACCCTTTTTAGCGTGGCAGCGTCCCACCGTTAGAATTAAGCTGTCCCTGTCCCCGACCTTCCACCGAGCTCGGGCCTTCGAGCGATCCAAGGGTTTCCGGAAGCGAGCCAGGTCCACTCCATTGGGAATACGATGGATGCGGGCGGCGTCCACTCCCAGAGACAACAACTCCTGTTCAACCTCTCCTGAGATGGCCACCGCGGCATCGAATCGGGGATAAGATCGCTCCACCTGCCGGTTCACTCGCGCGTCCAAGCGCCGGCCATAACCGATAAGTGGCCGCCTCTGTATGTCGTCCCCCGTGCATCGCAGGACCGCCGGAATACCCTGCCCATTGAAGAAATCCACGGCGGCCGAACCCAATGGATACCCAGGCGTTACCTGCCACAGATCGAACCTATGCCGATCCTGAATCGAACGAAGCTGAAGACGCAAGAGAAACCGGCCCAGGGCTCCCAGGCAAGTGAGAAGGCGGACGGTCAAGGGCCAAAGCGGTATGACGTCGTATGCGTAGCCCGGGTTTTTCCTGTATTTGAACGGAGCGACCACCGCCACCCGGGCGCCGGCCTTCACGTGGCGCTCAGCGATGTTGTGCAGACACACCTGCGCCCCTCCAGGCGTGGGCAAATAAACCGAAACCAAGTGGGCGATTCTCACAAATTAAAGCGCGCGGAGAATGGCCGCCACTCTTTCCGAAAAGAGGCCGCGGCCTAGGGAAGAGAGGTATTCGCCGTAGGCCGTCTGTCCTCGAGCGGCCATCCGGCGGGTCTCATCCGGATCATCCAGGAGACGGGTTATCTTCTCATCAAAATCGCTGAAATCCCACTTATAGGCGACGTAAGTGTCCCCGTTAGAGAAAAGATCCGGCCAAGTCTCCAAATGGGACATATCAGGCTTCAGAAGAAGCGCGCCGGCAGCCAAGATATCCCAATCCCTCCAACAAATCTCCCCCCATCCGAAAGGCGAAACGGCCACGCGCGCGTTGCGCAACTCTCGGTGGTAAGCCGCCTTATCCACCTTCGACGTGTCGATCCCCCGGTCTCTCAGCCTCCGCGCGGTCTCCAATCGCTGGAAGAGAACGCTGGCCCGGCCATGTCCGGTGGAAATCCGGCAACTTATCGGCAGGGAGCGGACAGCGCCCGGGTCCGCGAACGACACCGGCCCCCTCTTGAGCGGCAGGGGCAGTCGCCGGATTCCACTCGGACGCATCCGATAGATCGCCTTGTAAAAATGGTAATAAAATCCGTGATCGAAATAGTTCCGGGACCAGCCGCAGCCCAAAGCGGAGTTCCAGGAAATTCGGATTTTCGCGGCCTCCTCGGCAGGCAGTGGAGCGGGTTTGTAGGATTCATCCGCGTCCCGCACACCTCGCTCCCGGTGGTAATAGTCCGAATAGACACGCCCGCCGTAAAACGGCCGGGCGTAAAGCGTCCGGTCCTTCAGCACTTGGGTCTTGCAATAGGCCTTAACGCAAGGCAAAATTTCGAACTGGGTCGTCCCGGTACCGTCTGTGGTGTCGAACCAAGCCACGCGGGCGCCACGCCGCGACAATCCACTCAGGAAGGACTTCACTTCGTCCAGACGTTCGCGGTAGACGCTCCGGAAATATTTGCTGTTCACGAAAACCGCGTCGCATCGGGCCAAGTTCTCGTCCGCAGCGTAAACAAGGTTTAGGTCGATGCCGCATTCCCGCAGGCCGCGGCGCACCGTCTGCAACGGAAAGTTAAAAACGGCCAGGTCGTCTATTGTGGTAAGGACGTTGACCTTCAAACGCTGATCAGTCTCTCGGCGCCAGAAGTACGGCCCGCACGCCGCCGAGGTTGCAGATGATTTCGATGGCGTCATCGTCCCGCATGTCGTTGTAGAGTCCCCGCAGGACCCCGTCCGTCCGGAGGACCAAGTCCGCCTTATAACCCCGGTCATGCCAACGCACGTTGTCCTCGTTGGAAATCAGCGTTTTCACGCCGTATCCTTTTTCAAACAAGCTCCTTAACGGGCCGGCGATGTCGTGCCTTTCCGGGTGATACCGGCTCCGATGCGTTTCAAAAAGTATTTTCGGGGCGAAGCGCGGCGGATCGATGACCTTCAGAAGCCCGGTCAACACTTCCACCTCGGCGCCTTCAATGTCCATTCGAATGATGTGGATCGGCCCCTTGTCCTTCACAAACTCGGCGATGTCCCGCGTTTCCACGAGAATGTAGTCGTCCTTCATGTAGCTCAATCTCTGGCCTGTGGCGTAATCTTTGTTGTAAAAGGAGCCCAGGTTGGAGTGGGCCGAAATATAAAATTTTTCCGTTTTGTTCTCGTTGGAGATGGCGAGGTGGTGGGTCTGAATGATAGACCCGTAACCGTTGAGGTCTACATTTTCTCGAAGCAATTCGTAGTTGCGCGGAACCGGCTCCACCGCGTAAACACGGCCTCCGGGCCCCACCCGCCCAGCCTCGAGGAGAGCATAATACCCGATGTTCGCCCCGACGTCCAGGACCGTATCGCCGCGCTTCAACTCCCGCAAAAGCACATGCACTTGGTCCTTTTCGCGCAAAATGCCCTTGGCCAAGGTCGTGGAAATCCCCGGATCGTCCAGATCGAGACGCATGCGATAATCGTAGACGGACTTCGTCATAACGGGGGCCCGCAAAACATGCCGATGCCAGAACCAGGCCGAGTAACCTCCCGCCCGCTTTAAAAACTCCTGGAACCCATGCTTCTTGATGGACTGCGCAACCTTGGTGATCATCGCTTGTTATTCCTTTCCACGTTTTAAATTCTTTGCATAGAGAGCATGGATCTGAACAAAGAACTGGAATTAACCAGTTCGTTGTAAGAGCCCTGCTCCACCACGCGCCCTTCTTCCATAACAAAAATCACGTCGCTGTTCTTCACAGTGGAAAGACGATGGGCGATGAGCACCACCGTCGTCTCTCCGCGAAGCCCATCGATGTCTCTTTGGATGACGGCTTCCGTCGCGCTGTCCAACGAGCTGGTGGCTTCATCCAAAATCAAAAGTCGTGCGTCTTTGTAAAGTTCGCGGGCGATCGCAATCCGCTGTCGTTGGCCGCCGGAAATTCTGACCCCATTGTCCCCCAAAAGCGCGTTGGGCCCTTCCGGCAGTCCCATGACAAATTCCTTCAGGTGGGCCCGCTCCAAAGCTCTTTCAAATCGCGCCGGATCGGGATTCTCGTCCCACAGGGTCACGTTGTTCAGAACGGTGTCGTTGAAGATGACGCTTTCTTGGGTGATGTAGCCCACCCGAGCCCGAAACTTACCCATATCCAGGCAGGAATAGGAGTCCTTTCCCAAGGCCGCTTCGCCCCGGGAAGGAGCCAGGAGGCCGGTCAGCAGATTTGCCAGGGTGGATTTCCCCGCGCCCGAGCCGCCGATGAAAGCCACCATAGAGCCGGGATGGATTTCCAAAGAGATGTCTTTCAAGACCGGCCGCCCGGGCCTGTACTCCAGCCAGACGCGGCTCAAGCGGACAGGACGGCTGAAATCGGGTTCGCGGCCGACCGCCTCGGAGGCTTCGGTCTGTTCGGTCAATTCCGCATCCAGCTTTTGAAAGACGCCGTGGCTTCCGATGTACATCAAATACTTACGATAGTTCTGCTGCAGGCCCAGCAGTTCCGTCATTGTTCGGTAAAGAAGCACAAGGATAAAAAGAACTCCCATGACCTCTTCCGTTCCCCCATGCCGTTTGGCGAAAAGAATGGCAGCGACGAGGCCGATCACCAAAGGCTGGAACCCGTATTGGCTGACGCCTCCCAGAACGTCCTGCGCGTAGAGAATGCGCCCCAGCCGGCGGCTCTGGGCGAATATTCGATCCAAGATGCGCGCTTGAGTACCCGTTGCTTTGAAGTACTTAAAGTGGTGCAGGCTCTGGACGACAAGGCTTTGCAGGCCAGCCGATTGGGCCGAATTATCAACAGAATGCCGCCGCACCGACTGATTGAGGGCTTTGACCACAGGGAACAAAATGAGGCCAAAGGCCAACGTTATACCCGTAACTCGTACATCGACAGACATGCAGAAAGCCAGATAAATCAGAACGAAGACAGATTTCGCCACAACGCTGGAAAACATGTTGAAGGCGAAACTCAGACCTTCGAATTCACGTGTAAAAGCGTTGGCTAGATATCCCGTGTCCATGGAAAGGAAATGAGCGTAACGGGCTCCGAACAGGCGCTGGATGTTTCGGCAACGCAAATTCACCAAGAAATCCGCTTGGATGCGTCCGACGTAAGCCGCCTGGAATATCAAGAAAACACTCCTGAGCACGAAAAACAGAACCATAAAAAAAAGCACGCTGGACAAGGAAAAACCTATGCCGGTGCGCTCGAACACCGTCTGCACGTATTGAGCGGCGTGCCCGGAAGACTGACCACCACCCAAATGCTGAAGCACGGGGAGGAAAAGAGCGATGCTTAAGCCTTCGAACAACCCGGCCAGGAACATCAATGCCACCAAGGCGTAAAACCTCGGGCCGACCAAGCCGTAAAAAAGCCGGAAACTGGACAGGAATTGTTTCATACTTTTTTAAGATTAAGACGGAGACAAGACATAGTAGACCCAATCCGGCTGCAGTCGATTGAACAAACGAAGCCTCCGCAGGAGACGATAATGAAAGGGCAGGGCGCGATGACTGTAAGGGTTGACGAACACCTCGCGCAAAACCCGCAACCCCAGCCGAGCGCAGATTCGGCGGAAATCCAAAGGCGAAAATTCGATGACGTGATAATTCTCCGGCCTTTTTCCGGCGGCAACATCAAAATCGGCCACCCTGGTGTGGGGTGTATAGGGAATGGACAGGAAGATCTTCTCGGTCGTCAAACGTTTCAACTCACGGAGGGCCAATAAGGGACTCTCCAGATGCTCCAGGCACTCGAACAGGCAAGAATAAGCGAAACATTTGGAGCGGAAGGGCAGACTTTCGCAACTGGCGGCGCAAGCACGAAGGCCTTCTTGCCGCATGGCTCCTGCGCAGGCCACGTTAAGATCCACTCCAATCCCCCTTCCATCCAGAGCCTTGAGTAGAATGCCGGTGCCTGCGCCGGCGTCCAATAAGGATTTCCGGCGGTTGGGATCCGTTTCCGCCGCCAGCAAACGAAGGGTCTCCACCAAACGGATTTTAAAGCGGTTCAGCCGCAAGCGATTAAAGGTTGCCTGGTACCAAGTGTCCATGGACTCGGCCGTGGCGCTCGAGACCCCATGATTCAGGTCCATGACGTGCCGTCGCAGCGCCTCCTCCCCCACGTTCTCCAGGAGGTGAAGCGCGGTCCCGTTCTCGCGCAAATACTCCTCGGAGGAAGCATGCAGGACAGCCACGGGATCATAGCCGAGCAGGCGCCGGCCGGCTTCTTTCAAACCACCGAGGCTGCCGATGAATTCCATTTGCCGACTTCCTTTCGGATCAAACCGTAATAGCGCTCATCTATGGATCGGTGTCCGGCCTCCTTGAGAATACGATGAGCTTCACCGACCCTAACGTGTTCTGGGATGCCAACCGCCGACAATATTTTCTCCGCGAAAACGGCTGGATCCAGCGGTGAAACATAGCCGTTTCTGCCGTCTCGTATCCAAACGTCCGTCACGCCAGGCAGACGGTTGGCCACCACCGGAACGCCGCAGGCGATGCTTTCCAACATCGGCGTCCCGAGCCCCTCCGAAAGCGTCGGAAAAGCATAGACGTCGGCCATCTTGATGTATTCCTCCATGGCAGGAACAAATCCAGGACGAACTTCTACGCGACCGCGCAGCGAACCGGCGCCGGCTCGCCGCCGGATCTCTTCCAAGCAGGCCTGATCACGCTCCCGGTGCGGCCCCTGATCGACCGCAGGACCGGCCAGGAACAGCTTCACCTTCTCCGGCAAGCGCTCCAAAACATCCAAAAGAAAAATGTGGTTTTTGCGCGGGATGAAAACCGCCACGTAGACCACTATGATATCCTTTTCATCGAAGGTCGTGTGTCGACGCCGGTAGACGGTGCGGGCCCGAAAATCCGGGCAAAAACGATCTTCGTTGACCGGATTGGGACGGCACCACACGGTCTCCTCGTGCCCGTTCCGGCGACACATCTCGCGAAGGTTTTCGGAAATGCAAATCAGCGGAACCCGCTGGAAGAATTTACGCTCGTTGAAAACAGAGAGCGGAAAAGGCCTGTAAGAGTAAGGATGAGGCGCCGGATTGCATATCTCGACAATGAGCGGCTTCCGAAAGACCCGCGCAAAAAAGACGGCGGCCGATGTGACGTTCACGTTGCCGAACACGTGGAGGAAATCAATGCGGCCGCGGCGCTTCCACAGATACCAAAAGACCGGCACCGCCTCGAACCAATAGTTGAAAGAGTTCGCCAATCTCCGCAAAACCTTTCCCGCCAGGCCGCAAGAAAAGGCCTTGGGAACGCCGAACGGCTTACATGCGATACGCTTGACCTTGACTCCGTCGTGCTCATAGTCGCAACTCTCGTTGGTCGCCAGCGAGCCGCATATCACCGAAAAATCTATAGGAAAATTCTCGGCAAGCCTTTTGTACGTGTTATGCGCGCGCAAGCCCGACCCCGAGTATTCCGGCGGATACTTACTGCTTACGACCACTCCATTCAAGCGCCGGCTCACGGCCGATTCCGGGGGCGCAAAATATACTCTCCGAAATAAAGGTGTTCCACGGCGGCACCGTCGCTATTCTCCATGGTGTAATCAAGGTCTCCGAGGAGGCGCTCCAAGTCCTCCACCTGTTGGCCCATCGCCTGGAGTCTGCTTGGATGCACGCTCAGCACAATCACGGGCCTGTGGCGGCGGAGAGTCCGCAGAGCGCCGCGAAAGACGTTCAATTCCGCCCCTTCAACGTCCATCTTAATCAGGTCGGGCTCCAAGCCTTTTTCTTCACAGCAAGAATCCAGCGACACCTGCCGCCGCTGCACCCGCCGATAACCCGGCGACTTCTTGAGGCCCCCGATGGAATTCATGGCGTCCGGTCCCGGCCTCTCGAAAAAGGGAACGTCGTCGCGGTCCGTTTCACCCAGCAGCAACGGAAGCGTGATCATGTTCTCAAGACCGTTGTAGGCAACATGCCGCTTGAGGTACTCGAGATTTCCTTCCGACGGCTCAAATGCATAGACCAACCCGCCGCGCGCCTCGCGGCAGGCAATGAGGGCATAGAGCCCGATGTGTGCCCCAATGTCAAGGATAACCCTGCTCCGCCGGCAAAGTTCGATCCAGACATGGAAGCAGCCGTTGTGAGCGCCCCCAAAAGACTCATAGTTGTAGTGCCCGAAGCGGTAATCCAAGCGGCACACCCCGGCGCCGCCGATGGAGACATCCACCATGCGAGAGAAATAGGGTTTACGGAAAATGCCGTAGTACACCAAACCCAAAAGGCGTTCCATCGTCGGGAACTTTTTAATGATCCTGCCGATGCCGATTCGCTTAACAAAGGAAGGGATGCTCATGCTCCGGCCGTCCTGGGAGCCCCAATTTTGTCTTTGAAGAATTCCTCCAAAGTCAGCAGAGAAAGAAGAACGTCGGCATGATTTCCTTCTTGAGTAAAATGCCGGCCTATAACAGATCGCAAGCTGTCCATGTCAAACAGACCGAGGGCGCTGAGCACTTCCGAATCCGCAAGGGCGCGGGCTCGCGCCGCCAGCGGCGCCGTATATCTGACCATCTCGTTCCGATCGGGCCACGAACGGTCCTCCTGGCGGGGAGCAACGCGGACGGAAAGATTCAAGCCGCTTTTCCGAAGGCTCCGCCGCCCGATCGAGACCAATGTCTGACGCCAGGGAGAGTAACCGGCAGGCATATTGTTGTTCGCATTGTCGATTGCCAAGAACCTCCGGTCAAGCAGCCCCAGAGCTTTTTTAAAGACCCGGGCGCCGAATCGGAACCGCGCGGGCATGGCGTAAAAAAGCTCAAGCATCTCGTTGTTGAAGGCGAGGCATCTCTCCTCCACGGACACTTTCAGGCTCAGCAAATTGAGATACGTGTAGTGGCGGGACAGGTTGTGCATGTGGAGGTAATCCCAAAGATCCAGCTGATCTGTGAGAAAGCGAGCGCCTTCATCGAGCACGGACCGGATGGATTGGAGCAGTCCGGCCCGCGCGGCCTCCCGCTGATCATATCGAAGAAGGGATAGAGGATCCAGCGATTTCAAGCGGTATGGGATTGTGTCGGCCATCTGCGCCGCCATATCCTTTTGCACAGAGAGAGGCTCCTTGAGATAAGTATGTTTGCCCAGGAGCCGAACGTCACGGGCAGGCAGATATTTCCCTTGAAACATAAAATCCAGGGCGTAACCATGGAACACAGCCTCTGCCCGCTTCCGCAGCGCCGCACCGAAACCAAGGAAATGTGCGTGGTCGAAGGTGTGCATGGCCCCACCGATATCCACGGCCTCCTCCAACATCCGGCCGTAATGGTCAGTCGGTCTTGGTAAAAACACATGCGGACACTTGGCCGTCCGGGCAAGTTCTTCCGCCACGCGCACCTCGTTGTTGCGGGACGGACCGATGGTCAAGCATGTTGCCGGCTTCGGCAAGGCCGCCAAAACGATGCGCGAGTCCAGGCCGCCGCTTAAAAGCAATCCTCGCCGCGCCCCATCGGCGCTCAACCTATCCGCCGAAGATTCGAGCGTTTCGGCCAAAGCTCTCGCGAAACCCTCCTCACTGCCGCCGTCTTTTGTCGGGCCGGGCGTCCAATAACGTCGTAATTTCGGCGCCGCGCCGCCGGGACGCCATGAAAGGACCGTGGCCGCGCTTAAGAACCGGCTATCGGCGTCGTAAGTCTTATCCCCCAACACCCTTTGGAGATGAAGGAATTCGTAGACGGCCATCGCGTCGACCTTGAGAACCGATTCCCGGGCGATCAGGGAAGCCAAAGAGCCATAATTCAAGGCGCCGGCGAAACCTCTTCCGCCGATCCAATAATAAAACGGGATTGAAGCAAATCGGTCGCCCGCCACCTGGACTTCGCCCGTAGCCTCCGCGTAGCCCACCAGCAAAAACGTACCTTTAATCATTTTCAAAAACGCATCGTCGAACGCATCGGCGAGACATGAACAACGGGTAAAAATATCGGGGCCGCTCATGGTCGCCATGCGG
>JBQTIM010000154.1:0-7290 GCA_052388135.1 Elusimicrobiota bacterium
TCTCAAAGTCAGCCCGGACGGGTCGGCCTTCAAGCTGACCCAGCGCTTCAACCCGGGCATCAAAATCCCCTGTGAATCCTCCGCCATCCACGGAATCCTCAACAAAGATTTGGAAGGCGAGCCCAAATTCGCGGATTTCGCTCCGAAGCTATATTCCATTTTCGAGAACGCCGACCTGGGCGGCTTCGCCCTGCGGCGGCTGGACATCCCCATTCTCACCAAGGAATTCGAGTCGGCGGGATTGAAATTTTCCATGGACGGCCGCCGCGTGGTGGACGCCAGCGTCATCTTCCGCGAGATGGAGCGGCGAAACTTGAGCGCGGCCTACAAATTTTATTTGGGCAAGGAACTGGTGGGCGCCCACGGAGCCGAAGCCGACAACGACGCCGCTTACGCCGTTTTCCTGGCTCAGTTGGAGCGGTATCCCCAACTGCCCAAGGACATCCAGGGCCTGCACGATTTCTGCAACGCGGCGGATCCCTCCTGCGTGGACATCGAGGGCAAGCTGGTTTGGCGGGACGGCGAAGCCTTTTTCAATTTCGGCAAATACCGTTGCAAATCCCTGGCCGAGGTCTGCCGGACGGATCCCGGCTACATCGATTGGATCGTCCAGCAGGGGGATTTCCCCAAAGATTTCGCGGACATCTGCGCCAAGGCCCGGCGCGGCGTTTTCCCCCACCCCGCCCCGCGGAACGGCGGCCCGCCGGCGCACTAACGTCTTCCCCCATGGGCGCGCGCGGCGGAATTGCATCGTGAGACGGGACCGCGGCGGATTTTCAATGCGGAACGGGCCGAAGGCGGCCGCCGCCGGACGAAGCGCCGCCGGCCGCAACCTCAAAGCCGGACCGGGAATGTCCTTTCGAAACAGACTCCGTTCCTTTTCAAGCCGTCTTTCCTTCCAGGCCCGCTCGCCGGCCGCCGCCCTTTCCCTTCTCTTCTTGGCCGCCGTCGCCTTTCCTTTCCTCGCCGGCTACGCAGGCCAAACCTCCGAGCTTGCCTTTACGGGCGCCGTCCATGACCCCGATGATTTTCATTCCTACCTCGCGTGGGCCCGCCAGGCGCGGGACGGCTTTTTTTTCATGGCCGACAAATACACCACGGAGGCCCAGCCCCGCGCCATCGCTCTGCCTTATTTTTGGATCGTGGGTGCCGCCTCGCGCGTGTCTTCCCTCCCCCTTCACGTTTGCATGAACCTGGCCCAGGCGGCGGGGCTGGTGTTTTTTTTGTGGTCGCTCCTGCGCTGGCTCGGAAACATCCTGCCTTCCTCCCGTCAACGGGACGCCGCCTTCGGCCTGGCGCTTTTCTCCAGCGGGTTCGGGGCGCCGCTGGCCTGGCTCATGGACCGCTGGCCGGGCGGCCCCGACGCGCCGAGGTTCGTTCAAGCGCCCGGCTTGGCCGGCGCGGCGGACCTTTTGGAGTTCGACCTTATCACGTTCCCGAACCTGGCCTACTATCCTTTTTCGGGCTGGACCTTGGGACTCCTCCTGCTTTGTTTCCGCTGGTTCGGCCGCCTTCGCTCCGGTTCCGTCGAGAAACCCGCCGCCGCGGCCGGTTTGGCCGCCGCCCTGCTGTTCCTCATCCATCCCTACGACGGCTTGATCGCCTGGGGCGCGGCGTGGACGCTGCCGCTCTTGCAACCCCTGCCTTGGCCGGACAGACGCAAGGCCCTGGGCCTCTTTTACGGCCTGAGCGCGCCGGCCTTGCTTTACGCGGCGGCGGCCGTCAAAATCAACCCGGTGCTGGCCGTTTACGCCGAGGCCGTGAGGAGTTACGAGGGTGCCTCCTTGTTGTCGAATCTCATTGGGCTGGGGCCGCTCCTGCCGCCGGCGGCCGCCGGCGCTTTCCTCGCCTTCCGCCGGGGCGCGGCGAACGCGTTGTTCCCGGCGGTCTGGGCGGGCGCGGCCTTGGCGGCCTCCACGCTGCCCCTGGGTTTCCAGGACAAACTCTTGCACGGCGCCCACATCGCCCTGTGCGCCCTGGCGGCGCGGGGCATCGCCGGACTGTGGGCCTCGCGGACAAACCATCCTCGGCCTTGTAAAAAAGCGGCCGCGGCGGCGTGCGGCCTTCTCCTCGCGGCGGGCGCCGCCACGAACCTCCGGATTTGGACGGAACACGCGCAGGCGGCGCTCGCTCCCGGGGCGCCGCTTTTCCTCCCCCGGCCGTTGGAGGACGCGCTCGAGCATTTGGATCGCGACTCCGGCCCCCAAGAAGCGGTGCTGGCCCATCCTGTTCTCGGCCTCTACGTGCCGCCCCGCACAGGGTCTTTCACCTACATCGGCCATTGGGACCAGACGCTGCACCACGAGGCCAAACGCCGCGTCGCGCAATTCTTTTATTCGCCCCGCGCCTCCGGCGCCGCCCGCTGCGCCCTTTTAAAAAAAGAAGGGATCGCCCACGTTCTCCTCCACCCGGCCGCCGTCCGGGCCGGAGGCTGGGACGATTCCTCCTGCCTCGAGAAAACTTTCGGCAACGAACATTACCGCGTATACCGCGTAAGGAGATAACCATGGCGCAAGTGACCATCCAGGCGATGAAGAACGGGCCGTTGATCGTGAAAGGGGAGGTGTCGGTGCTGGACAGCTCCGGGCAGGAGATGAGGAGCGCGGCGCAGGTGGCCCTGTGCCGCTGCGGGCGATCGGCCGACAAGCCCTTTTGCGACGGGGCCCACCGCGCGGCCGGTTTCGAAAGCGTCTGCGTTCGGCAGGCGCCGACGGCCTAGCGCCGCTTCCTTAGGCGGAAGGCGGGCGCCGCGGCGGCCGCAGGTCGGGATACGCTTCCGGCTCCACGTTCCGGCCCGCCAGCGGCCGCAGGCCCGCCACGCTGAGGTAGAGCGCCCCGCTGGAGATTTTTTTCGCGGAGGCGCGCACCTCGTGGAACCGGCGCGACAAGAGGAGGTCCGCCGCCAGCCGCCCCAGCGCCGAGAGAAGGAAGAGAGAAATCAACGGCGACCCCAGCAAAGGCGGCAGGCGCTCCGCCAGCAGGCCCCCCGCCCACGCGCCGGCGAAGATGGCGGCCCCCGTGATGAGGTTGAAGTAAGCCAGGCAGCGGACGCGCTTGGGCGGGCTCACCGCGTCGAAAATAAAATTGGTGGCGGCCAGGTTGAAGCCGCTCCAAACGAACCCGGCCGCCAACTCTAGAACGAACAGGCTCGCCGGCCCCCGCGCGAACATCCACAGCAAGGGAATGAGCGGAATGGCCATGCCCGTGCTTTTCAGAACTTTGGCCGCGCCCACGGCGTCCATGTGCCGACCCCAGAGCGGAAAGGCCACCAGGCTCGCCGCCGCCGACGCGGCGTGGACGGCCGTGTACGTGCCGTAGCCGAACCGCAGATCCTCCAGCATGTAGACGCTGAAAAAAGGCGCCGCCAACTGGGTGGCGAAGGTCATGGCCGAGACGTAAAAAATAAACTTCACGAAGTTGCTCTCCCGCGCGCGGCGGAGGAACATCCAAAACGTGAACTCGCTTTCGGGGCCCTCGCTCGAGGGCACGTTCACCATCTTCCACAAATAATAAAGGGAAACGAACCGGCAGGCCGCCGCGGCGGAAAACAAAACGGCGAAGCCGAGGTTTCGCGACGCTGGATCGCCCTTGAACGCCGCCAGGACCAAGCCCCACCCGAAAATGCCGGCCAGACCGGCCACGCTCACCACCCGCGCCCGCCAGCCCAAATACTGCCCGCGCTGGCCTTCGGGCAGATAATCGCTCACCAGGCTGCCCCAGGCCGGCCCGACGAGTCCCCCCAGAATTTTGTGCAGGGACGTCAGGGCGATGAGAGCGGTGATTTTTCCGGAAACGGGAAGGAACGGCAGGAGAGCCACGGGCACCAGGAAAGCGGCCTGCAGGCCCACTCCCCACACCAACAGGAGTCGCCGGTCGCCCGCCAAGCGCACGGCCCGCACGGCGAAGAATTGGGAAACGGCCGCCAGCAGGTTGGGCACCGCCACCAGCAAGCCCACTTGGCGCGGCGTGGCCCCCAGGAACAGCGTGTAGGGGATCAGGTAGTAATCAAAAATGCCGAACATCACCTGGGCCGCCACGCCTTCCTTCCAGCAGTGGCTCAGGCTTTCGCGGATGGCCGGCGGCAGGGACGAGCGGACGACGTTGCGCATGCGAAGACCGCCGGCCCGCGGCCGGCTTTCCGGCCTAAACGGCCGCGGCGAGGCGGGGAGCGCGGCCCTCCACTTGAACGGACAGATCGACGCTCAACCCGAGGCGGTCCGAGCTTCGCGCGCCCGTTTCCTCCGCCTTCACGAGCCGCACGCCCGCCAGCTTCCCCTTGAGGCCCTTCGTCACCCAGGCGTGATCGCGCCGGCCTTCCTCTTCGCCCAAGACGGCCGGCTCCCCCGGCCGGAGCTCCTCCCACACGTCGGTCCATCCGGCTTGCCGGAACTCGGCCGCCGGCTCTTGGGAGGACGAGGCGCTGAAATCGCCCAGCAAAAGGCAGTGTCCCTCAAAACCGTCCATGTACGCCAGGGCCGCCTTCACCTGCCGGGCCGCCTGCGATGGTATCCAGGAAAAATGCGCGTTGAAGACGCTCAAGGGGCCGGCGTCCGAATTGAAGACGGCGTAGCAGAGGCAGCGAGCGTAAGGGTCTTGATCGCGGGATTCTCCCCTCAAATAGATGGCGCCGGCGCGGAGGGGCCCGGTGCGCGCCAGGAAGCCCGAACCGTACTCCACGACGCCGCCGGAGACGGTGCCCGCCGGAAAATACGCGTGATAGGCCGAGGAGGACGCCTGCGCCAGCTGGGCGGCCTGGTCGCGCCCGTCCTCGCGGAAGGGATCGCGCGCCACGGACTGCAGGGCGCACACGTCCGGCGACAGGTCCGCCAAGGCCTCCACGATCCGCGCCCGCCGATGCATCCAAAAGCCCCGCTTGTCCTCGTAGAAATCCAAGTTCATGGTCATGGCTCTCATGCGTTCATCCTCCCGCGCGTTCGCGCGCTTCGTGGTGTGGAGCGTCTCAAGACGCGCCCGGAGGGGGTGCGCGGCGGAAACCGCTCGATGGGTTCTCGGGTGGTGATACGGGAAGGCGTCGCCGGGTCTCGGTTCCCAGCCGTTCCGAACATAGGGGGATTGTCGAAGCAACGCCATGATAGCAAAATCCGCCGGCGCGGCCAAGCTCGGCTGCGCGGAAAGCGAAATGATAAAATGAACCATGAGCTCTCTGCTGGCCGCGCGTCTTCAAATGGCGATGTCCCTGGGGTTCCACATCGTCTTCGCGGCGGCGGGCATCGCCTTGCCTTTGCTGATGGTGATTTCCGAAGCCCTCTGGCTGCGGACGCGCAAGCCCGTTTACCTCGAGCTGACGCGCCGCTGGGCCAAGGGCACCGCCGTCCTGTTCGCCGTGGGCGCGGTGTCCGGCACGGTTCTGTCTTTCGAGCTGGGCCTGCTCTGGCCCGCCTTCATGGAGCTGGCCGGCCCCATCATCGGCATGCCGTTCTCCCTCGAAGGCTTCGCTTTCTTCGTGGAGGCGGTTTTCCTCGGCATCTACCTCTACGGATGGGACAAAATCCCACCCGCCGCTCATTGGCTGGCCGGCGTGATGGTTCTGGCGGCGGGAACGGCCTCGGGCGTGTTCGTGGTGGCGGCCAACGGTTGGATGAACGCGCCGGCGGGGTTCGAGCTGGTGAACGGGAAGGCGGTCAACGTGGACGTGTGGGCGGCCATGTTCAACCGCGCGGCGGGCCCGCAGGGCTTGCACATGACGGTGGCGGCCTTTCAAGCCGTGGGTTTCGCCGCGGCCGGCATCCACGCTTATAAGCTTTTAAAGGACCGGGACAACGACTTCCACCGCAAGGCCTACGCCATCGCGCTCGCCGTGGGGGCAGCGGCCGCCGTCCTGCAACCGTTGAGCGGCGATTACCTGGCCAAGCGCCTGGCCGTCACCCAGCCTCTCAAGCTGGCCGCCGCGGAAGGCCAATGGGAAACCCAGCGCCGCGCTCCGCTCCGGATCGGCGGCTGGCCCGATGAAAAAACCGAAACCACACCTTACGCCTTGGAAATTCCCGGCGGCCTCAGCTTCCTCGCCCACGGCGATACCGACGCCGAAGTGCTGGGTCTCAAATCCGCGACGCCGGAGGACCGCCCGCCGGTGGCCATCGTCCATTTTTCCTTCCAGTTCATGGTGGCGGCCGGGTTCCTGATGGCCGGCACGGGCCTCCTGGGCGGAGCGCTGGCCTGGCGGAAGAAAAAATTGCCCGACCAACCTTGGTTCCTCCGCCTGGTGGTTGTCTGCGCGCCTCTGGGATTTTTGGCCATTGAAGCCGGGTGGGTGGTGACGGAGGTGGGACGCCAGCCGTGGATCATCTACAACATCCTGCGCACCGCCGACGCCGTGACGCCCATGCCGGGCCTGGCGGTTCCCTTCGCTCTCTTTACGGTGGTTTACCTTTTTCTCGCGGCGGCGGTGATCCTGCTCCTTCGCCGGCAGGTCTTCGAAAGCCCCACGTTCCCCCGCTGATGGAGCTCTCTTTCTGGATCGCCGGTTTTTTGTGGAGCGCGCTGGCCCTTTACGTCCTCACCGGCGGGGCCGACTTCGGCGGCGGCGTCTGGGATTTCTTCGCGTCCGGCCCGCGGGCCAAGGCCCAGCGCAAGCTCATCGCCGAGGCCATCGCTCCCATCTGGGAGGCCAACCACGTGTGGCTCATCCTGGCGGTGGTCCTGCTCTTCGTGGCCTTCCCCGCGGCCTTCGCGCGTCTGAGCACGCTCCTGCACGTTCCCCTCACGCTCATGCTGCTGGGAGTCGTCCTGCGGGGCTCGGCCTTCGTCTTCCGATCCCAGGCTCCCGGCGCGGCGCCGGAGCGCCGCTGGAGCCACGCTTTTTCCGTCGCCAGCCTTCTCACGCCCGTGTTCCTGGGCGTCAGCGCCGGCGCCGCGGCCTCGGGCGCGTTGCGGGCTCCCGCTCCGTCAGCGGATTTCGTTTCCTCGTATATAAAACCCTGGCTCGCCCTTTTCCCCTTCGGCGTCGGATTCCTGGCCCTGAGCTTGTTCGCTTTTTTGGCGGCGGTTTATTTGATCCTGGAGACCGAAGACGCGGACTTGCGCGATGATTTCCGGCGCCGGGCGCTGGCCGCCGGCGTCGTCGTGGGAGCCGTCGCCTGGCTTACGCTCTGGGCCGCCCGAAGCGGCGCCCCGCTGATTTTCGAAGGGCTCACCGGCCGGCCCTGGTCCGCGCCCTTCCACCTGGCCACGGGCGGCGCGGCGCTGGGCGCGCTGGCGTGCTTGTTTTTCCGCCGCTACGCTTGGGCCCGCGCCTTGGCCGCCCTGCAAACGCTCCTCATCCTGGGAGGC
>JBQTIM010000155.1:0-2878 GCA_052388135.1 Elusimicrobiota bacterium
CGTTGCCGGCGAAATCCCGGGCGGCCGCCCGCGCCGAATAAGCGCCCCCGGGGGCCGTCCGGCCCGCTCGGGCCTGTCCCCGCCAGGCCGCCGAAGCGTCCCCGCCGCGGAACGCGCCGCTGGCCGCGTAAACCACGGCCGGCGGCTGGGCCGGCGAAAGAACGTGCAGGGACCAAGACGCCGCGCCGCGCGGGTCCTGAGCTTTTATGTCGAAAGACACCTCTCCCGCGCTCCCTTGGGCGCCCGGCGAAAACGACGTCGTGGAGGCCGACACGGCCAGCGCCGGAGGCGTCACGTCCACCACCACTTGGACGGCGGGCGCCGGAACTTTCGTCCCCGGCCCCCAAACCACGGCCCGCGCGAAATACGACCCTTCCTTCAGCGTGCGGCCCTTTTCGTCCGTCCCGTTCCATTCCACCAGGGCCGGCGGCGCGCCGCGCCCGGTGAACCGCCGCAGCGTCCGGCCGCGCCCGTCGGCGATGAAAAGGCTCCACTTGTCCACCCGCGGCATGTCCTCGGCGCGGAGGGAGAAAAAGGCCTCGTCCTGGCGCTTGTCGCCGTTGGGGGAAAAATAGGGAGGTTCCACCGAGAGGGAGGCGCGCCCCTTTTGCGGCTCCGCGAACCGGTCCCAGGGCACGTCCCGGGAGAGAGGATCTTGGTTGAAGGCCCGGGCCGCCGGAACCGCCGCCGCGAGCATCAGAAGGAGTGGAAGGGAGCGCCGCATAATACAGCTATTCTACATAGCCCGAAGGCATAAGCCAACGCTTGGACCCCGCGCATTTCGCCGGGGCGCGGAAACGCCCCGCCCTCCGCCGCTGGGCGTCGAGTGGAAGTTTCTCCCCCAGCCCGCCGGCACCGCCCGGCCGCGGAAGACTTTTCAGACGGTATCTAGTATTATGGGCCTTTCCAGCCATGGCAAAACTCTCCATCCTTATCATCGGAGCCGGACCCGGCGGCGAAGCGGCCGCCAAGCGCGCCGCCCGGCGCGGCGCCCAGGTCACCCTCGTGGACCGCGGCCCCCTGGGAGGCCTTTGCCTGAACCACGGGTGCATTCCCTCCAAGGCGCTTTTGGAAAGCGGCCGCCTCTGGGCCCGCCTGCGGTCCGCCGCTTTCCTCGCCGGCCGCGACGGCCTCCGGCCCCGCTGGGACCTCATGCAAAAACGCAAGGCGGAGATCGTTTCCTCGCTCCGCGGCGCCGCGGCGCAAAACTACGCCCGCCTGGGCGTCCGCGCCGTGGCGGGGGAGGCGTCGTTCTCCGGGCCCGGCCGCGCCGTCCTGCGCACGGACAAGGGAGAGGAAGAAATCCTTTTCGACCACGCCGTCGTGGCCGTGGGTTCGCGTCCCGTCCTGCCGCCGGCCCTGGCGCCCTTTCAGGACCGCCTGCTGGACAGCGACCGCGCCCTGGACCTGGCCCAGGTCCCCGCCCGCCTGCTCATCCTGGGAGGCGGCGCCGTCGGCTGCGAATTCGCCTGCCTCTTCCACGAGCTGGGCAGCCGAGTCTCTTTGGTGGAAAAAACCCCGGGGCTCCTGCCCGGCGAAGACCCGGCCGTGGCGCGGGTCCTGCAAAACTCTTTTGAAAAGCGCGGCATCAAAGTCTTCGCCGGCGCCACCGCGACGGCCCTGAAGGCCCCCGCCATCGCCGGGCAAGAATGGACCGTTGAACTTTCCAACGGCGAAAAAGTTTCGGCCGACGAAGTCCTGGCCTGCGTCGGCCGCCGCCCCGCCGCCGAAAACCTGGGCCTGGAATCCGCCGGCGTGAAGGCTGAAAACGGCCGGATCGCCGTCAACGAATACCTGCAAACGTCGCGGCCCAACATCTACGCCGTGGGCGACGTCAACGGCCTCTCCCTGCTGGCCCACGCCGCCTCCGCCCAGGGCGAAACCGCCGTGGACCACATTTTCGGCGACGCCCGCCCCTACGCCAACCATTTGGTTCCCCGCTGTCTCTACACCTGGCCCGAGGTGGCCAGCGTGGGAGAGTGGGCCTATTCCGCCGAGGCCAAAGGCCTGTCCGTCAAATCCCAGCGCTTCTTCTTTCAAGGCTCCCCCAAAGCCATGGCCTCCGACGAGACCGAAGGCTTCCTTCAAATCGTTTCCGAGAAGGACGGCGGCAAAATCCTCGGCGCCCAGATCGCCGGCCCCCACGCCACCGAGCTCATCCACGTTTTCTCCGTCGCCCTGCAAGCCGGCCTGAAAACCGAAGACCTCCGCCGCATCATCTTCGCCCACCCGACGCTGTCGGAGGGGATTAAAGAGGCCCTGTCCAGATGAATTTTAAAGCTTTGAAATAAATGTATGCCAATTGAAACCGAAAACGAACTAAATCGATTTAGTATTGCGGTTCGTGATTTTGAGAAAGCGATCTCATTTTTGGATGAAGCGCAAAAAAATTCCGGAAATCCTTTAACATATGAGGCGTTTTTAATTTCCGCTGTTATCCATTATACTCGGCCATTCTCTTCGAATGAAAAATCCTCTACATCCCAAGCTTCTTCGAAAATAAATATTTCAGTTTTTAACGATCTAACTCAGGATGAATTGGATATTCATGCTCGTTGTATAGATATTCGAAATAAAGCTGTTGCCCATGCAGAATGGGAGTATTACCCAACAAGGCTTGACGCTAAAAGCGGAGTTATTTCGAGCCGTTCCTATAGCATAATTTTGGAACAATTTGAATGGGGGGACCTGCAGAGGTTGGCTATTAAGTTGGAACACCAATGCCATCATTTGAGAGCTAATTTTGCCAGGGATGTCAGGCTAATTTCGAAGTCGTAAATTATGAATTTCGTTACATCCTATTCCCCTCAGGATTCTATATTCTTAGTCAAAGGCTAAAATGAAATCATCTGAAATTGCCTGGCGCCCGCGCCTTCCC
>JBQTIM010000156.1:0-4019 GCA_052388135.1 Elusimicrobiota bacterium
TCTTCGTTGCTCGTCGGTTACATGGATTCACCATGCGCCCTCCTCACGCCTCGAACTCACCCGCACTGGGCTCCTCGGAAATAGGTCAGTTATTTCTTTACGGACCCTTACCACGTGATTTCGAAACCCTCCGACGGGCCGCCGGCGGAGGCGGGCGCCGTTTCCAACCTGTCGACGCGGGCCCAGGGATGGCCTTGCTTGATCCGCGTGAAAAACGTTTCCAGAACCCGCGGCGGCGCCTCGGCCTCCAGTTCCACGGAGCCGTCGGGCAGGTTCCTCACCCAGCCGCGCACGCCGAGGTCCAGCGCCGCGCGCCGGCAAAAGTCCCGGAAGCCCACGCCCTGCACCCGGCCGAAACAGCGCGCGCGGAGGCGGACGTTTTTCGCGGAACCGTCCCCGCCGCCGGCTTCGGGCGGGCCGCCGGCGTCCCCCGGCCGATTCTGTTTTCGCATTTTAGTCCGCGATGGTCAATCCGAAAAAAAATTTCTCGAAGAAATCGCCCCGGCGGCCCAGCCGCGTGATCATGGCGTCCAGCCGGATGGCCTCCGACAAAAGATAGCGCCAGCCGAAGCTTCCCCCCCGCGCCTGGGACTCGTAGTCCACGAACACCCTCTGCACGCCGAAGGTCCGGCTCAGCGCGCCGAAGTGGCCGCCGGCGTGGGTGTCGTCGGCGCGGCGGCGCAGGGACGGCCCGCCCTCCAGCCGGAACCCTTTCCAAGGAGGCGTCGCCAGGGCCGCGTAATACGTGTGGCGCCAGATTCCCAGCGAGGCGTCCAGGCCGTGCCGCTCGCCGCGCAAAAGCCGGTACTTGCCGTGAAAGCTGAAGAACGGCGCCCGCGCGCGGTACGTGTCCCGGGTGAAAGGCGTGACGGGCGTGACGTCCTGCAAATCGAAGGAAACGCCGAACTCTCCGCCGCGGGGCCAGCCGTAGGCCAGGCCCAGCACGAAGCGGTGCAGGGCCAGGCCGGCTTCGCGATAGCCCAGCGTCCGCGCCGACGGCGCCAGAGCGTAGCCCGTGTAGCCGGGCAGGGCCTGGGCGTCGAGGTTGTAGTCCTCGTCCTCGGCCCGGACGGTGGCGGACAGCGCGGCCGCCCAAAGGGCCGCCGCGAAAAGTACGGATCGTTTCTTCCGCGGCTCCGGCCCGCGGGGGTGCGGGCGCCGCATCCGTTTTCCCTCCGTCAGCTTTCGCCGGGCGGCCGGCGCGGCCGCCTGGGCCTCTCCGACGAGCCCGGCGGCGTTCTCCCGCCGCGCATGAGCGGAGACACCGCCGCCGCGGCGCGCCCCGGTTCCCGCGCCGCGTTCCGGGCCCGACGGCGATTTTAAAATGGTCGGGGCGGTGGGGATCGAACCCACGGTCTCACGGTCCCGAACCGTGCGCGATACCACTTCGCTACGCCCCGAAATGAGCTTGGCCCGGGCGCGGCCGCCCGGAGCCGCCGGGCGTTTTCCGTCCCGGCGCCGGCGGCCTCACAGCTCCCACACCGGCTCAAAACAATACCATTGATCCCCGTGCCTCGCCAAGTATCTTTCCAAAACGCGGGCCGTTTTTTCCAGGACCGCGCGGAAGGCGCCGGGGCCGTGGCCCTCGGGCCAGAGAGGATCCTCCACGAGGGCGGCGTAGGCGCCGTCGCCTTCGCGCAAGACGAAACCGGGGATCACCGGCGCTCCCGAGCGGCAGGCCAGAAGAAAGGGGCCGCGCGGCAGGCGCGCCGTCCGCCCGCAGAGCGGCGCGGGCTGGCCCTCCTCGCCGAAGGGGCGGTCGCCCAGCATGGCGACGATCTCGCTCCGGCCCAGCGCGGCCGACACGCCCGCCGCCGCGCCGCGCCCCACCGCCAGATAGCGCAAGCCCTGGGCGCGGCGGCTTTGGATGAGCCGGCGCATGAACGGCGAACCGTAGGGCTGATAAACCGCGGTGGCCGGCCAGCCCCAATCTTCGAGAACTTTTCCGCCCAGCTCCCAGTGCCCCAGGTGAGACGTGACGAACACGGCGCCGCGGCCGCGGGCCAAAGCCTGCTCCACTTTTTCGCGGCCCGCCACGCGCACGGGGCACGGCGCCCGGGTGATGAAATCCGACAGGGTGACGGCGAAATTTTCGAACACTTTTTCCGGCGTGAACGATGCGCCCGACCAGGCGTTGATGACGGACAGGTTGTCCCGCACGGCCTTCCACTTGGAGGGCGCCGCCGCGCGCGTGAGGCGGCTGATGCGGCGTGCCGCGGCCCGGCGGCGGGACGGGCCGAGCTTTCCGGTGAGAAAGCCTCCGGCGGCCAGGGCCGCGGCGAGCAGGTCTTGAAGGATCAAGCCGGTGCGGGCCCGGCCTAAAGGGCGGCGGGAGCGGCGCCGGGCGGGCCGGAGGCGGCGAAAAAAGACGCGGACGCCCTCCGCCGGGAGGCCGGCCGGTCCGGGCGCGGCGCGTGGCCCGGCGCCGTCTCGCCCGACAGTTGAAGAATCGCCTCCGCCGCGTCGAAGGCGGCCCGCGGCTTCGCCAACTCCAGGGCGCGGCGGCGGAGGGACGCCAAAGCTTCGGGATCGCGCAGGAGGCGCTCCACCACCGCCGCCAGGCCCGCCAGGTCGCGCACGCGCTCGGCGGCGCCGTGCTTCAGGAGGTAGCGCGCGTTGCGCTCTTCCTGCCCGGGAATGGCGTGGACGATCACCAACGGCAACCCCTTGGCCAGGGACTCGGCGCAGGTGAGGCCGCCCGGCTTCGAAACGAGGAGGTCCGCCGCGTCCATGAGGCGGTGCACGTTGCGGGTAAAGCCGAAAATTTTAACGGAAGGGTCGCGGCCGTGGCGCGCCTCCAGGTTCGCCTGGGCTTCCCGGTTGTGCCCGCAGACGGCGATGACCTGCACTTTGGCGGGAACGCTTTTCAACGCCGCCACCTTGTCCTCCACCGGGCCCAGGCCTTTGTTTCCCCCCATGATGAGGACGGTGGGAACGTTCGGGTCCAGCCCCAGTCGGCGGCGCTCCTCCTCCCGGCGGCCGCGGGCCATGAAACGCGGGTCCACGGGGATGCCCGTCACCAACACGCGGCTCTCCTTCACGCCGCGCCGGACCATGTCCCGCTTCACCTCGTCGGCGCCCACGAGGTAAAGGTCCACGTGGCGCGACAGCCAGTAGCTGTGGACGCCGTAGTCGGTCACCACGCCCACCAGCGGAAGGTGGAGCCTTCCGCGCTTTTTCAAGCTGGCCAAAAGCGCGGCGGGCACGGCCTGCGTGCAAACCAGGCACGACGGATGGAGCTGCTTGATGAGCTTCTCCACCTTCCCCGCTTTGAAAACGTTCAGGAGGCCGCGGATCTCGCGCGTGGCCTGCTCGACGGCGGGATTGTCGTAAAGGTAGCTCCAGAGGAGGGGGGTGTGCTCGAGGACTTCCAGGTACATGCGGGACACCAGCGGGCCCACCACGGGATATGTGTGGGCGAAGGTGTCCACTTGATGGGCCTCCACGCGCGGGTTGACGCGGCGCAGAGCGCTGATGACCGCCTCCGCGGCGCGCTGATGGCCGCTGGAGAGGGTGTGCATGAACAAAATCCGTTTCGCGTTTGCCATTTGTTTTCCGGCCGGCGAAGCGAATCCCTCCGTCCGGCGCGCCGGCTCCAAGCGTGACGCCGCCGGCGGTCCACGGCGGCCCGCAGCCGCTGTGGATAGGAATCCGCCCCATGCACGGCGGCTTTGACAGCCGCCGGCGGTCCACTCTGCACCCAGGCTTTTTTGGGCGCTGCTTCTTTCGAGCCCTTTCATCGGGGCGGTGGGAATTGAACCCACGACCTCGGCGGCCTGCAGCCGCTGTGGATAGGAACCCACCCTATGCACGGCGGCCTACCAGCCGCCGGCGGTCCACTCTGCACCCAGGCTTTTTTGGCCGCTGCTTTTTTCGAGCCCTTTCATCGGGGCGGTGGGAATTGAACCCACGACCTCTCGCACCCCAAGCGAGTGCGCTACCACTACGCTACGCCCCGGTGACAGGGCTCGAAAAAGTTCAGGCGACCCAAGCAGTGTGGACCATCGGCTGCCGTAAGG
>JBQTIM010000157.1:0-9140 GCA_052388135.1 Elusimicrobiota bacterium
CGTTCGCGCCGCCGGGACCGCCGGGGTTCCCAAAGGAGGGCAAATGGAACGAAGCAGATTTCTTGCCGTCGGTTTCGTGGCGCTCGCGATGTTTTTGGGCGTGTTGTCCGGCTGCAGCCGCGGGAAAAGCGAGGCCATGAAAGCCATGGCGCAGGCCCGCGCCGACTTGGCCGCCGCCGACATGGCCGGGGCCTCCGCGCACGCGCCCGCCACCTACAAATCGGCGCGGGCCATGCTCGACAGGGCCGACAGCCAGTTGAAAAAAGGGAATTACGGCTACGCGAAAGCCCAGGCGCTGAAAGCCGGCGCCGCGGCGAAGCGGGCCGGAGACGAGGCCGCCGCGAAGAAAGCCGCGCTGGAGGCCAAGAAAAAAGCGGCGCCCAAATCGAAGTCCGGGCAAAAAAAATAAGGATCCAAGGAGCTCTATGACAATGAATCGGCAATCTGTGGGGATGCGCATGGGGAAACTGGCGTTGTTCGGAGTCCTGTCTCTGGGCTTGGCGGGCTGTCCGCCCAAAAAGAAAAAGACCGTCCCCGCGGAGGCGGAAGCTCCCGCGGCGGCCGACGCCCAGGCGCGCGGGAGCGTGTTGGAGATAGGCCCGGATTGGAGCCGGCCGGCGGCGCTCGAGCCCGTTTATTTCGAGACGAACAAGGCGGACCTCTCCTCCGAGGCGCGGTCGGCGCTTAAAAAGAACGCCGCCGTCCTGACGGCCCTGCTGGGCCGGCATCCCGGCGTGCAGGTGCGCGTTGAAGGGCACTGCGACGCCCGGGGCACCCTGGAATACAACCTGGCCCTGGGACAACGGCGCGCCAACGCCCTGCGGGAGTATTACAAAGCCCTGGGCGTGAAAAAATCGGCCCTCTCGGCCGTCTCCTTCGGAGAAGAGCGCCCACTGTGCGGCGAAGAACGCGAAGAGTGCTGGTGGAAAAACCGGCGATCCGACACCACGCTGAGGTCCGCCGCCGGTCCCGTCACATTCTCCGTGAACCCCGAGGCCGCCGAGAGCCCCTCGCCCCGCCGCCCCCGAACGTAATCGCGGCCTCCCGGTCCGGCAGGCCCGTCCCCGCGGCTTGCCCGCGCCGACCCCCGTCCCGGCCCGGAACCGCATTCCGGGCCGGGGCCGGAGGCCGCTTGAAATTCGCGCGCAAAAAGCCGGAAATTTGCTAGAATCCCTCCACGAAAGCGCTGGGAAACGTCGCGAACGCGTCCGTCCGGTCCCCTAGAAGTCATCCGGAAACCTCACTCGGAAGCGAAATTTCGGATTTTGAGCCGAGTCGAAGCAGGCTGAGGCGAGCATACCCGTGGTGGTGTGCAAGCCGAAGACTGCAAAGACGCAGGGCCAAAGCCGAAATTGCAGACCGAAAGAAGCTTTTCGGAGGACTTCTCAAGACCTTCCCGCTCAAAAAATTTGAAACCACCGGCGATTCTCATATTGGCCGCCGGGGAAGGCACCCGGATGAAGTCGGGCCTCCCCAAGGTCTTGCACGAGGCGGCGGGCGACACCTTGCTGGGCCACGTGGTCCGCGCGGCGTCGGCCCTGCGGGGACCCGTGGGCATCGTGGTGGGCCGCGGCGCCGAGGCCGTCCGGAAAAAGCTCGGGCCGTCCTATAAGTTTTTCACCCAGCGGGAGCGGCGCGGCTCAGGCCATGCGGTCATGAGCGCGGCGGCCTGGCTGAAGCGGTCCGGCGGCGACGCCGTGGTTCTTTGCGGGGACGCCCCGCTGGTGCGGGGGGAGACCCTGCGGCGGCTGGCCGGCCTCCACCGGCGGGAAGAAAACGCCGTCACGGTTTTGACCGCGCGCCTGCCGGAGCCCGCCGGCTACGGCCGCATCGTGCGGGACGCCGCGGGCCGCCCCCGCGCCATCGTGGAGGAAAAGGACGCCTCCCCGGAGGAGCGCGCGCTGAACGAAGTGAACTCCGGCGCCTACTGTTTCCGCGCGGCGGACTTGCTGTGGGCGCTCAAACGCCTGCGGCCCGACAACGCCAAGGGCGAATACTATTTGACGGACGCCGTTGCCATCCTGTCCCGGGACGGCCGGCCGGCGGGCGCCTTGTGCTCCGCGGACCCGGACGTCGTGCTGGGCGTGAACTCCCGGCGGGAGCTGGCCCGGGCCGACAAACTTTTGCGGCGCCGGTATGTGGAGCGCCTGATGGACGAAGGCGTCACCGTGCCGGACCCGGATTCGGTTTGCGTGGACGCCGGCGCGCGGGTGGGCCGCGACAGCGTGATTTACCCGCACACGTTTCTTTTGGGCGGCACGCGCATCGGCCGCGGCGTCCGCGTGGGGCCTTTTTCCTGGCTCAAGGATTGCCGCGTGGAGGACGACGCCGAGCTCAAGTTCGTTTGCGCGGACCGGGCGCGGGTGGGCCGGGGCGCCAAAGTGGGCCCCTACGCGCACCTGCGGCCGGGCACGCGCCTGGGCGCGGGCGTCCACGTGGGAAATTTCGTGGAGACGAAAAACGCCCGGCTGGCTCCCGGCGTGAAGGCCAACCATTTGGCTTACCTGGGGGACGCCGTGCTGGGTCCGGACGTGAACGTGGGCGCCGGCGTCATCACCTGCAACTACGACGGGTTCCAAAAGCACCAAACCCGCGTCGGCGCGGGCGCCTTCATCGGCTCCAACGCCAATTTGGTGGCTCCGGTTTCCATCGGACGGGGCGCGGTGGTGGGGGCCGGCTCCACGGTGACGCGCGGCGTGCCCGCGGGCGCTCTGGCCCTTGAACGCGGGCCGCTGGTGGTGAAAAAAGGCTGGGCCGCAAGCAGGAAATCGAAGAAGAAAGCGAGATAGCGCATGCCTCGTCCGTTGAAAATTTTTACCGGCAACGCCAACCCGTCTCTGGCGCGGGAGATCTGCCGTTACTTGAAGACGCCCCTCGGCAAGGCGTCCGTGGGCCGGTTTCCCGACGGCGAAGTGGAGATCAAAGTTTTGGACAACGTGCGGGGGGCGGACTGCTACGTGATCCAGCCCACCAGCCACCCGGCCAACGACAACCTGATGGAGCTCCTCCTTCTGGTGGACGCCCTGCGGCGCGCCTCGGCGCATCGCGTGACGCCCGTGATTCCTTATTACGGCTACGGGCGGCAGGACCGCAAGGCCGAGCCGCGGGTTCCCATCTCGGCCAAGCTGGTGGCGAACCTGATTTCGGCCTCCGGCGCCCAGCGGGTTCTCACCATGGACCTCCACGCCGGGCAGATCCAGGGCTTTTTCGACATCCCGGTGGATCACCTTTACGCGAACCCCGTGCTGATCGAGTATTTCAAGAAGAAGAAAATGACCAACGGCGAGGTGGTGGTGGTCTCGCCCGACGCCGGCGGCACGGAGCGCGCCCGGGCCTTCGCCAAGCGGCTGAAGACCGGCCTGGCCGTCATCGACAAGCGGCGGCTTTCGCCCCACGAAGCGGCGGTGATGAACGTCATCGGCGACGTGAAGGGGAAGACGGCGCTCATCATCGACGACATCGTGGACACCGGCGGCACGCTGGTGAAAGGCGCGGAGGCTTTGAAGAAGGCCGGCGCGGCCCGCGTTCTGGCGGCGGCGGCCCACGGCATTCTGGCGGGGCCGGCCCTGGACCGCCTGAACGATTCGCCGGTGGAGGAGCTGGTCATCACCAACACCATTCCCTTGGACGGGAAGGAGTCGCGGCGCATCAAGGTGCTGTCCGTGGCGCCCATCCTGGGCGAGGCCATCAGGCGCATTCACGACGAAAAATCCGTCAGCGAGCTGTTTGTTTAAAGCGTCGGCGGCTTCTCGGAGCGGCAACGACGTTTTCGGAAACTTAATTTAAGGAGACGCACTCACATGGCGACCATTGAATTGACGGCGAAAAAACGGGAGATCGGGACCAACGGGGCTCTGCGCGCCCTGCGGGAAAGCGGCGAGGTGCCGGCGGTGGTGTACGGCGGCCAAAAGCCGCCCGTGTCCGTCAGCGTGACGGCCAAGGAGCTGAAGATTCACGGCGGGGCCAGCGCCCTCATCAACCTCAAGGTGGGGTCCGAGGCCGAGACCGTCCTCTTGAAGGACGTGCAGCGCGACCCCATCAGCCGGAAGTTCATCCACCTGGACTTTCAGCGCATCTCCCTCACGGAGAAGATCGAGGTGAGCGCGTCCCTGCGGTTCACGGGCGAGGCCCCCGGCGTGAAGCTGGGCGGCGGCATCCTGGAGCACATCCTGCGCGAAGTGCGCGTGCGCTGCCTGCCCACGGCCATCCCGGAAGCCATCGAGGTGGACGTGTCCGGCCTGCAACTGAACCAGGGCCTGCGGGTCAAGGACCTGCGGCCGCCCGAGGGCGTGGAAGTTTTGAACGACAAGGAGCTGCTGGTGGCCAACGTGGTGGCCCCGACGATTCTCGAGGAGACGCCCGCTCCCGGCGCCGTGCCCGCGGCCGCCGAGCCCGAGGTCATCGCCAAGGGCAAGAAGCCGGAGGAAGGCGCCGAAGGCGCCGCTCCGGCCAAGGGCGCCGACGCCAAAGCCGCCGGCGGCAAAGCCGAGGCCAAGCCGGCCGGAGGCAAGTAAAGGGGCATGCCCGAAGGCGCGGAGGAGCGCCCCGGCCGCGCCGTTCCGGCCATCCGCGTGGCGGCCGGCCTGGGGAACCCGGGCGCGGCTTATCGCAACACTCCCCACAACATCGGTTTCCACGCCCTGGACGCCTGGGCCGCCGCCTCCCGCTGGGAATGGCGGGAGAGGGACGATTGGCTGTGGACGGACGCGGGCGGGCCCGTCCTGGTGAAGCCGCAGACTTACATGAACGTTTCCGGGCCGGCCGTCCGGGAGGCCCTGCGGAAACGCAACGCCTCGCCGGAAGAGCTCTTGGTGGTGTGCGACGATTTCGCCCTGCCCTGGGGCCGCCTTCGCATCCGGCGGTCCGGCAGTTCGGGCGGGCACAACGGCCTTCAATCCGTGACGGACGCCCTGGGTTCAACGGATTTCCCGCGGCTGCGGGTGGGCGTGGGCCCCGTCCCTCCGGGGATGGACCCCAAAGATTTCGTGCTCAAGAAAAAGGCTCCCAAGGAGATGGTAGCCCTGGCCGAGGCCGCCGCCGAGGCGCTGAAAGCCGTCTTCGAGCAAGGACTGGAAAAGGCCATGAATAAATTTAACGCCAAGCCCGCCGAGCCGGCGGCGTAAGGACCCAGACATGAGCGACGCATTGCACCGACGTTCCGCCGTCCGCGGCGGCTTCCCTCGCCGGGGCGTTCTTTCGGCGGCCCTTTCTTTCCTGCCATGAGCCATCAACTCGTCCTCTGGATCGTTTTCAACATCCTCGTGGCCCTCATGCTGTACGTGGACCTGGCCCTGGTCAACAAGAAGACCCACGTCATCAGCATGAAAGAAGCGGCCATCTGGAGCATGATCTGGGTGGGCGTGTCCCTTCTATTCGCCGTGGGAATTTATTTTTACATGTCGCCCAAGGCGGCCCTGGAGTTCCTCACGGGCTACATCATCGAAAAGTCCCTCAGCGTCGACAACATGTTCGTCTTCATCATGATCTTTTCCTATTTCAACGTCGGCCCCCTGTTCCAGCCGCGCGTGCTGAAGTGGGGAATCCTGGGGGCCCTGGTCATGCGGTTCGTGCTCATCCTGGTGGGCGCGGCTTTGATCCGCACGTTCCATTGGATCCTTTACGTCTTCGGCATTTTCCTGCTTTACACCGCCTTCAAGATGGCCTTCCAGAAGGAAAAACCCTTCGAGCCGGACTCGAACCCGCTGTTCCGCCTGATCAAAAAGGCCATGCCTCTGACGGGCTTCCACGGCGACCGATTCTTCGTGAAAATAAACGGCGTCACCCACGCCACATCGCTCTTCCTGGCCCTGGTGGTGGTGGAGCTGAGCGACCTGGTTTTCGCGCTGGACTCCATCCCGGCCATCTTCGCCATCACCACGGACACCTTCCTGGTCTACACCTCCAACGTCTTCGCCATCCTGGGCCTGCGGGCGCTTTATTTCCTCTTGAGCGGCCTGGTGCGGGTGTTCCACTTCCTGAAGTACGGCGTGGCCGCCATCCTGGCTTTCGTCGGGGTGAAGATGATGCTGGTGGACATATTCCATATTCCCGTGCTGGTCTCCCTGGGCGTCATCTCCGCCCTGCTGGCGGCGTCGGTGGCCGCCTCCCTGCTGATCCGGCCCAAACAAGGGCCCGTGCCGCCGGCTTGACGCCGGGGCCCTCCCTCCTCTCCCTCGCTCAAGTTTCCAAGGGGTTTCCCGGCCCCGGCGGCCTCCGGCCGGTCCTGGCGGACGTTTCCTTCGACGTGCCCGAGGGGGACATCGTTTGCCTGCTGGGCCTCAACGGCGCGGGAAAAACCACGCTTCTGAAAATCGTCAGCGCCCTGCTGGCTCCCGACGGTGGGCGGGTGCTCCTGTCGGGCCTGGACGTGCACCGCCGCCCGGCCGAGGCCAAGGCGCGCATCGGCTTCGCGTCGTCCGAAGACCACTCTTTTTACGGCCGGCTCTCCGTGCGCATGAACCTTTGGTTCTACGCCCAGCTCCACGGCCTGCCGCCGGCGCGGTGGCGGGACCGGCTGGAAAGCCTGTCGGGCCAACTGGAGCTGTCCGGCTTCCTGGACCAGCCCTTCCGCGAACTGTCCAGCGGACAGAAACAGCGCGTCCTCTTGGCTCGAGCCCTCCTGCACGATCCGGCGCTGGTGCTTCTGGACGAGCCGCATCAAAACCTGGACCCGGGCTTTTCCACGCGCCTCCGGTCTCTCCTCCGGGACGAATGGCGCGGCCGGGAGAAGCGGACCCTGCTGGTTTCCACCCACCACTTGGATGAGGCTCAGCGAATTTCCGACCGCTGGGTGGTCCTCCACGACGGCCGCGCCCTGTTCCAGGGCTCCTTGAGCGGCCGCCTGCAAAGGGAGCCCGGCCTCACCGCGCACGACTTTTTCCGCAACCTGACGTCGCCGGCGGCCGCGTGACCCCGCCCTTCCAGCCGCTGTGGGCGTTCTTCCGGCGCGACGCCGCCATCCACACGTCCTACAAGCTGGGGTTTTCCATGGACGTGGCGGGCGTCTTCCTGACGGCGGCCACGTATTATTTCGTGGCGAAACTTTTCGGGAACTCCGCCGCGCCCTTCTTGGCGGCCTACGGGGGGGACTATTTTTCTTTCGTCCTCATCGGCATCGCTTTTTCCACCTACCAATACGTGGGCCTCAACTCCTTCGCCCAGTCCCTGCGGCAGGAGCAGTTCCTGAACACGCTGGAGCCCATCCTGCTGACGCCCGTGTCGCTCACGCAATTCCTGGCCGGCTCGGCCCTGTGGGATTTTCTCTACAACACGTTCCAGGTGGCCCTCTACTTCGCCGTGGGCATGATGCTCTTCGGCATGAGGATTCCCCACGCCCGGCTTCTGCCTGCGGCGGCCCTGCTGTGCCTCACCATTCTCGCCTTCATGGGGCTGGGCGTTATGGCGGCGGCCTTCATCATGCTCTACAAAAGAGGGAACCCGGTGACGTGGATGGTGACCAACGTGAGCAGCCTGCTGGGCGGCGTTTATTTTCCCGTGGACGTTCTGCCGGGCTGGCTGAAGGACGTCGCCTTTTTCGTGCCCATGACCCACGCTTTGGAGGGCTTGCGCAAAAGCCTGCTCATGGGCGCCGGCTGGGGGGAGACGGCCTCCCACTTAACGGCCCTGGCCGCCTTCGTGGCGGTTCTGTGGCCTTTGGGGATTTTTTTCTTCGCCGCGGCGTTAAAGAAAAGCCAGCGGGAGGGAAGCCTGGGGCATTATTGAGGGAACAGGCGATTTTGGATAATTTGTTGCATATCGGCTAAAAAGGAAAACCTTGCAAACAGACCGTCCAGACTTTATAATAAAATCGGTAGGCGAAGACGGAACAAAACGGCACACCACCCCGCCATTGAGCATCCGGCCGGCCGGTTCTTGCCTTCTATTCGTATACCTATTATATAAGGAGCCGTCTCTTTGAACGCACGCAGGCCTTTTTCATGCGCCCTCCGGTTCTCGCTGGCGGCGTCCTTTCTCATGATTCCCCTGCGGCCCGGCGCCCAGGAGTTTCTGGAGGACCCGCGTCCCGCCCGCCACGCCTCCACCCGCGTTTTCACCTTTGAGTACGTTCCACACAAGCGACAGGAAACATACAAAGATTTCCTTAAGTTCACCAAGGCCACCGCTCCCGGGCCGGATGGCCAGCGGGCCCGCTATCTGGTGGCCGAACTCGCGGCCTTGGACGGAGATTTCAAAGCGGCCTCGCTTATACTGGAAGGCGTCTCCGCCGAAGAGCCCGAAGACGACTTTTTCCTGGCCAGCGTCCGGCAGAAACTGGGCGACGCCTACATGCAGAGGGGCCTCTTCGACAAGGCGGCCCAAACCTACGCTCTGGCCGCGGCCGGCGGCGCTCCCGCGGTGGCTCCCGAAGCCCTCCTGGGGCAGGCCGTGGCGGACCTGGCCTCCGGCCGCCGCGAAGAGGCCTACGCCCGCTACAACACCTTGGTGGAAGCCTATCCCGGCTACAAGCAGGCCGACCATGTGATCCTGCCCCTCGGTCTCATCCTTTGGGAAAACCGCCGCTTCAAGGAAGCCTTGGATTATTTCGTGAAGGATGAAAAGAATCCGGCCGCCTTGTATTTCGCCGGCCTCAGCCGGCGCGCGCTCAAGCAAAACGTGGAGGCCCAGGCCGCTTTCAAGAAGGTCACGCGGGACCACCCCAAAACCGTCTGGGCGGAGCGGGCGCGCTTCGAGCTGGGCGAGACGTTCTATCAGCAGAAGGATTTCAACCTGGCCATGAAATCCCTGGAGCCCACCGCCGCCGAGTCCCGCGACCCCTGGCAGACCCTCGCCTACTACCGCCTGGCCTGCAGCGATTTCAACGTCGAGAGGTTCAAGGAGGCGGAGCAGCGCCTCTGGACCCTACGGAAGGACGTGGACAAGGGCGCCCTCAGGGCCAACATCACCACGCTCCTGTCCCAATCCCTGGTGGAGCAGGACAAGACCAAACCCCTGGTGAACCTGCTGCGCAAAGAGAACCGCGGCAAGGAGCAGACCCCGGACGTCAACTTCCAGCTCATCTGGTCCCTGGCGGCGGTGGGCCGCTACGAGGAGGCGGTGAAGCGCTCCGAGCAGTTCCTCCGCGCCAAGTGGGACCGGGAGCTTACGCCCAAGACCCTTCTCATCCAGGGCTACTGCCTGGG
>JBQTIM010000158.1:0-2522 GCA_052388135.1 Elusimicrobiota bacterium
CGGCCATGTCCGGTATTTTCTGAAGGCGGTCGGAAATGGCGACCGCGAGGTCGCGCAGTTTTTCGTAATCATGGCCGAAAACGTCGATGAAAAATTCCTTGGAATCGGAGGGCTCCGAAAAATAAATGAAGGCGTCGTATTCGGCGCCGATGTCCGCCACCTGGGGGCGCAGCTCGTCTATGATCTCCTGCACGGTGCGGCTCCGTTCGGCCTGAGGAACGAGCGTTACGTAAACTTTAGACGACCAGCCTTCCACGCGCGCGGCCGCCGTCTTCACCACGCCGCTGATCTCCGGCGTTTCGGACACCACGCGCTCCACTTCCCCCACCACCTTGTCCGAAATGTCGAGGCGGGCCCCGGCCGGGAGCTCCACGTAAATGATGAACTCGCTCTCTTCGGCCGAGCCCATGAAATCCTTTTCCAGCAAGAAGGCGTATCCTCCTACGGCGAGCAAAAAAGCGACCGCCACGGCGCCCAGGAGGCGGTAACGCTTCCGGATGCAGGCCGCCATGGCCGACCGGTACGCCTTGAGAGGATCGCGCAGCACCGGCGACAGGGTGGATTCCAGAAAGGAGGCGGCCTTGTTCCTCAGCCTCCCGAATACGCCCGGGGACGGCGCTTCGCCGCCCGCGGCGCCTTCCTCGCCTCCTTCCTCCGCCGGAAGGCCGGCGGCGGGCGCGCCGGGGTTCTTCAGGTATCCCCAAACCGAACGGCCCCAGGCGCCGCCGCGGCCGGCCAGGGGCGCCAGAAAAAAGGGCAGGACGAAGGGCCGCCCGAAGACTTTCTCCCACAGGACCGCCAGCGGGTTGCGCTCATCCTCCATCCGTGCGCGCATCGGAATCCGGGCGGCCAAAAGGGGCACCACCGTCACGGCCACGAAGAAGGAGCATATGAGCGAGTACGTGACCGTGAGGGCGAGGCCGCTGTAGATGAGCTGGATCTGCTTGCTGATGAAAACGATGGGGATAAAAACGATGACCGTGCAAATCGTGGCCGCCAGGATGGGCAGAGTCATGGCCCGGCTGGCCTCGGCCACCAGAGGATCCGACACCTCCCGGCCGGCCTCCGACAATTCCGGGTTCCGCTGGAAGAAATGTTTCTTCGCCTCGACGATGTTTTCCAAGACCACGATGGAATTGTCCACCAGCATTCCGATGCCCAGGGCGATGCCGGACAGCGTCATGACGTTCAACCCGATCTTGGAAAGGAACATGAGCCCGAACGTGAGCAGAACCGACAGCGGGATGGACACCAAAATGATGGACGTGTGGGCGAGGTTCCGGATGAACAGCCACAGCACGACGCCGACCAGCAGCGTGCCCTGCCAAAGGGCCGTGACGATGTTTTGGATCGCCTCGCGGATAAAGATGGCCTGATTGGAAACGACGGTGAGGGAAATCTCCGGCGGGAGCGACTCCTTTTCAAACTTTTTGACCGCCTCCTCGATGCGGTCGGCCACGCGGATGGTGTTGGCTTGCGATTCCTTTTGGACGTACACCGACACCGTGGGCTTCTTGTTCAAGCGGGCGTAGGTGTCCGGCTCCAAATAGAAGTCCCTCACCTCCGCCACGTCCTCCAGGCGGATGCGCCCGCCCTCCTTCGTGATCGCGACGCTCAGCTTCTTCATGTCCTCGATGGACTGGTACTGGCCCATGGCGCGGACGAACTTAAAATCCCGGCCCGTTTCCGTTTTCCCGGTCAGGACGTTGAGGTTGTTGGACCCCAGCTCCTGGATGACCCGGTGGATGGGGAGCTGATAGGCTTCGAGCCTTTGCTGGTCGAACTCCACCAGTATCTTTCGTTCACAGCCGCCGCCCACCTCGATGTTGCCGACGCCGTCCACGCGCAGGAGGGCCGGCTTGAACGACGAGTCCACAAGGTCGCGGACCTCCTCCGGCGTCCGCCTGTCGCTGGTCAGCGCCAGGATCGTGACCGGATAATCGCTCTCCCCGTAGCGGCCGACGACGGGCTTTTCAATGTCTTTGGGGAGCTTGTTGCGTATTTTGGCGAGGCGCTCCTGCACTTCCAGGCTGGCGAACCCCACGTCCATGCCGGGCTCGAAGATCATGGTGATGACGGCCCGCTCCTTGCGGGACACCGAGCTGACGCTGCGCAGCCCCGCCGTGGCGCTGACGGCCTCCTCCACCACCTTGGTGACCAGGTTCTCGATGTCCTCCGGCGGCAGTCCCCCGCGGATGCCGATGGACACGTTCAAATGCCCGGCCCCGGCGCTGGGCATGAGGGAAACGGGCAGGCGAAAAATGGAAAAAACGCCCAGCAAACCGAAGGCCGCGTAGGCCATCAGAGTGGCCACCGGCCGCCGGATGGCGAGGGCGGGGAAGTTCATGAGGGCAAGGATGAAGGATGAAGGATGAAGGATGAAAAAAAGACAGGGACAAGGCTAGAACATAAACAGCGAAAAAAAACAGAATAAAGAGATTCGCGGCGGGTCACTTTTCTTTGTTGGCCGGGCGACCTTTTCATCCTTCATCCTTCATAATTAACTCATCATTCCCTGCGCC
>JBQTIM010000159.1:0-17973 GCA_052388135.1 Elusimicrobiota bacterium
GCTCCGGCTTTCGGCCGCCGCTCTGTCGGGTCCCCGCGACATAGAGGCGGAAGTCATCGTCAAGAACCCCGGACCCAAAGCCGTTTCGGACGTGAAGGTTCACCTTTCCGCCTGGAAGATCGGGCCGCGCAACAGCCTTCCCGGCCTCGACGCCGGCGGACCGGGCGATAAAGCCGCGTCCGCCGCGTTCCGCGAGTTGGAGCCCGGACGGCAAGAGTCCGCCCGTTTCGCGGTGCGCGTTCCCGCCTCGTTCTTTTTCGATGGCAGGTACGTGTGGGTCCGGACGCGCGTGGAGACCAAAAGCGGGAGCCGAGCGGTCGTGAGGACGGTGGACCGCAAAGTGGATTTGTCGAAATGATCGCGTCTTACAATTCCGAACACCAATCAGAGGAGGCAATATGAGAAGACACAGAACTCAAGGACACCTGGGAAAGGCCGGAGCGGTCGTTTTGGCCTCGCTTTTCCTGGGCAGTGGCGCCGGGTTTGCGGCCGAGGCGGCGTCCGCGGCCGGCGGGACGGGCGGCAATGCCCCGGGCATCATGGCGGGATGGCTGAACAAATGGCCCGACGGATCGTCTTCCGGCGCGGAGATGAAATCCGCCGGCAACGTCCAGACCATCACCGGCACGTCGAAGAAGCAAAGCTACGGCAACGTCCACAAACGCATCGGGGTGGACCTGGACAAAACGCCCTTCCTGACGGTGGACGTGGCGTCGGTCAACGGTTTTTGGTTCCTCATCGCCAAAAGCCCGCGCATCAAGCAAGGCTATATGAGAATTCAACCGGACACGAACGTCGCCGGCGTTCATATCTACGACGTCAAGGCGCTGACCGGCCTGTCCGGCCGCCAAGAACTGGAAGTGGAATTGGGTGTTTCCAGCGGAAAGCAAGACCCCAATTATGGAAAATCCTTCTCCATAAAGGACTTCCGGTTCGTCGCGAAGAGCCCCCGCATGATTCCGGGAGCCCTCCGGCTCAGCGGCTGGAAGGATAAATGGCCCGACGGCACCCCCGCCGGCGCCAAGATCGAGGAGAGCATGGACGGGTTCAAGGTCGTCGGCACCTCCAAGAGCCAGGGATACGGGACCGTGTATCGCGTGATCTCCGTCAACCTGGACAAGACGCCCATGCTCGCCGTTTCTCCCACGGCCGCCAACGGCTACTGGTACGTGGAGGCGCTGGGCGGCGGAGTGAAGGAACCCGTTAAAATCCAGCCCGACACCACCCTGACGGACGCCCAGTCCTATGACCTCGTCAGCGCCCTGGGCTTGACGGGCGAACAGTCCTTCGAGCTCCACATCGGCGTCAGCACGGCGGGAGAAACGACGTCCAACGCCGGCAAGGAAGTCAGCTTCAAGGAAATCGCCTTTACGGGATCCCAACAGGAAGGTGCTCCCGGGCAATAAGCCGTACCATCGCTCCTCTCCAAACCCGCCCGCGCTTAACGGCGCGGGCGGGTTTTTTTATGCCCTTTATGATGTATAATCAACGCGATCATGGGTTTCCCATCGCTGACTTCTTTTTCCTCCGCCTCGTTTCCCGTGCCCCGCTGGGAACGGATTTTTCTCGTTAAACCGCTTTTCCTCTGCTTGTTTCTTTTTTCCCCCTCTTCCGCGCGATCCGCCCTGGTGATGGACGACTTCAACGACGCGGCCTCCGGGAACCTTTTCGGCGCCGGAGAAGGCTCGCTTTCCGCCGCGCAACTGTCCTTCCATTCCCCGGGCCTCGGCGACGCGGGATACGCGCGGGCCATCGCCTTCAACGCCGCCGCCGGCGCCGACGGCTATTATTCGGACCGGTCCGGCGCCGACCTTCGCTCCTACAAATACGTTTCCTTTTGGATCCGGGGACAGGCGGGAGGCGAAGACCTCTATCTGCTTGTGGACGACAACGTCGCCTTTCCCAAGGTCCGCATCAAATCCTTTTTGCCGGCCGGCATCACCACCCAATGGCAGAAGGTCGTGATCTCCACGGAGGCCTTTTGGGCCTGGACCCCTTCCACCAACTGGGGGCCGGGCGCCGGAGCGTTCAAGATCGAGGCCAACAGCGACATAGCGAGCGGCGCGGGGACGGTGTATATAGACGACATCCGCTTCGGCGCCAAGCAAGCGCCCGTCTGGCTGGACAACTTCAACGACGGCGCCGTCCCTTTCAACCACGGCCACGACTATGAATGCTGGAGCAACCTCACACCCACGCCCGCCTGCGCCGGCGTCACTTTTTCGCCCTCTTATGACGGGACCGTGTTCCTCCCCCCTTCCGGATTTTCTTATCGCATCGCCTTCGCCACGGCCGCCGGCCTGACCGACGCCGTCATGCTTCTCCCCCTGGAGAAAAACCGCGGCATGGACCTGACCGGAACCGATTCCTTGGCCTTTCACATACGAGGCAGCTCGGCCGGAGCGAACGTCGGCATCGGGCTCAAGGACGCCGCGTTCTTCGAGTCCGTCAAGAGCCTGACGGATTACCTTCCCGCCGGACTTTCCGCCTCGGGCTTCCAGGAGGTCGTCATCCCCTTGAGCCACTTCGCCGGGCTGGATAAGAGCCGCGTCGCTTATCTGCAGGTCTGGTTCCAGAAGGGCGGAGGACCGGCACTGTCTCCGACCTCGGGTTTTTCCGTTTACTTAGACAACGTCCGGTTCGTGGACACCTCCAGCCCCACGGCGCCCTCCGCCTTGGCCCTGGACGGGACCGCGGCCGCCTCGGGCATGAGGCTTCCCGCCGGAACGTCCGTCCTCACGATGACGGCGCCCTCCGGCGCGGCGGATCCCACTTTGGAGCACGTCGGCGCCGAATATTCCCAAGACGGCGCCCTTTGGTACCGGATCGGCGTGGACACCAACACGGTGGACGGGACTTATTCCGTCGCCTGGGACACGTCCAAGATTTTGCCGAGCGCTTACCAGTTGAGGGCCTTCAGCGAAGACACCCAGGGCAACCGCGGCGTCTCCTCCGCCGTTTCCGTTATCAAGCCGAGCGCCCCCACGCTCGAGCACGAGACCCTCGCCTCGGTCGGCCTCCCCGGGCGGGACGTGAAAATAGCCGCGCGCCTTTCCAGCAACCGGCCCGTCGCCTCCCTCGCGCTTTTTTATCGAAAAACCGGCGATCCTGCTTATTCGGCGTTGTATTCCACGCCCACGGCGTCCGTCACGGCTTATGAGCACGCCTTCACGGTTCCGGCCGCGTCCGTCACCCCTGCCGGCCTGCAATATTATCTCACCGGTTCCGACGGCGTGGTCACTGTTTCCAGGGGCGACGCCGCGTCGCCCCTGAGCGTGTCCGTTTCCGACGGGGCCGGCGGCCCGGACATGACATCGGGCCAGGTCGTCCTTTACGACGGCGATCAGACCGACGGAGAGACATCCGTGGTCGTTCCTGCGGGCGCCCTCCCTTTTCCCCGGCCGATCACGATACGCCGGGAGGAGCCCGCCGCCGCCCCCCTTTTGGCCGGCAAACCTCCGTCGGAAGTTTACCGTTTCGGACCGGCGGGCACCCGTTTCTCCGTTCCGGTGACGCTGACCCTGAGATATCAGGATGCCGACGGCGACGGGCGGGTTGACTCGACCGGAGAATCCGCCGCATCCCTCAAAATTTATTGGCACGATGGAACCGCGTGGCGGCCTTTGGGGGGGCGCATGGACCGGCAAGAGCGCACCGTCACCGCCCAAGCGCAGCACTTTACGCTCTTCGGGCTTTTCGCCGCCGACGCCGCCCCCTCGGATTCCAAACCGCGGGAAAGGGTCATCACGCCCAACGGCGACGGCGTCAACGACGCGGCCTTTTTCGACAACCTGCCCGACGATTACACCATCCGAATATTCGACCGGGCCGGCCGGATCGTCCGCACGCTCCACAACGTGTCTTTCTGGGACGGCCGCGACAACGGCGGCGACCTCGTGCCCAACGGCGCTTACATTTACCAAGTGCGGATCAATTTCGAGACCGTCACCGGCGCCATCGCCGTGGTTCGATGATCTTTTTCCTCCGGCGGCGCGGCGTCCCCCTCGGCTGCCGCCTGGCGATTTCCGCCGCGCTCGCATTCGCTGCCGGCCCCTCCTCCGGCTCGGAGCTTTCCCATTTCAGCCCCCGGGCCTCGGGCATGGGGGGAGCCTATGGCGCCGTGTCGGACGACGCGGGCGCCGTCTTCTTCAACCCCGCCGGCCTCCGGCTCATTAAAAAGACGGAACTGGATTTGGCCTACGGGAAACCCTTCACGGGCGCAAAGGGCGTCGAGCTTTGGTCCGGCGCGGGAACGTTCGCCGTGTCGGGAAAGTCCTGGGGCAGCGCCGCCGTCTCCTGGACCGAAGCCTCCGTCCAGGACCTTTTCTCGGAAAAAAACCTCATCCTGAGCTACGCCCACGGCCTCCCGCTGGCGGGCCGCCCTTTGCGCCTGGGAGCCAGCTGGCGGCGCGTCCGGCAGGATTACGACTTGGACGCGCGCGCGGCCGGCGACCCGGTTTTCCGCTCCGGCGACGACGCGGCGGCCTCGGCTTACGACATCGGCGCGCTCTACGGCTTCGGCCCCGAGGAGCGCCTGCGCCTGGGCGCGGCCGTCCGGTCCGTCAACGAGCCGGACATCGGGTTTCAACAAAGCGTCCCCCTGCCGCGATCCTATCGCCTCGGACTTTCTTACCTGTTGCCGGCGGGGCGTCTGGGCGCGGATTTCCTGCCCGCTTTCGACGCGCTGTGGATCGACGGCCGCCGGGATTATTTTATGGGAATGGAAGCGAGGCTACGCGTTCATCCGCTGGCTCTGCGGGCGGGAACCAACATCGTGGGAGACCGGGGCCGGGACGCCGCTCTCGGGTTCGGCTACGCCTTGCCCCTGGCCGGCAACTGGAAAATCATTTTGGATTATGCTTTTCTCTATCCGCTGCGGCTGGAGGAGACCTCCGGCAGCCACGTGGCCGGCTTTAAGCTTCGTTTCCAGGAAGCGCCGAAAAAGCCGGTCCGGGCGCCGGATCCTCCCGCCCCCGCGGGACCCGCCGACACGGACGGCGACGGTGTGGCGGACAAGGCGGACGCATGCCCCGACACTCCCGCCGGAACAACCGTGGACCGGACGGGTTGCGCGGTGGACGCGGACCTTGACGGAACTCCCGACGGGCAGGATCAGTGCCCCGGCACGCCGGAAGGGGCCGTGGCGGACGCCTGCGGCTGTCCGTCGGACTCCGATGGTGACGGGGTTTGGGACGGCTTGGATCGCTGCCCCGGCACTCCGCAGGGGATTCCGGTGGACGCGGCGGGCTGTCCGGCCGCGCCCCGGGAAGGCCAGAAAATCAGCGTCAAGCTGCGCGTCGAGTTCGCCTCCGGCCGCACGGACATCAATTCGGATTTCGACCAAGACCTGCGGGACGTGGCCGCCTTCTTAAAGGCCCACCCCGAAGTCACGACGGAAATTGAAGGCCACACGGACAGCCAAGGAGCTTCCAACATCAACATTTTGCTTTCGCAAAAACGAGCGGAGAGCGTTCGCTCCCGATTGATCGCCCTGGGGGTCGAGGCCTCGCGCCTCACCGCCAAGGGATACGGCCCTTTCCGCCCGGTCGCGGACAACGCCACCCCCGAGGGGCGCCAGAAGAACCGCCGTGTCGTGGCCACCATGACGGCCACGAAGAAAAGATGACGGCGAAGAGCGCCGCGCGATGATGGTTTCCCCCGCCCCCTTTAAGCGCTCCCTGCTCGGAACCGGGGCCGGACTTCTCGTCCTGCTGGCCTTCCCGGCCGCCTCCGCCCGCTCCGCCGTCGTGGATTCCATGGACACACTCGTGGGCTGGACGGCGGAAACCAACGGCCCCCAAGCCTCGAACCACGCTTTTCTGGTGGAAGGCCAGTCCGGACAAGCCCTGGCCCGACCCTTCGATTTCTCCTCCGGAGATTACGCCCAGCTGGCCAAAAACTTTTCCACCTTCAACATGGGCGAGATGCACCTGCCGGGGGCCCGGCTGCGCTTCTATTTGCGCGGATCGGGCCCGGCCAACCAAGTGTTGTTCCGCCTGACGGATTCCGACGGGGACACGGCCTCCCTCCCTCTGGCCGGCGCGGCGAACACGCCCGCGTGGACGGCACAAACCGCCGTTCGCTCGGCGTTCACCACCGTGCCCGCCTCCGGGTCCGATGGATTTTTCGATTTCTTCCGGGTCAAAAAAGTGGAAGTGTCCGTGGTCAAGACCGGCGCGGCGGGAAGCGGCACTCTGGACGTGGACAAAATCGAGATCGTGCAGGACGCCGCGGCCTCGGCCGCCCAGCTTCTCGACGATTTCAACGGCGGGGCCGGCAGTCCCAACCAATTGGGAGGAGCCATCGGGACCTTCGCCGGCTCAACCCCCTCCCCCGCAGCCGATATCCTTTCCGCCACTTACGACAACTCGTCCGGAAACGTTTACGAAGGGGCGTTCTCCCTCAAGCTGTCCTACGATTTCAGCCGGACCACGGAAACCGTCCTGGGTTATTTCAACAGCCCCGCCGGCGACCTTTCCGCTTACAGCCGCATCGAGTTCTACGCCAAATCCTCCGGCGGCGCCGAGGCCTTTGAACTGGCCTTCGGCTCATCTTCCGTCCAGCAGGCCGTCAAAATCGGAGGCATCGGCAAGGAGTGGAGCAAGGTGAGCGTCGACCTTTTGAACTATGACTCGGTTTTCCGGGCCGGCGCGGGAGCCGCCAGCGCCACCGTGCTCGTTTTCCGTCTCGTGGACGGCCTCACCTCGGCCGCGGGGAGCCTTTGGCTGGATGAAATTCGTTTTGTCCGGCCGGAAACGCCCGGCGAAGCGGTGAAAGTTTTCGACGCGCTGGAGGAGCCTACGTCGCCGGCGCTGACCTCCTGGTCGGCGTTCAACGACGTGTCGGCCTCCGCCTCGCTTTCCAGCATCACGGGCGGCGCCGACGGCGGCCGCGCCCTCCGCCTCACTTACAACTTGGGAAGCGGGAACTACGCGGGCCTTCTTCGCACGATGGAAATCAACGGCATCCTGGCCGACGGCGTCCGCTTCTTCTACAAATACGCCGGCTCGAAAGCCAACACTTTGCAGGTCAACCTGGTGGACGACGCCGGCACGCGCTTTTTCACGAACGTCCCCGGCGTGAACGACACCGGCGGGCAATGGCGCCGCCTCGCCCTGCCCCTCACCCGGTTCCAAGGGGAGAGCGCCGGCGCCTTCTTCCGCCTTTCCCGTTTGCAAACCATGCGCCTGACCGTCCTGGACACGGGGGGCGGAACGGGCTCCCTGGCGGTCGACGACCTGGAAGTTCTCACGCTCCCCAAGACCTCCAACGCGGACCCCGGCAAGTTCATCCGCCTGATCGAAGTGGACAACAATCCCTTTTCCCCCAACGGCGACGGCGTGCGCGACGCCGCCACTTTCAGCTACGAGCTCGCCGAACAGGCCTTCGTCCGCCTGCGCGTCTACGACATGGGCGGCTCGGTGGTCCGCGAAATTAAGAAATCGGGCCCGGAACCGGCCGGCGCCGGCAGCCTGAGCTGGGATGGGAACGACAACGAGGGAGGACGCGTCAAGAATGGCCTCTACTTTTTCCAATTCGAGGCCGAATCCTCCGTGTCCGACGCCGCGGGCCGGTTCGCCCACGTCATCGCGGTGCTGAGATGAACGGGCGGAGACGCGTCACCAGGGGCGGATTTGCCGATGATCAAAGCGCGGATTTTTTCATGAAAGAGCCCGGCCGGGCGCGTCGCCGCATCGCGGCGGCCGGCGCCGCGGGGCTTCTGCTGGCGTGCGCTGCGTCTGCCTCCTTCGCCGCCTTCGAGGACCCGGGAGCCGGCGCCCGCGCCCGGGGCATGGGCGGAGCGTTCTCGGCTCTGGCCGACGATTATTCCGCCATACATTGGAACCCGGCCGGTCTCTCCTTCCTGGAAAAACGCGAGGCGGCTTTCTCCTACGAGGACCGCTTCAACCTCGGCCTGGTGGGCCTCACGCATTTCGCCTTGGCCTGGCCCGGCGCCGGGCCGGGGGGCGTGGGCATCGCCTGGAGCCGCCTGGCCACCACGGGCAAGGTGCCGGAGTTCGATTACAGCGAGAACACCTACACCTTCGCCTACGGCAGTTACCCGTGGAAGGGATTTTCCTTCGGTGGAAGCCTGAACTTCCTCCGCTTATCGTCGGAAATAGACGCCAGCGCCTACTCCTTGGATTTCGCGGGCAAGTACCGCTGGCGCGACCTCGCGCACGCCGGCCTCGTGTGGCGGAACGGCGCCCAAACCACTTTGCGCTATCAGTCGGGCGCCCGAGATGAACTGCCGAAAGACCTGCGCGCGGGGCTGGCGTATACGCCCTGGGCCCAGCGGATCAAACTCGCCGTGGAGGCGGAGGACATTCAGGGAGACCTGCGCAAGCACGCCGGCGCCGAGTTCGGAAGCGGCCGGCACACGTGGGCTGTGCGGGGAGGCCTGTCTCAGAAGGCCGCCTCCGGGCCGGACTGGGCCTACACCCTGGGGGCGTCGGCCGGCCTGCGGACGCTCCAGGTGGATTACGCCTACGAAAGCCACTTTGACATCGGCGACACCCACGTGTTCGCGGTGAAACTTTCGTTCTAGACAAGTCGAGGACCGTCGAGATGAACCGCCCTGCCTTCTCCATACATTTTGCCCGCGGGCCGCTTTTCCGCGGCGCGCGCGTCGCGGCCGCCTTCGGCCTCTTGGCGGCGTCCTCGCCCGTCCGAGGCGCGCCGGATTCCATCTCCACGGAAATCGCCCTGGACCGGCCTCAAGATTGGAAATTGACGGGCCCCGGCGCGGAAGCCTCCGCGCTGGCCGCCGGCGACTCCGCCCGGGACCGCGGCATGGCGTCCCTGGAAATCCGCTACGCCTTCAAAACCGCCGCCAACGATTACGTTTTCGCCGAGAATCCTTCGCCGTTGACGGCCGCCCCCAAAAAGGCCCGGCTCATGCTCAGGAGCGACGGCTCCGGCGTTTCCTTGCGCCTCAACGTCACCGACGCCAGCGGGGAATTTTTCCAGGCCTACCTCGCCAAAGCCGTTTGGCAGGGCTGGAAACAGGTGGAGGTCCCGCTGGAGTTTCCTTCCCATTGGGACGGGGACAAAAACGGGAAAATGGACGGCCAAATCTCCTTCCATTCCCTGGTCGTCAACAGCGAAAAAGACCAGACGCGCACGCAAGGAAGCCTGGCCGTCGCCCGCTTGGAGCTCTTGTCGGATGGCGCGCGGGCAGGGGCCGCCGCGCCGGTGGCCCTGGGCCGGGCCACCAGCATCACCGTGGACGACTTCGAGCGGCCCAACCCCCTGCGCGCCTACCAAATCTGGCGGGGCGACGACTCTTCCATCGATCCCGTGTCCTCCATCGAGCACAAGAGGAACGGCAACTTCTCGATGCAGATCACGTACACCCTCAGCACCAGCCGGAGCGCTCCCACCTGGGTCAGCGCCAGCTTCACGCCCGACCGCCCGCTCAACTGGACGGGCGCAAAAAGGATTTCCCTTTGGGTCAAAGGCGACGGCACCAGAAACGGCCTCCAAATCAGCCTGGTGGACGGCCGCAAAAGCGTCTGGGTGTACCGCAAACCCAATATTTTACGGGACGTCGGCTGGACCCTCCTGCAGGCCGACCTTCAGGACTTCCAGCCCATCGCCGGCCAGACCGGCGAAAGCCCGGACCTGGCGCGCATCGTTAAATATGAGTTCGTCATCCAGGGAGAAAGCGCCGAGCCGTCCTCCGGCCGAATCTGGCTGGACGACTTCATCGTCACCGGAACGGACCTCAATCCCGCCGTGGCCGCTCCCAGGACGGCATTGTCGGCCGACGTCATCGAGAAAGCCAAGGTGGATGTGGGGGACTCCCTCCACGTCGAATACCGCAGCACGCCGGAATTCAACCGCGAACTGCTGTTCTTCAACAAGCTGGTCTTGAAGGGCACGGCCAAGAACGTGTCGCTCGCCGCCGACCTCGTGTCCGCCCAGGCGGACGCCGGCCGCACCATCCCTTTCCAAAAGCCTTCCGCGGCCGCGCCGCCGATCCAGCCCGAGGAGCGGAACCGCCCCGACGTCGAGATCGGCTACTTCAACGCCGCCATCCTCAACCTGCACCCCAACCTCACCACGCTGAGCGTCGGGAACCTCTACGTGGACTACGGGCGGGACGTGTTCTCGCCCTTGTTCGGGTTCAAAGGCGCCCAGGCCGACGGCAAGGTTTCCGGGGTGGACTACAACGTTTTCGCCATCAAGCACATCTACGACGCCTTCACGGCGGGCGCCCGACTTCAAAAGCGCCACGCCGGAGTCCTTTTCCGCGGAATGACCGTCACCTACCGCGACACCGCCCGGAGCGCCGATAAATCCGTCATCGTCACGGGGCCGGTCGCCCCGAAAACAGGCGAGCTGGAAACCGAAACCGTCGCCAGCGACGACGTCTACTTCCTGGACGCCAGCCGTGGTTTTTGGAAGGACAAGCTCGACCTGAGCGCGGCCTACGCCGTGAACCATTTCCGCCAGGACGCCCTCAAGGACGTCACGGCCCCGGAAGCCCCGGTCATCTCGCAAGAACCTTTCGCGCCCGTCTCCAAGCGCGGCCAGATGGCCGAGGGCAAAGTGCGCGTGAAGAAGATCCCCCTGGAAGGCACCACCCTGATCGCCGGCTACCGGCATTTCGCCCCCAACTACCGCCCCTTCTTCCGGGGTGACCCGTTCCGCTACGACCACAACATCGCCGACGTCCGGGGCCACAGCCTGGAGTTCGAACAGATCCTGGGGCGCTGGAAGCTTAATCTTTTTTACGACGACGTCGACCGCGGCCCCCGCAGCCGGGACTACTTCCGCCGCACGTTCAGGCCCACCCTGGGGATATACAACATCAACCGTTGGGACGTCGTTTTCTCGGTCAATCGCCGCCGGGAGCTTTACGCCCTCAATGATCCCCTGCGCTCGGAGGTTTTCATAGATCCCGCCAACCCCCGCAACGAGCGCTCCACCCTTTACGAGCTGTTCCTGGGCCACTGGTTCACGGAAACCTTCAGCGTCTGGGGCAAGTTCATGATCGAGGACCTCACCCTCGTGTCCGAAAAGCGCGACGTGCGCAAGGACATCATGGTCCTGCAAAGCGACTACGCCATCTACGAAAACGCCCGGCTGGCGGTTTCCGTCCTTCAAACGCGCTTCGACGACCCCTCTTTCGAGCCCCGCGCTTCCGGCGACAACTTCGTCCGGACGGAGGACCGCACCGAGGACAACCGCGTCCGCGTGACCTTGGACATTAATTTCTAATTTAAGTATCATTTGGCTTACATGATCCCCCTTAAAAGACTCGGGGTTGCCGCTTTCGCTCACCTCCTCATTCTGACGAGCGTTCCCTCCCATGCCCTGACGGGGCTGTTCCAAACCATTCCCTTTCAGAAAGTATACGATCCCGGCCAGACGGACACCGCAGGGTGGGACCGGGAAACCAAAGGGGTCGATATCCGCTCCTTTGAGGGCATCGCCACCGTGGAGGGCCGGGCTGTGGAAACCTCCTGGGGCTCCGTCTACAAAACGGTGTCCGTGGACCTGGATCAGCATCCCTTCCTGGAGATCAACGTTCTTTCCGTTTCGGGTTCATGGTACCTGATCCTGGCCGGCGAGCAGTTCCCGGACGGCTACATCCGCCTCATGGAATCAAACGAAACCGGCCGCTTCAGCTTCGACGTTCCTTTACTCAGCGAACTTTCCAGACGGCAGAAATTCCAAGTGAAGGTCGGCGTCAGCAATCCGGCCGGCGGCCGCCTCGCCCGTGAGAGCGTTTCTTTCAGCAAGTTGGCTTTCCAGAGCCGCGGCGCTTCCACGACGGAGCCTTCGCCGAGCCGAACCGCGCGGGCGCCGACCCGGCCGCTGCGCGTCGAGGGCCTCTCCCTTCTCGATCCCGCCGGTGCCGATGTCGATCTTTGGCGGGAATCGGTCGGGAATGCCCCCCTAGAAACACGCTTCAGCCTGAAGGAAGGCCTGGGCATCGTAAAAGGAAAAAACGACAAGAGGAACTGGGGGGCCGCCCATCGCATTGTCGAGGTGGACTTGAGCGCCTATCCCATTTTGGAGATTAGCGTTTTGGAAAGTTCCCGGCAGTGGTACTTGATTTTGGCCTCTCCCGCCGTTTCCGGCGGTTACGTCCGCTTGGCCGAAAAAGCCGAGCCCGGCGCCTACAAATTCGACGTCCCGCGCCTGACGGGGCTGACCGGGATCCAAGAGTTCGATGTTCAGGTGGGCGTCAGCCACCCCGAAGGGAGTTCCATTAAGGGCGAGTGGATGATATTCGACATTCTGCGCTTCAGAAAGCGCGGCCGCTAGGCCCGTAGTTCCGCCGAAAGGATTTACACGATGATCAAGATGGGACGATGCCGCCTCCTCCTGGCCGCCGGCGTGCTTTGGCCGGCCCTGGCCGCCGCCGCGCCCGCTCCGGCTCCGAAATCCGACGGGACCCGAAAACCGCTCCTGATCGCCCACTACATGACATGGTTTGGTCGGCCGGAAGTCAGCGGCGACTGGCACCTGTGGCGCTTCGCCCTGGACAACGTGTCCCTCGACAAGCACCATTACCCGGACCTCATTCTCCCCAACGGCCGCCGGGACATCGCCGCGATCCACTACCCATCCATCGGGCCGTACGATTCCGCGGATCCCGATCTCGTCGAATACCACATTCTCCTGGCCAAGGAGGCAGGCATCGACGGCTTCATGGTCAACTGGTACGGGTTCGTGGACGAGAACGGCAACCCGCGGCAGACCGACAAAGGCTTTCAACAGCTCCTCAAAGCGGCCGAGCGGCTCGATTTCAAAGTCTGCCTCAATTACGACGACAAAGCCTCGTTCCCCCCTTACACCCGTTTCCAATCCCGCCCGGAGGCCGTGGCCTTCACGCGCGAAGTCCTCGGCAAGGTCATGAAGGATTACGGCTCCAGCCCCGCCTACCTCCGCATCGACGGCAAGCCGGTCCTCTCCAATTTCGGCAGCCACTACGTCTCGCCCGGCTCGGAGTCCATGGACGAAAAGAGCTTCGGCGTGGAGGAATGGCGAGATATCCTTGCGGGGCAGGCCGGACGCAAGTTCTATTTCATTCATGACCACCAGTGGCACTGGCGCAAGTCCATAGAGCAGGCCGGATTCTGGAAAGTCAGCGATTCCATCTTTTCCTGGGTCGGCCCTCCGGCCGAGCGCACGGCGTTCCTGGAGGAATCCCGGCGGCTTCTCAAGGAAAAGAAGCTGCGGTCGATCACCGGCATGGCCAACCCGGGCTTCGACAACACGCCCTGCTGGGGGTGGGGAGGCGGCATCAGCCAAATCCCGCGCCGCGCCGGGCAGGAGTACCGCGACCATTTCGAGGAAATGCTGGCCTACAATCCCGGTTTCGTGCAAATCGTCACCTGGAACGATTTCACCGAGGGCAGCACCATTGAGCCTACCCTGGAATACGGCGACCTTTATCTGGCGATCACGGCGGAATACGCCAACCGCTGGACACCGGGCGCGCCCTTCGGAAAGTCTTTCGCGCTGCCGGAAAAGCTTTACGAGTTGAGGGCCCAAAGCAGGCGCTTGAAGGAAAGCGGCAAAGCCGACGGCCCGCTGTTGGCGCAGGCCGAAACGGGCCTGGCCGCCGCCATCCAGGCCGTCCTCGCGCGCCGCCACGAGGACGCTTCCCGCCGCATGGAGGAAACCGCCACTTTGCTGCAGGAAGGCCTGACCCGCCTTCCGGCCGCCAAGACCCTTTCCGCTTCCCTCAGTCCCGCCAAAGTCGATGCCTTCACGGGGGAGCGGGTCGACCTTACCTTAAGGATCAAAAATCCGCACGACGAAAAGGTTCCCGCCTACGTCGAGTTGGATCGCTACAACGTCCCGAGAAGCTGGGCGGGCGATTTGGAGAAAGTCCTGTGGCTCGACCCGGGCTCGGAAACGGACGTGAAGTTTTCCGTGGCCGTCCCGTCCGGTGCGCCCGCAGGCCTCGGATGGTTCACCGCCACCGTGGACTCGCCCTACACACCGGCCGTTTCGAACGTCTCCTATCTCCACGTCAACGAGACGCGCCTCCGCGCCGACATCGGCCCGGTCAACGTGCTGCGGGCCGGCGTGACGGAATCCCTGACCCTGGTTCTGGATTCCCGGCAGAAAGAAAGCCGGCCCGTCACCGTGTTCTTCAAAGCTCCCTCGGGCTGGACGGTGAAGCCGGACCGCATCGTGAAGCCTCTGCCCAAGGAGGGAAAGCTCTTCCTCCCGTTCACGCTCAAAGCGCCGCTCAACGCGCGGGAACGCGTCCTTTCGGTGACGATCCAGCACGGCGGCCAAACGAGGGAAATCCGCGAGCCTTATTCCGTAACGACGGAGGGACGGCCGACCCTGCTGGAGGCGGACGTCAACCAAGACGGCACGGCGGACTTCGTTTTGGCCAACGACGTGATTGAGTTTCAAGCGACCGCCGCCATCGGCGGCCGGCCCCTATCCTTGGTCCACAGGGAAAGCGGCAAAAACCAGCTGTTCCTGGATTACCCGGGCGTCGCGCGCACCCACGGCGACACCTGGGACAAGTGGGCCGAATACGGCGGGATCAACGACTGGTTTCCCGGGGATTGGCCCGGGATGGTCTGGAACAACGACTGGCAGGGACAGCCCGGAGCGCAGGAGCCCGATCGCGCCTCGGTGATCATGTCGGCGAAGACCAAAGACGGCCTGCGTATCCAGCGGGAGATGACGGTGCGCGAAGGATCGCCCACCGTGTCCGTGCGCTATGAAATCCGCAACGAGGGCGCCTCCAAGCGCCAAGTCTTTTGGACCAACCATCCGGATTTGGCGCCCGGCGGCTCAGCCGGGCCCGAGGACATCATGGCCGTGCCCGTCCGGGACGAAGAGGGCGGACGCAACACCATTATCAAGAGCAGCTTCTTTCCCCGCCTGCAAAAAACCCATCACGTCCCCGCGGAGGACTGGATTCTCGCCTACGACACGAAATCAAAGGACTTTTTTGCGCAGACCTTCGACCGGTCCTTGGTCGAGAAGATCGGCTTGTGGGAAGGGAAGAATTTTTTCACCATGGAGCTTATTTTCAACGCCATCGGCCTGGAGCCGGGCGGAAGAAAGAATTTCTCCGTCCATTACACGGCCGGACGCGGCGAACTTGACGATGTGGTCAAATCCCTTAAAGACATGAGGAGAAACTCTCAATGAAGCCTTTTAAACGTCCCCTCGGGGCGGCTGTAGCGTCGATCCTGACGGCGCTGGCTTTATCCGGCTGCGGCGGGTCCAAAGAAACGGCCGAGTCCGGCAAAGAGATCGTTTTCTGGCACTGGTGGACGGACCGCCAGCCCGTTTTGGACGAGTTGGCCGCGCGCTACCTAAAAGAAAAAGGGGTAAGCGTTCGCTTTCAGGTCGCGGCCCCCGTCGGCTCGGAATACAACAACAAGCTTCAAGCGGCGGCCCAGGCCGACACCCTGCCGGACATCATCGGTCTTGCGGCGGGCGGGGAATTCCTCGCGCGCTACATCAACGCCGGCAAGATCGTCGACCTGACCGAGGCCATGAACGGAGGCTGGAAGGACAAGTTCTATCCGAGAGCCGTGCAAGACTTCACCTACACGGCCGACAATCGCCTGGGCGTGAAACCGGGCACCATATGGGCCGCTCCCATTTCGGCCATGGCCATTCAAATTTTCTACAACAAGGACCATTTTGAGAAGGCCGGCTTGGACCCCGAGGCGCCCCCTCAAACCTGGAGCCAATTCTTGGCGGCCGGACAAAAGCTCAAGGACGCGGGCATCATCCCTTTGGGCGTGGGCTTCGGCGACCTTTGGATGATAGGAGCTTTTCTTGAGCCTTACGCCTGGAGCTACCTCGGGCAAGAGAAGATACGGGCCACGTTCCTCGGCAAGCATCCCTACACATCTCCCGAATGGGTTAAGGTCCTGAACTTGTTCTCCGAACTCAAGGGAACCGACATGCTGGTCAAAGGCAGCGTGACGCTGCCCAACAAAGAATCGGAACAATTGTTCGCCAGCGGCCGCGTGGCCATGACCATGAACGGGTCCTGGGGAGTCAACGTGTTTAAAGGCATGAACCCGAACCTCCGATACGGCGTCATGCGGCTCCCCCATCCCGAAAACGCGCCCTTTCCCCTCTACGTGCGCGGAGGGGTGGGAAGCGGGGCGGCGGTGACCTCCAATTCCCGCAACCCCGAACAAGCGGTTGAATTTCTCAAATGGCTGACGGACACGGAGCAGCAAAAAACCTACGCGAACCGGGGCCTGGACCTTCCGGCCAACCGCCACTGCGAGGACGGCCTTATGCCCGTTCTCGCGCAGTTCGCATCGGCCATGAACGATCTGATCCCCGACATACAGGCCGGCGAAAAATACGAGGTCCAAGAGGTCCTTTGGAAGGGCGTTCAATCCATCTTCATAGGCCAGTCCACGCCGCGTGAAGTGCTGGCGAAAGTTCAGGCTGCCAAGCAAAAGAGCTTGAAAGGACTTTAACAGGCCCTTGTTTCTCTCGATTGCAAGCATCGGCGGCGCCGCCGGCCGATGAACGCCGTTCTCCAGCGCATCGCCCGGGACCGAGCTTATTACGCCCTGGTTTTTCCCGCTCTGGCGCTCTACCTCGTCATCGGTTTCTATCCCTTCATCCAAACATTTATCCTCAGCTTTTACCGTTGGGACGGAATCTCCCCGGAGAGGGAGTTCGTCTGGCTGCGCAATTATTGGGACATTTTCGTCGACAATCCCGTTTGGTGGAGGTCCGTCCTGAACGCGGGCATCGTGGCCGCGGCGGCTTTGGTCGGCCAGAACGGATTCGCCCTGCTTTTGGCCATTTTGGTGGACCAATACGTAAAGAGATGGAAGGGATTTTACCGGGTGTTTTTTTTCCTGCCGCCCATGCTTTCGGTGATCGTCGTGGGCATCGTGTGGCGGTGGATCCTGGACGGAAACTTCGGGATTTTGAATCAGGTCCTGGCGGGTCTGGGCCTTGAACAGCACGCCCGATCCTGGCTCGCCGAGCCGGCCACCGCCCTGGCCTGCGTCACCTTCGTCATATGCTGGCAGGGCTTCGGCTACGCCTTCCTGCTATTTCTGGCCGGTCTGCAGGGAATTCCAAAAAGCTTCTATGAGGCGGCCGAAATAGACGGCGCCAACGCTTTCCAGAAGTTCAAGGTGGTCACCTGGCCGTTGCTGAACTCCGTGACCAAGATCGTGGCCATCCTGACCGTTCTGGGGACCCTTCAGGCCTTCGGCATCGTCGTGGTCATGACCTCCGGCGGCCCCGGCTATCACACGGAAGTGCCCGTTCTGCGGATTTACAAGGAAGCGTTTGAGTCGTACCACTTCGGCTACGCCACCGCCATGTCGGCCGTCCTGGGCCTCCTCCTGATGTCCGTTTCCTTTCTCCAATACAGGCTCATCAAGAACCCGGTGACGGCGGCCCGCCCCCGGACGAAAACCCTGTGAAACGCCGCCTCAACGGCACGTCCATTCACGTCTTTCTCCTGGCGGTCGTTCTGCTCAATGTTTTCCCCGTCATTTGGATGGTGTCCACCTCCCTCAAATCCCAGGAAGAGGTCTTCACCAGCGCCAGTTTGGTGCCGAAGAAATTCAATTGGTCCAATTACAGTTACGCCTGGACCAACGGGAACTTCAAAACATTTTTTAAGAACAGTCTCATTTACACATCCGCGACTGTGGCCGGCGTCGTCGTCTTGGCCTCCTTGGCCGCTTTCGCTTTCGCTCAGGCCAAATTCTTCGGCTCCCAGGTGCTCTTCTATTTCTTCATCGCCTCCATGATGATTCCCATTCCAGGCGCCTTTATCCCGCTCTACATCCTTCTCCTCAAGCTCGATTTGGTCAACACGCGGCTTGGGCTTATTCTGCCTTACATCAATTCCGGTCTGGCGCTGGCAATTTTTATATTGAAAGGGTTTTTTGAAGACATCCCGCGGGAGATCCTGGAGGCGGCCACCAGGGACGGGTGCGGGAAGGTCGGCATGTTCTGGCCCGTGTGTCTGCCTTT
>JBQTIM010000160.1:0-1907 GCA_052388135.1 Elusimicrobiota bacterium
GATGCGCGCAGGCCGCGGGGGGTGGTTTTCTTTTGTTCCTTTCTTTGCGCACATAAATAAAGTAACCCGGGTCCAGGGGGTGTAACCCCCTGGGACGCGTTGTAATAATGAGGTAAGAGATGAAAAAGAAGACTGAAAAGAAAGTTTTGCTGTTCGACACCACGCTCCGGGACGGAACCCAGAGCGAGGGGATTTCTTTGTCCGTGGACGACAAGCTCAAAATCGCCCAGGTCCTCGACGATCTGGGCGTGGACTACATCGAGGGCGGCTGGCCCGGCTCCAACCCCAAGGACGAGATGTTTTTCGAGAAAGCCCGGAGCCTTCGGCTCAAGAACGCCAGGCTGGTGGCCTTCGGGAGCACCCGCCGCAAGGGCATCTCCGCGGCCCAGGATGAAAACCTGCGGGCCATCCTGCGCGTGAAGACGCCCGTGGCCTGCATCTTCGGCAAGTCCTGGGACCTGCACGTGGTCCACGCCCTGCGCGCCACGCTGGACGAAAATTTGAGGATGATCTCGGATTCGGTGCGGTTCCTCCGCTCCAAGGGCAAAGAGGTCATCTACGACGCGGAGCATTTCTTCGACGGGTTCCGCGCCAACCAGGACTACGCCCTGGCGGCGCTGAAGGCGGCCTGGGACGCAGGCGCCTCGAACCTGACGCTTTGCGACACCAACGGCGGCGCCCTCCCGCACCAAATCGCCGACATCATGCGCGTCGCCCGCGCCGCCCTGCCGGAGTAGTCCTTCGTCATCCACACCCACAACGATTCCGACTGCTCCGTGGCCAATTCCCTGGAGGCCGTGCGTCAGGGCGCCTCGCTGGTGCAGGGCTGCGTCAACGGCCTGGGCGAACGGTGCGGGAACGCGAACCTGATTTCCGTCATCGCCAACCTGAAGCTCAAAATGGGCGTGGACTGCGTGACGGACGCCCAACTGCGCTACCTGACGGAGGCCTCCCGCGCCATCGCCGAGATCGCCAACGTGGTGCCCAACGACCGGCAGGCCTACGTGGGCAACTCCGCCTTCGCCCACAAGGGCGGCGTGCACGTGTCGGCCATGGCGCGGCACACCCGCACCTACGAGCATCTCGACCCGGCCGTGGTCGGCAACAAACGCCGCATCCTGATCTCCGAGCTTTCGGGCAAGGCCAACCTGCATTTGAAGGCCGGCGAGCTGAAGCTGGATTTCGGCAAGGACCCCAAGGCCGTGGAGAAGGTGATCCACCGCGTGAAGGAGTTGGAGCACAAGGGCTACCAGTTCGAGGGCGCGGAAGGATCCTTCGCCCTGCTGGTGCACAAGACGCTCAACGCCCACAAGCCCTTCTTCGAGCTGAGGGGTTTCCGCGTCATCGTGGAGAAAGACCGCACCACCGGCAACCTGATTTCGGAGGCGACCCTGAAGGTGGCCGTGGACGGCCGCGAGGAGCACACCGTGGCCGAGGGCCCCGGCCCCGTGGACGCCCTGGACCACGCGCTGCGGCGCGCCTTGGAAAAATTTTACCCCGCCGTCCGGGACGTGAACCTCATGGACTTCAAGGTGCGCGTCATCAACGCCACCGCCGGCACCGCCGCCAAAGTGCGCGTGCTGGTGGAGTCCCGCGACCACAAGGACGAGTGGAGCACCCTCGGCGTTTCCGAGAACATCATCGAAGCCTCCTGGGAGGCTTTGGTGGACGCCGTGGAATACAAGCTTATGAAAGACGGACGCCGGGCCGAAAAGAAGTGAGCGGCAAGCGGGCGAAGCGGCCCGCGAAGCGTCTCGCGCCGTCCTCATCCAAGCCGGTTCCGCCGGCCGGGGCGCCGTCCGCGCCCGCCGCGGGCCCGGCCCGGCCCCGCATCGGCCTGGCCGTCTGCTCCCTCCGTCCGCCGGAACAATCCCCCGCCCTTCAAGTTTTTCTCCTGCGCGCGGAAA
>JBQTIM010000161.1:0-4551 GCA_052388135.1 Elusimicrobiota bacterium
TACCCGTCATCATCTTGTCCGTGGTGGCGCAAAGCGCGGCGGATCGGGGTTTGGTGTCCGGCGCTCAGAAAGTGTTTCAAAAACCCGTGGAGTTTAAGAAGCTTCTTAAAGACATCGACGATTTAGCGGCGGGCCTTCAGGCCGGACCGCGGGCTGCGTTTCAGGCGTCCTAAGAATTTCGGGGGGGAAGCCTCTTTTAGGAGGGGCTTTTCAATTTCAGTCCGCGCAGGAACCGCCGCGTGCGCGGGCACAGAAGGCGCCGGGATTTCAGCGCGGCGTCACGATCCAGACGTAGCAGTTCGGATTGGGAATCCACGTCGTAGTGGGGCGCCAGGAACGCGGCCTTGACGCGGCGGCGGACCAGCAGTCGCCGCGTTTCAGACAGGACGTCTCCCGTGGACCAGGGGATGTTCCGGAACAGCTCCGGCATGGGCCGCGACAATCCCACCAAATAGTATCCGCCGTCCTCCGCCGGTCCGAACACCGCCTCCGCCTTTCGCAGTTCCCGGAAAGCCCGTCTCACCCGCGCGGGCGGCAGAGTGGGGGCGTCGGTTCCCAGGGCCGCGGCCCTTTCGTATCCCATGGCGAAAACGGTTTGGAACGCGCGCCGGAGCCTCTCGCCCAGGTCCGCTCCCTCCTGGCGGAAAAACCGCGCGCCGGGCGCCGCCCATCGCGGCGTCGGGAACGGGTCGCGGGCCTGGTAAGCGATCCAAAGGTCCGCCGGCAGGCGGGACAGGGAACGGACGATGTCCAGGCAGAAGGCGCGGTAGAGGCCGGCCGCCTGGCGAGGCGTCAGGGGCGGCGTCAGGCGCGTTTTGCAATGGCCCGCCACCGGGGCTTTCATGAACAGGATCACGGCGTCTCGCGGCACGGCAGGACTATATCAAAGAGCCGAAGCGTCAAAAAGCCCCGTCCTCCGGGCCATGCGCGTCCGGGAGGGCGGGGCCGAAAATGGAAAGGGGGAATGGATGTTGTCCATTCCCCCTGTTTGAGTCAGCAGCCGCAGCCGGGTCCGCGCATGGTTCCTCCCTTTGCATCAATATTCATCTTCATTATATACAACCCGGCCCGTCCTGGGAAGTTCCCTTATTTTTTCCTTTCCCAAAGGCCATGGCGGAACAAGGTCCATAGGATGACGGTCCCCGCCAGCAGGGTGCCCTTGAGCGTGCCGGAAATTTTAGACACGCCGATGCGCGGGCGGTAGCGCACGGGGACCTCCACCGTGGGCACGCCGTCGCGGACGGCTTTTATTTGCATTTCCACGTTCCAGCCGAACCCGTCGTCCTCCATGCGCAGGGAATCCAGGGTCCGCCGGCGGATGGCGCGGAAGGGGCCCAGGTCCGTGAACTTGCGGCCGAAGAAAATCCAGAGGAGAAAGCAAGACAGCCAATTGCCGAACCTTTGCTGAGGCGTGAGGGAGCCGGCGGGCGCGCCGCCCAGCACGCGGGAGCCTATGACGAAGTCCGCCTCGCCGCGCTCCAGGGGGGCCAAGAGGCGGCCCAGGTCTTCGGGATAATCGGAATGATCGCCGTCCATCACCACCACGGTGTCGCACTCGGGAGGCAGGCGGGAGAGTCCCGTGAGGACGGCCCGCCCGTAGCCGCGGCGGTTTTCGCGAACCACGCCGGCTCCCCCGGCGCGGGCCGCCTCCGCCGTGCCGTCCGTGGAGCCGTTGTCCACCACGATGACGCCGGCGGCCTTGTCCCTGGGAATTTCGGCCAGCACCAGGGGCAGGGCTTTTTCCTCGTTCAAGGCGGGAATGATGACCCAGGGGCGCAAGGGGACGGAGGGCGCGGCCGGCCGGGCCGGCGCTTGGACGCTTCGGCGCTTTTTCCAGATTCCGTCATAAACCAGAAGCGCGAAGGGAGCGCCCCATTCCAGCCAGGGGACCCAGGCGGGAAGCCGCCACAGGCCCGTGGCGCGGTACTCCGGCAAGACCAGGTAGGACGACAGCGCGAGCCCCGTGAAAAGAAGGCCCGCGCGCACGGGATAAAGGCACAGGAAAGGCGCCAGCCACGCGGCGTACCACGGATGGACAACGGGGCTCGCCGCCAGGCACGCGGCCCAAAGGATCCCCGCGTAGGCGGCGATCCCGTCTTCCGGCAGGCGGCGCGCCAACACGAGACCCAGCGCCGCCGCGCCGCCGAAGAGAGCTATTTTCAACGACGCGCCGGAAAAAGGCGTGATCTCCGACAAGAGGGCGTAAAGGCCGGCGTTGAAATACCAGTTCTTGGCGTAGACGGCGGCGCCTGAAAACAGGCCCGCCGTCACCTCGCCCAGCGGCCAGCGGAGATAGGCCGCGTAACCCGCCGCCACCGTCAGAAGAAACGCCGAGAAGGCGCGCAAGCCTCCGCGACGGAGAACCATCCAAGGGACCAGCAGGAGCGAGGCGAACTTGCCCAGGAAACACAGGCCCCAAAGAATCCCGGCTCCGCCGCGCCGCCCCGCCTCCCAGGCGAACAGGCCGGCCATCAGGAAAAACATGCCGAGAGAATCCATGTGCCCCGAGGAGGAGAACTCCACGAGGACCAGGGGATTCCAGGCGTAAAGCAAAACGTTTTCCGGCGGAAGTTTTTTTAGCCGCAAATAAAAAACCAGAAGGACCATGAGCGCCATGTCGAAGGCCAGGAACAGGAGGCGCTGGGCCGAAAGCGCGGGCGAGACGGCGGCGGCCGAACGGAAGGCGGCTTGGGCCAGGGGCGGATAGATGGTGCGGATGGGCTTGTGGTTGATGCCGGCGTGGTTCTCGTCCCTGAGAAATTCCAAGGCGGGATCGTCCGGCGCGTAAAAATAGGGGTTTAGGCCGGCGGCCTGCACCCGGCCGTCCCACAGATACCGGTAAATATCGTCGGAAAGGCTGGGCGGCGCCAGGAAAACCGTCAGGCGGAAAGCGATTCCGGCCAAGAGGATGAGAGGAAGAAGGAAGCGCTTTTTTTCCCGGCGGGATTTTAAGAAATGCCAGGACCACGCGTAAAGGGCGAAGGCGCCGCCCGCCACGGCGAGGAAAACCGGCACGTTGTCCGCCCAGGGCCGGAAAGCCAGGGAGGCCGCCCAAAGAGCTTCCGTGGCGCCGGCGGCCAAAAGGAATTTCAACATGCGGGCGGCCGCCGGAAGGACGCTTTTGAAAAGATGGCGTCGGGGCCGGCGTCCAGGAGGGTCCGGTCCGCTTTCGCCCCGACGTTGCGGGATGGGGCCGGTTGTCTTTCCGTCGGGGCGCGAGGCTTCCGCCGCGGTCCGGGTTCGGGCCGCCGCCTCAGGGAACTTCCGGATTCAGGGTTGATTTTTTTTCCGGCCGTGGGACAGCGTCAGCGCGCCGATGTAGCCGTAGCCGCCGGCGAAGAGGGCGATGAAAGGAAGGGAGGCCCAGGCGGAGCCGTTCACGCTCCAAAGCACCGCGGCCAAGGAGTAGGCCGCTAACACGGCCTCGGGCAGGCCGGCCCGGCGGCCGCCGAGACGATAGCGGTTCGAGCGCCACGCCGCCGCGCCCCGCCGGCCCACCACGTTGAACTTGGGAGTGCGGTGAAATTCCGAAGGCGCGCCCGTGAAAGCCTCCCAGGCGGCGCGGGTGTTGTTCAGGCACATGCCGATGCCGAAGGCCATGAGGGCCGGAACGTCCCGCCAGCGCCAGCGGTTCGCGGCCGACAGGCGCGTCGGCGAACTCTCGCGGTGCGCCACCCAATAGAACAGGGCAATGGAGACGGCCGCAAAAACGAAAATGCCGGGCTCCAGCCACGCCAGGAAAGGCCACTCCAAAGCGTGGCGGGCCGGCAGGCTGGGGAGAATGAAGAGGGACAACGCCAGCACCAGGGGATAGGCCAAGTTGGCGGTGAGATGGGCCGTGCTTTCCAGCTTCACGCGGAAGGGAATTTCGCTTCGCCAAAGCCGCGGAAGCGTCTTGCGCGCCACCTGCAGGGCGCCCTTGGTCCAGCGGTGCTGTTGGGAGCGGAAGGCGCCCATGTCCACGGGCAGTTCCGCCGGGCAGACCACTTCGGGCAGGAACAGGAACCGCCAGCCGGCCAGCTGGGCGCGGTAAGAGAGGTCCAAATCCTCCGTCAGGGTGTCGGCGCTCCAGCCGCCGGCGTCGTCGACGGCGGCGCGCCGCCACACGCCGGCGGTGCCGTTGAAGTTGATGAAAAGTCCCGAGCGGTTGCGGGCCGTGTGCTCCAGCATGAAATGGCCGTCCAGGAAAAGGGACTGCAGGCGCGTGAGCAGGGAGAACTCGGCGTTGACGTGGCCCCAGCGCGTCTGGACCATGCCGATCCGCGGGTCGGCGAAGTGGGGCACCGTGCGGCGCAAAAAATCCGCCGGCGGCAGGAAGTCGGCGTCGAACACCGCCACCAGCTCGCCCGCGGCTGTTTTCAGGCCGTGGGCCAAAGCGCCGGCCTTGAACCCGTCGCGCGCGCCGCGGTGAATGTAAACAATGTCGAACCCTTGCGCCCTCAGCGCGCCGGCCTTGGCGCGGGCCAGGGCGCCGGTCTCGTCGGTGGAATCGTCCAGGATTTGAATTTGCAGGCGGTCGCGGGGATAGTCCAGGCGGCAGGCGGCCTCGAT
>JBQTIM010000162.1:0-3553 GCA_052388135.1 Elusimicrobiota bacterium
AAAAAAGATCCTGTCCGCGCGGACAGAATCTTTTTTTGGGGGGGCGCGAGGCCTGGACGGGCGGATGGATCGAAGGAGAATCACGGGATTCAGTTGGTCCGCGCGAGGATGGGGAACGGAACGGCGAGGCCGAATTTGCTAATTTGGAAAGCGGAAGAGCGCCGCGGCGGGGGGGTCCGGGAGGGTTATGAAACTGCTTCTTTTCGATTTGGATGGAACGCTGCTCACCACGGGACGCGCCGGGGTGCGGGCGCTGAACCGCGCCTTTGAAAAAGCCTGCGGCTTGAAGGACGCCATGGACGGCATGTCCTTGGCGGGGAAGACGGATCCTCTCATCGTGCGGGAAGTGGTGGAGAAAAAGCTCGGCCACCCGGCCGGCGACGCCGAAATCCGCGACGTTTGCGACCTGTATTTGGAATACCTGCCCGAAGAAGTCCGCGCCAGCGCCGGCTACCGCGTCATGGAGGGAACCCGCGAGCTTCTGGATTCGCTGAAGCGGCGGGACGATGTCCTCCTGGCCTTGGGCACGGGGAATTTGGAAAAGGGCGCCCGCATCAAGCTGGAACGGGGCGGGCTGAACGCCTATTTTTCCTTCGGCGGCTTCGGTTCCGACGCCGAGGACCGCTCCGAGATCCTGCGCGCCGCCGTCCGCCGGGGGGAGGAAAAAGCCGGCGCGCGCCTGGCGCCCCGGGACGTTTTCGTGATCGGCGACACGCTTCTGGATGTGGCGGCGGGCAAGGCCATCGGAGCCGTGACGGTGGCCGTGACCTTCGGCCACGGCGCGGCCGACGGTTTACGGGCGGCGGCCCCGGACCTGCTGTTGGATTCTTTCGCCCGGCCGGAAGCCCTTTTGGCCGCGCTTTAGAGGGGGGTCGGGAACCGGCGGGCCGTCTCTTTGTTATGAAATATAGGCGCTTTTCCCTCGGAGCCCTTCTTGACAGGGGGGGGCAAAAGGGTTAAGCTTGAGCGAGGAAAAACGAACGCCCGTCAACCGGCAAGAGGACCCGAATTCATGCCCAACAATTTAACCATACGCGTGGCCGGGGAAGGCGGAGAAGGCGTCATTTCCGTCGGCGAGCTCATCACCCAGTCCCTGGCCCGCACGCGCCACGACGTGTTCACCTTCCGCACTTACCCGGCCGAAATCAAGGGCGGCCCCGCCATGCTTCAGGTGCGCGTGGGCAACCATCCGGTGCTCTCCCAAGGCTCCAATTTGGACGTGCTTCTGGCCTTCAACGAGGAGGCCATCCAGCTTCATTTAAAGGATTTGAAGCCCGACGGCCTTTTGATCTACGACGTGGACTCCATCGAGGCCAACGGCCGGTTCGCCAACCAGACCACCTATTCCGTGCCCATCACCTCCATCGCGGTCCAGGCCATCGGCAACAAGATGGTGAAGAACGTGGTGGCCCTCTCGGCCATGGGCGCGCTCATGGGCGTGCCCCAGGAAGTGGTCGCCGAAATGGTCACCGACAAGTTCGGGCGCAAGGGCGCGGCCATCATGGAGAAGAACATCAAAGCCGTGGAGCTGGGCTACGATTACGTGAAGCGCAACCCCACGCCTTTCGACATGGTGGTCCCCCCGACGGTGCGGCGCGAGCAGAAGGTCATCATGTCCGGCAACGAGGCCATGGCCGCGGGCGCGGTGTTCGCGGGCTGCCGCTACTACGCGGGCTATCCCATCACGCCGGCCTCCGACATTTTGAGCTTCATGGAGAAGGAGCTGCCCAAGTTCGGCGGCACCGCCCTTCAGACCGAAGACGAAATTTCCGCCCTGGCCTCCTGCCTGGGAGCTTCCTATTCCGGCGTGAAGGCCATGACGGCCACGTCGGGCCCGGGGTTTTCCTTGATGATGGAACTGCTGGGCCTGGGCTCCATGATCGAGCTGCCCGTGGTGATCGTGGACGCCCAGCGCTCCGGCCCCTCCACGGGCATGCCCACCAAGACGGAGCAGTCGGACCTGATGACGGCCGTTTTCGGCGGGCACGGCGAGGCGCCCCGCGTGGTGCTGGCGCCCTCCAACGTGAAAGATTGCTTTTACGGCATCATCAAGGCGTTCAACATCGCCGAGAAATACCAAATCCCCGTCATCATGCTGTCCGACCAGTCCCTTTCGCACCGCACGCAAACTTACACCCGGCCCAAGCTGGACGCTCTTGAGGTGGTGAACCGCCTGAAGGCCCATGCCAACGGGACCTACAAGCGCTTCCAGTTCACCGAGACCGGCGTCTCGCCCATCGCCGTGCCGGGCACCAAGGGCACCACTTACACCGCCACGGGTTTGGAGCACGACGAGGAGGGCAACCCCAACTGGTCGCCCGCCAACCATTTCCGTATGACGCAGAAGCGCCACAAGAAGCTGGACCTCATCGCCAAGGAGCCGGGCTTCACCCGCGCCTGGGGCGACGAGCACGCCGGCGTGGGGTTCATCTCCTGGGGCTCCACCGAGGGTCCCATCGAGGAGGGCATGACCAAGGCCCGCGCCATGGGCTACGAGGTGAAGGCCCTCCAGCTCAAGATGCTCAACCCCCTGCCCGACGAGGAGATCCGCAAGTTCCTGAGCTCCGGCATCAAGAAGGTGATCGTGCCCGAGCTGAACTACACGGGCCAGCTGGCCCAGCTCCTGAGGGCGAAATATCTGATCCCGGCCGTGCAGATGAACAAGATCGGCGGCGTGCCCTTTACGCCCGACGAAATTTTGAGCAAGATCGAGGAGGTGAGCAAACGTGGCTGACGCTCCCAAGACCGCCGCGGCGGTGGATTTAAAAACCTACAAGAGCGAAACGCCCGTCACCTGGTGCCCCGGCTGCGGGGATTTCAGCGTGCTCCACGCCACCTACAAGGCTTTCGCCGAGCTGGCGTTGGATCCGGCCGAGACGGTGGTGGTGTCGGGCATCGGCTGTTCCGGCCGCTTCCCCGTGTTCATGTCCACCTACGGCTTCCACGGCGTGCACGGGCGGCTCTTGCCCACGGCCACGGGCGTGAAGCTGGCCAACCCCAAGCTCAGCGTCGTGGGCGTGGGCGGCGACGGCGACGGCCTGGCCATCGGCGGCGGGCACTTCCCCCACGCGGCCCGGCGCAACGTGGACATCACCTATTTGATGCTGGACAACTCCACCTACGGCCTCACCAAGGGCCAATCCTCGCCCACCACCACGTCCGATTTCAAGGTTCACTCGGCCCATCCCTACGGCTCGGCCGAGGACGCCTTGAACCCCATCGGCCTGGCGCTGGCCTACAACTGCAGCTTCGTGGCGCGGGGTTTCTCCGGCCACTTGAACCACCTGGTGGAGATGATCAAGCGGGGGATCCGGCACAAGGGCTTCTCGTTCCTCCACATCCTGTCGCCCTGCGTGGTGTTCAACAACACGTATCCGTATTACAACAAGCGCGTGGTGGAGATCGGCCCCGAGCACGACGCCACGGACATGAAGCAGGCCTTGAACCTTTGGCAGGACCCCGACAAGATTTACCTGGGCGTGTTCCGCGAGGTCCAGGGCGGCGAGGTTTACGCCGACCGCTGGGAACAGCTCCGCCGCCGCGCCCAGGAAAA
>JBQTIM010000163.1:0-2773 GCA_052388135.1 Elusimicrobiota bacterium
AACGACGTAGCCGTCGGCCTTCTCATCGCCTCGAAGCAGAAGGGTGAGGCCGTTCTCGTCGGCGGCGACGGGAATCTCGGTCTTTTTACCGCCTTTATCCTGCCAGGCCCGCACGACGCCGTCCGCACCCCAGGCGGCCGGCCTTTCCAGCGTGACGAAAGCGGTCTGGCGGCCGGGCCGCAGGACCTCGAGGGCGGAGCCCGTCGCCTTCACGATCAAATAGGCGGGCGCGTCCAGGGCCGCGCCGTTGAACCGCGAAAAGAAACCGGCCGTCAGGTCGCCGCTCTGGGATTGGGCCAGGAACCCGCCGGGAGGAAGAGCGTGGGGGCCGACGACGAGGGTGTCGTCCTTCGAATGATTGGCGAACACGTCCACGTCTCCGAACCGGCTCCAGGTGGCGTCTCCGTCCAGGCGCAGATACCCCTCCAGCGGCCGGCCCAGCACGCGGGACAGGACGTTTTCGTGGAGGCGCGCGCCCAAATGGATCCAATCCTTTTCCAGGTTCTGGCGGATGTGCGTCCTGGACATGGTCAGGCCGAAGCCGTGGGCGATGTTCCAGGCGATCTTGGCGTGGGTGTCGGCTTGCACGTCGTCGGAAAGGTTGTGTTGGTAGAAATTCACCTTGTCATGCGCCATGAACAGGGAGATGGGATGTATCTCCCAATTGCCTTCGCCCCAAAGGTCGTCGTACTCCTTGAAGTCCGGGTAGGACATGGACGTCATCCCGTAGAACCCGCTCTCATAGGGAAGAAGGCGGTCGAAGCCGCCTTCGGTCGTCAACGGGATTTTGCGGCTTTCCCGGGCCGTTTGATCGATGAGGCCCTGCGTGTAGGACAGCGGCTCCTTGGCGTTGGTCTGATAAAGCCACCGCCGGGCGCCCATTTGATCGTGGAACAGGATATCCACGGGCACGTCCTGCGTGAACTCCTTGACGGTCTGCCAATTCCGCTCGATCACTTTCGGGTGTTGGGGATGAACCACCCACCCCGGGTTGCCGTTGTACTCCTCCCGGGCCAGAGAGCCGTCCAGCTCGCGGATGCCGATGTCCTCCTTTCGGAACTTTTTAAGCGTCGGCCCTTCGTTCCACCATGTGGGATTGGTGTAAGGCATGACGAGCATGCCGCGGTCGCGGGCTTTTTTCACGAGCATTTTAAACTCGTCGAACGTCCCGAATTTCGGATTGGTCGGCAAGTAATCCGGATAGTACTTGTCGAACCCGCCGGGCCAAAAGGCGGCCAGATGGAGAAGGCCGGACGAAGGAAGCTCGTCGAGCACCTGGATCGCGGTGGGGAAATCGACGTTGATGGACTGGTCCATCTTGATGGTGAGGGCGGCGTTTAGTCTCTCGAAGTTTTTCTCGCCCAGTTTGGTTTTCAGGGAAGGAAAATCGGTCAGCTTGTTCTCTCGGGCGTAGTCCGCGGCGGCGGCGTGGGCGGCGCGGCCCATGAGCAGGCGGACGCGGGGGCTTTTCCAGCTCGAGCCCGGGGCCATGTGAAGGGCCAACCGGTGGTTGTAGTAGCCCTGCTTGCCGCCGTCATGGCCGCCTATGTCCAGCGTCGCCGGCTGGAAGGAACCCTCGGGCTGAACCATGTAGACCGCCAGCGAGCCTCCCCGGGTGTCGATCCAGGCGAAATCGGCGAAGGCGGGGGGATAAGGGTCCGACCATTGGCGGCCGGACCGGAAAAAGCCCGGCAGGAAGGAGACGCCGACCAAGCGCGGCAAGACAACCTCCTTCAAATCGCCGGTGGAAAATAGCAGGCCCTGCGGCAGCGAAAGGGAAAGGAACGTCTTGTTGGAGAGGTTCTTGACGTCGGCTTCCACGTCCACGGCTCCGCCGCGGTCGAAGCGGAACGCGAGGGAAACGCGGGCGGGCGTCTTTTTGTCGTCGTAATCGAAGGTCAATCGTCCTTGCGGATCCCAGGCGTATTTGAACGAGAGCGGCCCGTCCCGGCGGTGCTTGCCGCTTTCCAGGACGACGCGTTCCTTGGTGTCGATGCGCCAGAGGGATCCGTCCACGGAGCCCGTCAGGACCGGCTTCGTCGAACCGGAAAGATGCAGGGAGGAAACGGCGCCGTTTTCTTTATTGAAGGAAATCTTGTAAAGCTTGTTCTCCACGATGATCTCGGCGGCCGTTTCACGGAACGCGGGGGCCGCGGGGTCTTGAGGAAGCGACGGGGCCGAAGCGGCGAACCGGGCCGCGAACTCGCCGGCCAGGGAGGCCGCCAGGCCTCTCACGGGCTCTACCTCGGCCGCCTGCCGCGCGTCGGCGGAGCCGGGCGCCACGGCGGCCGGGATGGGAGGGCTGAGCTTCTTGATGAACACGGGCGGCGGCGGCAGGACGGGCTGGGTGAAGGCGATGTCCTTCTTTTTCAGCACCTTGGTCCCGGCGGGAACCTGGGAAGCCGTCAAGAGGCTTATTTCCTTAAAGGTCATGGTTTCGCCCAGGACGCTGGGCTTCTGCTCGTTGGTGGAGACGCCGACCTGGAGGCGCAGGTTCTTGATGCCCTTGAGGCCCGTGATGTCCGCAAGGTCGTAATAAAACGCGCCGGTCTTGTTGGAGTCGGGCTGGACGCGCGCGAAGCCCTGCTCCAGCTCCGGATGGTTGACGATGAGGTACCAGTGATGGGTGACGGAATCCACGACGAACTTGAGCACGCTGTAGCGGTTGAAGTCCACGGTCATGGCCTTGTACATCATGCCGTAGCTTTGCGTGGCGCGGTTGCCCCGAAGCGTGACGAAATTTTCTCCCGGCAGGATGTCGACGCCGGCGGGC
>JBQTIM010000164.1:0-18152 GCA_052388135.1 Elusimicrobiota bacterium
GCACGACGCAGATCATAGACTCCACCATAACGCTTGCGGACTTAAACACGGCGGACATCGACACGAGGTACGTCACCACCGGCACGGCGCAAAGCCTCACCGGGACCAAGACTTTCGCCGCGGCGCCCAGCTTCACGGCGGCGACGCCGTTCAGCGTCACGAACAACGCGCTGGTGGCGAACCTGAACGCGGACCTCCTGGACGGCCAGGAAGGCAGCTTCTACCAAAACGCCGGCAACCTCAACGCCGGGACATTGCCCAACGCCCGGCTGGACGGCTCCTCGGTCACTTTGCAAGGCAACACCTTCAACGGTGCCAGCCAACTGGTGCGGCTGGACGGCACCACGCGGCTCCCCGCGGTGGACGGCTCGCTGTTGACGAATGTGGCCGCGACGAGCATCGCCGCCAACACGGTGGGCACGACGCAGATCATCAACAGCACCATCGCCCTTGTGGACTTAAACACGGCGGACATCGACACGAGGTACGTCACCACGGGGACTGCGCAAAGCATCAATGCAACCAAAACCTTTGCTTCCGCGCCCAACTTCACGGCGGCGACGCCGTTCAGCGTCACGAACAACGCCCTTGTGGCGAACCTCAACGCGGACCTCCTGGACGGCCAGGAAGGCAGCTTCTACCAAAACGCCGGCAACCTGAGCGCCGGCACGCTGCCGGACGGCCGCTTGTCCGGAACCTACAGCGGCGCGCTCACCCTCAGCAACACGGCCAACGCTTTAACGGCCAACAGCGTGACGGTGCCGGGCGGCTCGTTGACCGTGGGTGGCTCCACGCTGGTGGTGACGGGCGGGCAGCTGGGATTGGGAACGCCGACGCCCGGCACTCTCCTGGACGTGGCGGGCGCCGTGACGGTTCGAAACCAAACGCCGCCTACCGTGGCGCCGGCGGGTCAAGGCCGCTTCTATTTCGACACCGCCACCAACCAATTTAAGATATCGGAAAACGGCGGCGCCTACACCAATCTTGTCGGAGGAACCCCCGGCGCCGATACGGTCGGCACGACGCAGATCATCAACAGCACCATCGCCCTTGTGGACTTGAACACAACGGACATCGACACCCGCTATGTCACCACCGGCACGGCGCAAGGCATCAACGCAACCAAAACGTTTTCAGCGGCGCCGAGCTTCACGGCGGCGACGCCCTTCAGCGTCACGAACAACGCCCTTGTGGCGAACCTGAACGCGGACCTCCTGGACGGTCAGGAAGGCAGCTTCTACCAAAACGCCGGCAACCTGAACGCCGGCACGCTCCCCAACGCCCGGCTGGATTCTTCCTCCGCCACCCTGCAAGGCAACACCTTCAACGCCGCCGACCGGCTTGTAAAACTGGACGGGACCACGCGGCTCCCCGCCGTGGATGGCTCGCTTTTGACGAACCTGAACGCCGGATCGCTGGCCAGCGGCACGGTTCCCAACGCCCGGCTGGACTCTTCTTCGGTCACCCTGCAAGGCAACAGCTTCAACGCGGCTAGCCAGCTTGTGCGCCTGGACGGCACCACGCGGCTGCCGGCCGTGGACGGCTCGCTGTTAACGAACTTGAACGCCGGATCGCTGGCCAGCGGCACGGTTCCCAACGCGCGGCTGGACGTCTCCTCGGTCACCTTGCAAGGCAACACCTTCAACGCGGCCGACCGGCTGGTGAAACTGGACGGCACCACGCGGCTCCCCGCCGTGGACGGCTCGCTTTTGACGGGAGTCTTAGGAACAGACAATACGAAAGTGGCTAAGGCCGGGGACGTTATGACGGGTTCCCTCACCCTGAGCGGCTCCACCCTTACCGTTACCGGGAATGCCTTCAGCGTGGGAGGATCCACCTTAGTCGTCGCCTCCGGGCGCGTCGGCGTTGGAATTGATTCCCCCGGCCAATCCTTGCATGTTGCCGGCGCTGCGCAAATCGGGGCTGCGACCCAGAATGGAGTGACGCTGGCATCCGTAGCCCCGGGCTCCACTCCCTCTCTGACCGCCACAGGCGCCGACGCTAACATTTCGTTGGATATCGACGCGAAAGGAACCGGCGTTGTGAGATTCTTAGATGAGCCGCGCCTCAACACCAATCTAGGAACTCAGCAATTTGCAGTGGCGTGTTTCACGCAGAACGGGGGCGGCCTCGGGAACAGCGTCATACCGGACCAATGCTATGCATGGATCACTTTCCCGGTTCCCTATGCAGCGGTGCCGACGACAGTGACGCCAACACCGGGCGCGGCTTCCGGCGGGGCTTCCGCTTTGACGGTTACAAACGTTAAGCGCACGGGATTTTTGGCTCAGTGGAATTGCGATAACACGGGAGGCCAATGCGGTTTCTTGAGCGCGAGTTACACGGTGACTCAATGAAGACGAACGTCTTTCGGGATGAAGCGCTTTCCTTGGCGGTTTTGATGATTTTCCCCATGTTTCTCCGAGCAGACGTTTTGCAAAGCTCCTCTTACCGTCAGTCCCTCACCTGGGTGGGTGGCGCCGGCGGCGCGGCCGCGTCGGCTTCTTTCCGGACGGTGGCCAGCCTGGGGCAGCCCTTGGCCGGTCCTCTGCTCGCCGGCTCCCTTTTCAGCCTCCGCGCGGGTTTCATCCAAGCCTTGGGCGCCGGAACCTCCGTCAGCCGCCCCCTGGACCCCTCGGCGGCCTATTCCTTCTGCTTATATCCGGCTTACGGCTCCGTCTGCGTGGACATCCCTGCGGGAGCTTTCCGGGAGTCCGTCGGCTTCAGCATGAGGGTCCCGAACTCCTACCCGGCGGCCGTCTCTAACATCGCCCTCTTGGAAGGCACGGACATCGGCGTGGAGACGTCTTTGGACAAGAACCTGCCCGCTTTGAAACCCCTGGTTTACACGTTCACTTACGGAGACGCCTACGTGGCGGGCCGGCAGGAAAACCGCCTGGCGGCGGCCTTCTTCCTGTCGGGCGAAAACCGCTGGTTTCCCGTGCCCGCCTGGGTGGAGGCGGGACTGAACCGCGCCTCGGTGTCGGCGCCCCGCGTGGGAACGGTCCGCCTGATGGAGGCCGTCCCGTCGGACAGCGTGGACAGAGTGTTCGTTTATCCCAATCCCGTCCAGCCCCACGACGGGCACATCGTGATGAACTTCACGAACCTCCCGCCGGGGGCGGACATCAGGCTTTACACCCTGGCCGGTGAAATGGTGAAAAGTTTGACGGCGGATGAAACGGGCCGCGGGATGTGGGACGTCCGAAACGAGGACGGCTCGAAGGTGGCCAGCGGTGTCTATCTGGCGTTGATACGCCATGGAGACCAAAAGACCACCGTCAAGATCGCCGTCGAAAGGTAGGCGAACGTGGCCGCGCGGGATCACGGCCGGCCGAGGGGGGGGCTCTTCCGCGCAGGGAGGGCGCACGGGGGGGCGGCTGCGGTCCTGGCCCTGGCCGTTTTTTTCGCGGCGGGCCGGCCCTGCGTCGCCGGGACGTTCAAAAAAAGCGCCGGCACCACCACCGCCGCATTCCTGAAACTGGGCGTGGGTGCCCGCTACCTCGCCATGGGCGAGACCGGCGCCGCCACGGCCGACGACGCCAACGCTCTGTATTGGAACCCCGCCCGCCTGTCGCGCGTGACGGACTCCTCCCTTTCCCTGATGTACAGCGCCTACCTGGATTCCGTCAAATATCAATTCGCCGGCTACGCCCAGCCCGTCCCCCGCCTGGGCGCCGTGGGGCTTTCTTTCCAGAGCCTCCTGGCGGGTTCCATCGCCCGCACGTCGGACACGGGCCGCGAGCAGGGCAGCTTCGCGCCGCGCGATTTCGCCGGAGCCGTGGGGTGGGGAAAAACCATCGCCGGCCCCGTTTCCGTCGGCGTCACGGCCAAACTCATCGAGTCCCGCATCGTCCACAGCGCCACGGCCTTCGCCGTGGACGGCGGCCTGGGCTACGACGCGGGCGCGTTCTCCGCCGCCGCGGGGTTCCGCAACGCCGGCTCGCGCATGCGCTATCGGGAGGACAAGGAAAAACTTCCCTTCAGCACCCGCCTCGGCGCCGCTTACAAAATCCGCTCCTCCTGGCTCTTCGCCTTCGAGGGGGACGTGAGCAACGACGCCAACTCGACGTGGCAATCCGGGGCCGAGTACCGCCTGCTGTGCAGCGATGAAACGGCCCTCTTCCTGCGGGCGGGCTACCAGACCCGCACCCGGGACGTGCCCGGGTTTGAAGGCTTCAGCGCCGGCTGGGGCTGGCGGTGGACATTCCTCGACGTGGACTACGCCTGGGTCCCCACGGGCCTCTTCGACTTCGGCCAGACGCACCGCCTCTCCCTCACCTTCCGCCTCGGCGGCGGACGATGAAGCGCGCCCCCGCCTTTCCGTCAATCCTGGCGGTCCTGCTCCTATCCGCGCCCGCCGCGGCCGACAACGTCCACGGCCGCTGGGGCCTGCGCGGCCTGGGCGGCGCGGCCGTTCCCTTCGGCCCCCGCCCCGTGACGGACCGGGGCACCACCGGCCCGGGCTCGGGGGGATCCCTGCGCTACGGCCTGTCCAGCCACTGGAGCGCCGACCTCTCCTACGAATCCATAGGGTTGAAAAACGGCCTGCGGGCCGCGCCCCTGCAAGCCGGCGCCGTCTATTTCGCCGCGCCCAAGGACCCTTGGACGCCCTTCCTGCAAATCGGCGCCGGTGTCGCCCAAGGGATCGGCTCCAAAAGCTTCAACAACCCCTCCGTCAAAACGGGCGTGGGCATAGATTCATTTCTAACCCGAAGCCTCGCCGTGGGCGGCGCGGCGACCTACCACTACGTCAGCGCGGCCGGCGGCGCGCGCCAAGACGCCCACGCCTTCACCATGGGCCTCACCGCCACCGTCTATTTCGGAGAAGGCCGCGGCCTGCCCGACTCCGACGGCGACCGCGTGCCCGACTACAAGGACAACTGCCCCGGCACGCCCGCCGGAACCGCCGTGGACAAATTCGGCTGTCCCGTGGACGCCGACGACGACGGCGTGAAGAACGCCCAGGACGCCTGCCCCGGCACGCTGGAGGGCGTGGCGGTGGACCAGAAAGGCTGCCCTCTCGACGAGGACGGAGACCTGGTGCCCGACTATTTGGACCGCTGCCCCGGCACGCCGGCCGGCGTCAAGGTGGACCGAAAAGGCTGCCCGCCCGACGAAGACCGCGACGGCGTCCCCGACTACATAGACCAATGCCCGCAAACTCCCCGCGGGTTCGTGGTGAACAAAGTGGGCTGTCCCACTCAAATCCGGACGGGCCAAAAAATCCGCGTGCGCCTGGAGGTCCAGTTCGATTTCGACCGGGCGGTGGTCAAGCCTCAATACCGGGAGCACCTCGAAAAAGTCGCCGAATTCCTTCGGCAATATCCGGACGTGCAGGCCGTCATCGAAGGCCACACGGACCCGCTGGGCTCCGACCGCTACAACCGGGCCCTGTCCCTGCGCCGCGCTCTCAGCGTCAAGCGCTACCTCACCGCCCGCTTCGGCATCCCCGCCCGCCGCCTTCGCGCCGTGGGCTACGGCTTCTCGCGCCCCGTGGCCTCCAACGCCACCGAGGCCGGCCGCGCGCGCAACCGCCGCGTCATCGCCGTTCTGGAGGCGATGGAGCGCAAATCTTCTCCTCCGGCGCGCCGTCCTTAAACCCGGGAAAAAAATATTTAAATTTCTTGTTGACAACAAAAACGATCCTTGTTACAATCAGCCCAACATTCATTGAAGCGGCAGAGACAGTAGGGGTTTCTTCCGGACATAATTGACCCCCAAAGGTCACCCTACCGAGACGCGATGTTAGAGGGAAAACACCTCTTCACCGTCTTGGGGAGGTGTTTGCTGTTTTTAACGGACGCTTCGCGGAAAGCAGCGGGCGGCCGGTCCTGCCCAAGGATAACCGAACTACCTATATATGCCGAGCACGAGGAAACAAAGAGAAGAAACCGTCGCCACCCTGTCCCGGGATTTCGAGAACATCGAAGGCCTGGTGGTGGCCGAATACGCGGGCGTCAAGACGCCGGAGCTCAACGAGTTGCGGGCCAAGCTGAAGCCCGTCAAGGGCGAATGCCGGATCGTCAAGAACACGCTCACCAAGATCGCCCTCAAGAACCGCGGCATGGACGCCTTCGGCGAGTTTTTCGCCGGTCCCTCGGCCCTGGTGATACAAAAGGGCGACGCCCTGGCCTCCACGAAAGTCCTGGTGGACTTCATCAAGGGCCACGCAAATTTGAAGCTGCGGGCCGGTTACATGCACGGCCGCGTGTTGAACCCGGCGGACCTGAAGGCTCTGGCGGCTCTGCCGTCGAAGCCCGTTCTGCTGGGGCAGTTCCTGGCCCGCCTGCAGGGTCCGCTTTACGGGCTCCAAGGGGCGCTCACCGCCCCCATGCGGTATCTGGCCAGCGCGTTGGATCAAGTGGCGAAGAAAAAGGAAGCGGCGGGGCCCCAGGCCTCGTAACGATTTAACTTAGCAGGAGGAACTCTCATATGGCGAAATGCACGGCAGACGACGTTCTCGAATCCATCGACGCTTGGACCGTTCTCGACGTCCATAAGCTGGTCAAGGGCATCGAGGAGAAATACGGCATCAGCGCGGCCCCCGTGGCCGTTGCGGGCGCGGCCCCCGCGGCCGCCGCAGGCGCGGCCCCGGCCGAGGAGAAAACCGAATTCTCCGTGGTCCTGACCAGCGCTGGCGACAAGAAGATTCAGGTCATCAAAGTGGTGCGCGAGCTCACCGGCCTCGGCTTGAAAGAGGCCAAGGACCTGGTGGACGGCGCCCCCAAAACCGTCAAGGACGGCATTCCCAAGGCCCAGGCCGAGGACTGGAAGAAAAAGCTGGAAGAGTCCGGCGCGGTCGTCGCTGTAAAATAATTGTGCCGCCGCGCGGCGCCGCCCGTCGTGGCGGCCTTCGCGGCGCGGCTGTCGGCGTGATGTTGTTACCGGGAGATTTTAATCCATGAAAAAGATGTCTTTCGCCCGCATTGACCCTGTGATCGACCTGCCTCCCTTGCTGGAGATGCAGACGCGTTCCTATGAGGAGTTCCTCCAATTGGACGCCAAGGTCGAAGAGCGCAAAATCCAGGGTCTGCAGGCCGCCTTCATGGACGTCTTTCCCGTCAGCAACACCGACGAGACGCTCCAGCTGGAGTTCATGCATTACGCCCTGGGCGAGCCCCGCTACACCATCGACGAGGCCATCTCCAAGGACGCTTCCTATTCCGCCCAGCTCCGCGCTTGGCTCCGCCTCATCCAAAAGCAGCCCGGCGGCAAGCCCAAGACCCTCATGGAGCAGGAGGTCTACCTCTGCGACCTTCCGCTCATGACGCCCCAGGCCACCTTCGTCATCAACGGCGTCGAGCGCGTGGTGGTGAGCCAGCTCCACCGCTCCCCCGGCATCATCTTCGAGGAGGACGAGGAAAAGAAGATATCGTCCTACGGAAAAAAGCTTTTCTTCGCCCGCATGATCCCCTACCGCGGCGCCTGGGTGGAGTTCGAGTTCGACTTGAACAACGCCATTTTCGTCCGCATCGACAAAAAACGGAAGCTTCCGGCCACCGTGCTCCTGCGGGCCATGGGCATCGAGACGGACGCCGACATCCTTTCCCTTTTCTACCAGAGCGAGGCCCTGCGCCTGGCCGACGTCAAGGCCGATGAGATCGTCGGCAAGGTGGCGGCCCGCGACGTGGTGGACACCGGCTCCGGCGAAATCGTGCTCGAGGCCAACAAAGAGATCACCCGGGAAGTGTTCCTGCGCCTGCAGGACAAAAAAGTGAAGAGCGTGGACGTCCTCAAGACGGACCCGCAGGTCAACGACGTCGCCATCCGCAACACGCTCCTCAAGGACACCATCCGCACCCGCAAGGAAGCCATCCACGCCCTCTACCGCGTGGTCCGGGCCCAGGAGTTCATCGTCCCCGAGCAGGCAGAGTCCTATTTGGAGAACCTCCTTTTCAAGTCCATCCGCAAATACGACCTTACGAAGATCGGCCGCTTCAAGACCAACCGCAAGCTCCAGCCGTTCCTGGAGGCCCTGGCCGCCCGCAAGGACCACAAGTTCGAGGTTCCCAACGAGCGGCGCCGCACCCTCACCCGGGAGGACGTCATCTCCGCCCTGCAATACCTCGTCCTCCTCAACAACGAAGCCTCCACCTTCGAGCACGGCAAGCAGACCGTCAAGATCGAGGTGGACGACATCGACCATTTGGGCAACCGCCGCATCCGCTCCGTCGGCGAACTGCTGGAAAACCAGATCCGCGCGGCGCTGGCGCAGATGTCCCGCCTCGTGCGCGAGCGCATGAACATCCAGGAGAACCTCCAGCTCACGCCCCGCACCATCGTCAACGCGTCGCCCGTGGTGGCGGCCGTCCGCCGCTTCTTCGGCTCCAGCCAGCTCTCCCAGTTCATGGACCAGACGAACCCCTTGGCCGAGATGACCCACAAACGCCGCCTGTCCGCCCTCGGCCCCGGCGGGTTGCACCGCAAGCGCGCCGGCTTCGAGGTCCGCGACGTGCACCACACCCATTACGGCCGCCTCTGCCCCATCGAGACGCCGGAAGGCCCCAACATCGGCCTCATCACGTCTTTGGCCTGCTACGCCCGCATCAACCAATACGGACTCATCGAGACGCCCTACCGCAAAGTGGAAAAAGGCCGCGTCACCGAGGAGATCGTCTACCTCACGGCCGACCGCGAGGACGAATACGTCATCGCCCTGGCCAACGCCCAGCTGGACAAGAACGGCCGTTTCTCCGCCGACCTCGTGGCCTGCCGCCACAAAGGCGACTTCCCGCTCAAGTCCCCCGACGACATCGACTACATGGACATCTCGCCGGTGCAGGTGGTCTCCACCTCCGCCGCGCTCATCCCCTTCCTGGAGCACGACGACGCCAACCGCGCCCTCATGGGCTCCAACATGCAGCGCCAGTCCGTGCCGCTTTTGGGCGCCGAGAAGCCCTACGTGGGCACGGGCATCGAAGGCCGCGTGGCCCGCGACTCCCGCGCCGTGGAGACCGCCCGCCGCGGCGGCGTGGTGCTGGGCTGCTCCAGCGACACCATCACCGTCTGGTCCGACGAGGACAAGCCCGGCGTGGACGTCTACAAGCTGCGCAAATATTCCCGCTCCAACCAGGACACCTGCATCAACCAGACGCCGGCCGCCCGCCGCGGCCAGCGCGTGCGCAAGGGCGACGTCCTGGCCGACGGCCCCTGCACCAAGGACGGCGACCTGGCCCTGGGCCGCAACCTTTTGGTGGCCTTCATGCCCTGGGAGGGATACAACTTCGAGGACGCCATCCTTTTGTCGGAGCGCATCGTGCGGGACGACCTCCTCACTTCCATCCACATTTCCGAATACCAGGTGGAAGCGCGGGACACCAAGATGGGCGCCGAAGAGATCACCCGCGACATCCCCAACGTGGGCGCCGACTCCCTCGTCAACCTGGACGAGCACGGCATCATCCGCGTGGGCGCCGAGGTGGCCCCGGGCGACATTCTGGTCGGAAAAGTGGCCCCCAAGGGCGAACAGCAGGTGACCCCCGAGGAAAGGCTGCTCAAGGTCATCTTCGGCAAAAAAGCCGAGGATGTGATGGATGCCTCCCTGCGCGTCCCGCCGGGCACCACGGGCAAGATCCTGGCCATCAAAATGTTCGTCCGGAAAGAAAAGCTTTCCCGCAAGGAAGAGAACAAGAAAGTCCGCGATCTGGACGATAAGCTGGAAGGTCTGCTGGAAGACATCCGCACCGAGCGCAAAAAGCGCCTGGCCCGGGTGGAGGAAAAACTCGAAGCGGGCAAGGTGGACAAGAAGGAAGCCGCCGAGATGCGGGAATGGTTTGAATCTCTCGCCAAGCGGCAGGAGCAGGACGCCAAAAAGCAGATCGCCCGCGAGAAGGAAAATTTGAAGCTGGGCGACGAACTGCCCGTCACGGTGAACCGCATCGTGAAGGTCTACATCGCCTCCAAGCGCAAGGTGCAGGTGGGCGACAAGCTGGCCGGCCGGCACGGCAACAAGGGCGTCGTGGCCAAGATCCTGGCGCCCGAGGACATGCCTTACATGCCCGACGGGACGCCCATCGACGTGGTGCTCTCGCCCCTGGGCGTGCCGTCCCGCATGAACGTGGGCCAGCTCCTGGAGACCATGCTGGGCTGGGCGGGCCACGTGCTCAACACCCAGATGATCACCCCCGTTTTCGACGGCGCCTCCGAGGAGAAGATCCACGAGATGGTGCGCCAGGCCAAGGACAAACTGCGTGAAAAAGGTTACCGCGAGGAGTGGCTCCCCGACGACGACGGCCGCGTCCGCCTTTTGGACGGACGCACCGGCGAGCCCTTCGCCGAAAAGGTGACCGTGGGCTTCATGCACATCCTGAAGCTCGCCCACTTGGTGGAAGACAAGATCCACGCCCGCTCCACGGGCCCGTACTCCCTGATCACGCGCCAGCCCCTGGGCGGCAAGGCCCAGTTCGGCGGCCAGCGGTTCGGCGAAATGGAAGTCTGGGCCATCGAGGGCTACGGCGCCGCCCACATCCTGCAGGAATTTTTGACCATCAAGTCCGACGACGTCCAGGGCCGCACGAAAATGTACGAGGCCATCATCCGCGGCGAGGTCGCTTCCGAGCCCGGCGTCCCCGAGTCCTTCCGCGTGCTGGTGCGGGAGCTGCAATCCCTCGGCCTGAACGTGGAGCTCCTGCGCGCCGACGGCGCCAAGGCCAACGGCTCCAAGAAGGCCGCCAAAGAAAAAGAAGCGGTTGCCAAGGAGCAAGCGTGAAGCTCGGAGCTCCGGTCTTTCGGGTCTGATTTAACTTTTAACTTTTAGGAGATCATTAAAAAATGGCCACGCTGTTCGCTGAACGCAAGAAAGAGCCCAAGACGAAGAAAGCCCTGCCGGGGTTGAACTTCTCCGACTTCGACGCCATGCGCGTCACCATCGCCAGCCCGGACCAGATCTCCGCCTGGTCCTTCGGCGAGGTGCGCAAGCCCGAAACCATCAATTACCGCACCTTCAAGCCCGAGCGCGACGGCCTCTTCTGCGAGCGCATCTTCGGCCCCGTGCGCGATTTCGAATGCAATTGCGGAAAATACAAATATCCCAAATACAAAGGCGTGGTTTGCGACCGCTGCGGCGTGGAAGTCACCGAGTCCAAGGTCCGCCGCGAGCGCATGGGCCACATCGAGCTGGCCGTGCCCGTGGCCCACATTTGGTATTTGCGCAAGACGCCCTCCCGCATCGGCACCCTGCTCAATTTGAAGCTGTCCGATCTGGAACGCGTGGTCTATTACGCCCGCTACGTCGTCCTGGAGGACTTCAAGGACGCCGACGGCAAGGTCCGCTACAAGGCCCGCCAGCTTCTGTCCGACGAGGATTACCACAAGGTGCGCGACGAGTTCCGCGGCAAGGTGAAGGTGGGCATCGGCGCCGGCGCCGTGCGCGACCTGCTGGCCCAGATCAACGTCAAAAAAGAGGCCGAGGAAGTGCGCGCCCGCCTGAAGGAAACCGATTCCGAAGCCGAGCGCGGCCGCCTCATCAAGCGCCTCCGCATCCTGGACGGCTTCGTGCGCTCCAACACGCGGCCCGAGAACATGGTGATGACCGTGCTTCCCGTGATCCCGCCGGACCTGCGGCCCCTGGTGCCCCTGGAGGGCGGCCGCTTCGCCACGTCCGACTTGAACGATTTGTACCGCCGCATCATCAACCGGAACAACCGCCTGAAGCACATCGAATCCCTGCGGGCGCCCGAAGTCATGGTGCACAACGAGAAGCGCCTCCTTCAAGAGGCCGTGGACGCTCTCTTGGAAAACGGAGCCCACGGCAAAGTGGTGGTGGGCGCGGGCAACCGACCTTTGAAGTCCTTGTCCGACATCCTCAAGGGCAAGCAGGGCCGTTTCCGCCAGAACCTGCTGGGCAAGCGCGTGGACTACTCCGGCCGCTCCGTCATCGTCGTGGGGCCCGAGCTGAAGCTTCACCAATGCGGCCTGCCCAAAGAGATGGCTCTGGAACTCTTTAAGCCTTTCATCATCCGCGAGCTCATGAAGAAGGAAAACGTCACCCTGCGGGCCGCCAAGCGCATGCTGGAGCGGATCAAGCCCGAGGTGTGGGACATCTTGGAGCAAGTGACCAAAGAGCACCCCATCATGCTGAACCGCGCGCCGACGCTGCACCGGCTGGGCATCCAGGCTTTCGAGCCGGTGCTCATCGAGGGCAAGGCCATCCGCCTTCACCCTCTCACCTGCGCCGCCTTCAACGCCGATTTCGACGGCGACCAGATGGCCGTCCACGTGCCCCTGTCCCTGGAGGCCCAGATGGAGGCCCGGCTGCTCATGCTGGCGCCCAACAATATTTTGTCTCCGGCCTCCGGCCGCCCCATCGCCGTGCCCGCCCAGGACATGGTTTTGGGCTGCGCCTACATGACCAAGATGAAAGCCGGCGTCCCCGGCGAAGGCCGCATCTTTTTCGGCCGCGAGGAAGTGGTCTCCGCCTTCCAGAACAAGCAGGTGGACCTCCACGCCCGCATCAAAGTGCGCGGCATCAACCAACTGACGGAAGAGGGCCTGGACGGCAAGGACCTGCGCAACGCCGCCAAATGGAAAGACTGGACCACCGTCGGACGCGTCCTCTTCAACGAGGTCGTCCCCCGCGAGCTGGGCTACATCAACACCGGCGTCTCCAAAAAAGAGCTGGTCTCCCTGGTGGACCGCTGCTACCGCGAACTGGGCGCCTGGAGGACCGTGGTCCTGCTCGACGAGATCAAGCGCCTCGGCTACCGCTTCGCCACCCTGGCCGGCCTGTCCATCTCCATTTCCGACATGCACATCCCGCCCGCCAAGGCGGACCTGGTGAAGAAAGCCCGGACGGAGATCAAGGACATCGAGCGCCAGTCCAAAGCCGGCGTCATCACCGATTCCGAACGCTACAACAAGATCATCGACCTTTGGACCCACGTCACGGACCAAATCTCCGACATCATGTTCGACGAGATGAAGAAGCAGGAGCACCAGCCCTACAAGTCCAGCGAGGCCAAGTTCAACTCCATCTTCATGATGGCCGACTCCGGCGCCCGCGGCAGCCGCCAGCAGATCCGCCAGCTGGCCGGCATGCGCGGACTGATGCAGAAGCCGCAGAAAAAAATCACCGGCGCCGTGGGCGAAATCATCGAATCCCCGGTCATCTCCAACTTCCGCGAAGGCCTCACCGTCCTGGAATACTTCATCTCCACGCACGGCGGACGCAAAGGCTTGGCCGACACGGCTCTGAAAACCGCCGACGCCGGCTACCTCACGCGCCGCTTGGTGGACGTGGCCCACGACATCGTCACCACCGAGGAAGACTGCGGCACCATCAACGGCATCCGCATCGGCACCATCCGCTCCGGCGAGGACATCATCGAGCCCTTGGAAGAGCGCCTGGTGGGCCGCTACACTCTCGACAGCGTCGTCAACCCGACGACGGACACCCTCATCATCAAGGCCGGCGAAATGGTTTCCGCCGCCAAAGCCAAGGAGATCGCGGCCGCCGGCGTGGACCGCCTGCGCATCCGCTCCGTGCTCACCTGCGAATCCCTCTACGGCGTCTGCGCCAAATGCTACGGCTTGAACCTGGCCACCGGCCGGGCCGTGGAGGTGGGCGAGTCCGTGGGCGTCATCGCGGCCCAGTCCATCGGCGAACCCGGCACCCAGCTCACGCTCCGAACTTTCCACATCGGCGGCACGGCCAGCCGCGTCATCAAGAAGTCCCAGGTGGTGACGGCCAACGGCGGCACCGTCAAGTTCATGAACATCCGCACCGTCAAGAACCGCGACCAACAGATCATCTCCATCTCCCGCAACGGCGTGCTCTCCATCCGGGAGTCCGGCGCCGGCAAAGAAAAAGAGCACTACGACATTCCCTACGGCGCCCGCCTCAAGGCCACCGACGGCAAGCGCGTCGAGGCCGGCGAAGTGCTGGCCGAGTGGGACCCCTACTCCCTGCCCATCATCTCCGAATATTCCGGCACGGCGAAGCTCCACCACGTGGTGGAAGGCATCACCATGCACGAGGAAAAGAACCGCATCACGGGCTTGATCGAGCGCGTCATCATCGAGCACCGGGCGGAGCAGCTTCATCCCCAGGTCATCATCAACAAGAGCGGCAAAAAAGAGGCCAGCTACCCCCTGCCCGTGGACACCAACATCGTCGTGCAGGACGGCGACGAGATCGTCCCCGGCGACGTGCTGGCGAAAATCCCCCAGGAAGTTTCCAAAACCAAGGACATCACCGGCGGCCTGCCGCGCGTGGCCGAGCTCTTCGAGGCCCGCAAGCCGCGGAACTCCGCCGTCATCTCCGAGATCGACGGCGTGGTGAAGCTCGGCATGACCCAGCGCAGCACGCTCAAAGTCACCGTCACCAACGAGGAAACGAACCTGGCCCGGGACTACAACATCCCCCAGGGCAAGCACTTGGTGGTGTACGAGGGCGACCGCGTGGGCGTGGGCGAACCCCTCACCGACGGGGCCGTGAACCCGCACGACATTTTGAAGGTCAAGGGCGCCAAGGAAGTGCAGGAGTTCCTGGTCAACGAGATCCAAGAGGTTTACCGCCTCCAGGGCGTGACCATGAACGACAAGCACATCGAGATCATCGTCCGGCAGATGCTGTCCAACGTCCTCGTCACCAAGTCCGGCGACACCGACTTCCTGGCCGGCGAGATCGTCAGCAAGAGCCGCTTCAACCGGGAAAACAAGGCCGTCGCGGCCGAGAGCGGCGAAACCGCCGAGGCCCAGCCCGTCTTGCTCGGCATCACCAAGGCGTCCCTCTCGTCGGAATCTTTCATCTCCGCGGCTTCCTTCCAGGAGACCACGCGGGTGCTGACCGACGCCTCCACCAGCGGCCAGCTGGATCCCCTGCGCGGCCTCAAGGAGAACGTCATCATCGGCCACCTCATCCCCACCGGCACGGGCTTTTACGCCCGCGCCAAGGCAAAGGCCGCGGCTCCCGCCGCGAACGGAAAATAATATGCCCACAATCAACCAGCTCATCAACCACGGCCGCTATCCTCTGATCTCAAAAACCAAGGCTCCTGCCCTGGTGTCGTCGCCCCAACGGCGCGGCGTCTGCACCCGCGTCTACACCACCACGCCCAAAAAGCCCAACTCGGCCCTGCGCAAAGTGGCCCGCGTGAAGCTCACCACCGGCGTGGAGGTGACGGCCTACATCCCCGGCGTGGGCCACAGCCTCCAGGAGCACTCCATCGTCCTGGTGCGCGGCGGCCGCGTGAAAGATTTGCCCGGCGTGCGCTACCACATCGTCCGCGGTCCCCTGGACGCCACCGGCGTGGCGGACCGCAGGCAGGGCCGCTCCAAATACGGCGCCAAAATGCCCAAGAAGGCGGAGAAATAAGATGCCCCGCAAAGAACTCAAGCCCCGCGAACGGCGGGGAATGCCCGACCCGGATTTCCGGTTCAACTCCGTGCTGGTGTCGCGCTTCATCGGCCGGCTCAATTTCGAAGGGAAGAAAATCCTGGCGGAGCGCATTTTCCACACCGCCATGGAGAAGGTCCAGCAGAAGATGAACGAAGATCCCCTGGCCGTCTTCAACCGGGCCATCGAAAACACCCGTCCCTTGCTGGAAGTCCGCCCCCGGCGCGTGGGCGGCGCCACTTATCAGGTGCCCAGCGAAGTGCGCCCCGAGCGCGGCGCCAGCATGGCCATGAAATGGATTTTGACCGCCGCCCGCGACAAGACCGGCAAGCCCATGTCCGACCGCCTGGCCGAAGAAGTCATGGCGGCCAGCAAGAAAGAGGGCATCGCGATCAAGAAGCGGGAAGACACCCACAAGATGGCCGAAGCCAACAAAGCCTTCGCCCACTACCGCTGGTAAAAACATGGACAACATCAACGTCGTTTTTTCGAAAAACTAATTATGCCCAGACAACACCCACTCGATAAGATCCGCAACATCGGGATCACCGCGCACATCGACGCGGGCAAGACCACCACCACGGAGCGGGTGCTCTTCTACACCGGCCGCATCCACAAGATCGGCGAGGTGCACGAAGGCACCACCACCATGGACTGGATGGAGCAGGAGCGCGAGCGCGGAATCACCATCACCTCCGCCGCCACCTTCTGCCGCTGGCGCGACTGCCAGATCAACATCATCGACACCCCGGGCCACATCGATTTCACCGTGGAAGTGAACCGCAGCCTGCGCGTTCTGGACGGCGCCGTGGTCCTCCTGGACGGCTCCCAGGGCGTGGAGCCCCAGTCGGAAACCAACTGGCGCCTGGCGGACCAATACCACGTGCCGCGCATCATCTTCGCCAACAAGATGGACAAGATCGGCGCCGATTTCTACGAGTGCGAAAAATCCGTCAGCGAGAAGCTGGGCGTCAAACCCGTGCCCATCCAGATTCCCATCGGATCGGAATCCAGCTTCGTCGGCGTCGTGGACCTGATAGAAATGAAGGCCCTGATTTGGTCCGGCGAGGAGCTGGGCGCCACGTTCGAGGCGAAAGACATACCCGCCGACCTGGTTGAAAGAGCCAAGGAATACCGGGAAAAAATGATCGAAGCCCTGGCGGACCAGGACGACGAGCTCGCGGCCAAATACTTGGAGGGCAAGGAAGTCTCCAAGGAAGAGATCAAAAAAGTTCTGCGCAAAGCCACCATGACCGGAAAATTTTACCCCATGATGTGCGGCTCCTCTTTTAAGAACAAGGGCGTCCAGCCCATGCTGGACGCGGTCTGCGATTACCTGCCCTCGCCGCTGGACGTGCCCCCGACAAAGGGCTACCACCCCAAAACGGAAGAGGAAATCACGCGTCCCACCTCCGACGACGCGCCCTTTTCGGCCCTGGCCTTCAAGATCGCCGCCGACCCGCACGTGGGCAAGCTGACCTTTTTCCGGGTGTACTCCGGGAAAATGACCTCCGGTTCCTATATCTACAATGCCAACCGGGGCAGCCGCGAGCGCCTGGGACGCATCCTCCGCATGCACGCCAACAAGCGCGAGGAAGTCGAAGAGCTCTACGCGGGCGACATCGCCGCCGGCGTGGGCCTGAAGCAGGTGGTCACGGGCGAGACCCTTTGCGACGAGGACCACCCCATCGTTTTGGAAAGCATGAAATTTCCGGAGCCCGTCATCTCCGTGGCCATCGAGCCCAAGTCCAAGGCGGACGAAGAGAAGCTCGGCGTGGCCCTGGGCCGCCTGGCCGAGGAAGACACACTTTCCGCGTCCGCACCGACGAGGAAACGAACCAGACCATCATCGCCGGCATGGGCGAACTGCACCTCGAGATCATCGTGGACCGCATGAAACGCGAGTTCAACGTCCAGGCCAACGTCGGCAAGCCACAGGTGGCCTACCGCGAGACCATCCGCAAAAAGGTGGAGGCCGAGGGCAAATACATCAAGCAGACCGGCGGCCGCGGCCAGTACGGCCACGTGTGGCTCGAGATCGAGCCCCTGGAAGCCGGCAAAGGCTTTGAGTTCGTGGACAAGATCAAGGGCGGCCGCGTTCCCCGGGAGTACATCCCCGCCGTGGAAAAAGGCCTGCGGGAATCCCTGGAGTCCGGCGTCCTGGCCGGCTACCCCATGGTGGACTTCCGCGCCACCCTTTTCGACGGCAGCTTCCACGAGGTGGACTCCAACGAAATGGCCTTCAAGATCGCCGCGTCCATGGCGCTGAAGGACGGCTCCAGGAGGGCGAGCCCCAGCCTGCTGGAGCCCATCATGAAGATCGCCGTCACCACGCCCGAGGACTACGTGGGCGACGTGGTGGGCGACTTCAACCGCCGCCGCGGCAAAATGGAGCAGCAGGAGCGCAAGGCCAACGTCATCATCATTCACGGCCACATCCCTTTGTCCGAAATGTTCGGATACGCCACGACCCTGCGCTCCCTGTCCCAGGGACGGGCCACGTATTCCATGGAACCCAGCCACTACGAGGAAGTCCCGCGCAACGTGGCCGAGGAGATCGTGCAGAAATACCGCGGGGCCGTGGAGAGCGGAACCGCACCGCGCTGATCGCCGACGATTTTTCGATTGATCTAAGGAGGAAACGAATTTATGGCAAAGCCCAAATTTGAGCGCACGAAACCGCACGTGAACGTGGGGACCATCGGCCACGTGGACCACGGCAAGACCACGCTGACGGCGTCCATCCTGCAAGTCCTGAGCAAGCAAGGCAAAGCCCAGGTCAAAAGCTACCAGGACATCGCCAAGGGCGGCACCG